>DGEZ01000054.1:0-131 GCA_002391425.1 Micrococcales bacterium UBA3913 | reverse complement strand
GTGAAGTCCTCGTTGAAGACGTCCCGCACAATCTTGATGAGCAGGTCTGGCTCCGAGTGCAGCAGCGCGGGGGCTTTCGACTGTGCGGCGGAGGCCTGCAACTGCTCCCACTCTGTCTCTTATACACATCT
>DGEZ01000015.1 GCA_002391425.1 Micrococcales bacterium UBA3913 | reverse complement strand
AGATGTGTATAAGAGACAGGTTCCAGGTATGGCATCACTCCCTCGAAGCCCGACGAGTACGTAATCTCCCGTCCGAATCTGTTCCGGTAGCGGACCTTCACTTCGAAGTCCTTGCCGTGCAGGATGATCGAGCGCACGCTCTCGGGAAGATCATGCCAGGGCGTGTCCAGGGAGAAACCATAGCTGACCGCCAGCCCGGCGAGCAGGTGCTCGAAGTAGTTGTACAGCCCCTTGTTCCCGGAAGACCAGGGCAGAATCACGCCTTCGTTGATACTCAGGCTTTCGTCGCCAAGGATGAGCTCCGCATCCACCGCCATCTTCGTGCCCAGCCCGCCGCATCGGGGGCAAGCTCCAAATGGCGCGTTAAACGAGAACGTACGCGGTTCGATCTCTGTCAGAGCGAGGGGATGTTGTTGGGGGCAGGACAGGTGCTCGGAGAAGCGCACGAACCGGTCCGCGCCCTCCGCATCCACTTTCTCGACCACAACCACACCGTTGGCCACGCCCAGGGCCGTCTCCACCGAGTCCGTTACTCGCGCCTCAGCGCCGGGGCGCGCCACGAGCCGATCCACGACGACGGAGATGGAGTGCTTGACCTGCTTCTTCAGTGCCGGGACCTCCCCCAGGGGGTACAGCTGCCCATCCACCACGACACGGGAAAACCCCTGGGTGGCCAGGTTGCGCAGCAGGTCCACGAACTCACCCTTACGACCATCGACCACCGGTGCGAGGACGAGGTACCGGGTCCCCTCGGGCAACCCCAGCAGGCGATCTGCGATCTGCTGCGGCGTCTGTTTGCTGATCGGCTCACCGCACACCGGGCAGTGCGGCTTGCCCGCACGCGCCCACAGCAATCGCATGTAGTCGTAGATCTCGGTGATCGTTCCCACCGTGGAACGCGGATTGCGGTTCGTGCTCTTCTGGTCGATGGACACCGCCGGGCTGAGCCCTTCGATGAAGTCCACGTCCGGACGGTCCACCCGGCCGAGAAATTGCCGGGCGTAACTGGACAGGCTCTCGACATAGCGACGCTGCCCCTCGGCGAAGATCGTGTCGAACGCGAGGGAGGACTTGCCTGACCCGCTCAACCCGCTGAAGATCACGAGCGCATCCCGAGGGATGCTCACCGAGATGTTCTGCAAATTGTGCACCCGAGCACCGCGAACAGAGAGCACAGGGGAACGGGGAGTTTCAATCACAGCGACAACCTCAGCATTTCACGGGACGCCTTCCCCGCACCACAATTCGAATATATATTCGATGCTATCGGGGCGATACGACCTGTCAAGCATATGCGCAACACCGCGGTCTGGCGCGAGTAGCCTGGATGCTATGGACACCTCCGCTGCACTCGACTATCTCAACGAGCTCACCGACATCGTCCCGGATTTTCCCCGGCCGGGAATCCTCTTCCGAGATCTCACCCCCGTCCTCGCCGACGCGCGTGCACTCCACGCGATTATTGACGAAATCGTCGCACCCTTCGCCGGGGAGTTCACCGCGATCGCGGGGATCGAAGCTCGCGGCTTCCTGCTCGCCTCCGCGGCCGCCTACGCCACGGGTGTGGGCGCGCTGACGATCCGTAAAGCGGGCAAGCTTCCCGGGACGGTGATCCGGCGCAGCTATGCGCTCGAATACGGAGAGGCCACCCTGGAGATGCACCCGGATGCGCTCGACGCGGACAGTCGTGTCCTTCTGCTCGATGACGTGCTCGCCACCGGCGGCACACTCGAAGCTTCCGCCTCTCTCGTCGAGCAGACCGGCGCGACTGTGGTAGGAATGGGTGTGGCGTTGGAACTCGCAGGTCTCGGTGGTCGGGAGACACTCACTCCGCGATACCGGCTGCACAGTCTGCAGACGGTGACGGAGGGCTAATCCGGATCGCTTTTTACCGGCGCGAAACGTAGGCGTAACGGATGTGCGTCCGCACCTCGCGAAGATGGAAGCGTGGCGGAGAACACTCCGAGTGCTTGCGTGTCCCGCCACATCCTGCAATCACAACGGAGGGTAACTCTCACTATGTCACAGCTTTCACGGTCCGGCGTTCTGGCGTCGGCGACGCGGAAACTCGTCAAGGTTGGTGCGCTCGCAGGCGTCCTGACCCTTGGCCTCACCGCCTGTTCCTCGGGTGGCTCCAGCGAATCGTCCAGCGGCGAGGAGCAGAGCTTCGGGAGCATCAGCGTTCAGTATTCGTGGATCAAGAACGAAGAGTTCGCTGGCGAGGCCTACGCCTACGACAAGGGCTATTACGACGAGGCCGGGTTCGACGAAGTCACCGGTATCGCAGGCCCGGATACGGGCGTCACCAAGTTGCTGGCAGGCACCGTCCAGGTCGCCCTCTCTGACGCCGCCTCCGTCGGCGCGGCGATCGCTGAACAGGATGCTCCCCTGAAGATCATCGGTGCAACCTTCCAGAAGAACCCGTTCACCATCGTGTCGCTGACAGACGGCGCCGACATCCAGAGCCCCGAGGACATGATCGGCAAGACGATCGGAGTCCAGGACTCGAACACCAGCGTATTCAAGGCGCTGCTCGCAGCCAACGGGATCTCGGAAGATCAGGTCGATATTCAGAGCGTCGGATACGATCCGACCGTGCTCATCGACGGCACCGTCGACGGCTGGGTGGGGTACACCACCAATGAGGTCCTCACCGTCGAGAACATGGGCTACGACGTCACGAGCATGACCTATGCAGACAACGGCCTGCCCTATGTAGCCGAGACCTACGCGGTGACGGATGAGTACCTCGCGGCAAACCAGGACCTGCTCAAGGCATTCCTCATCGCCGAGATCAAGGGGTGGACGCATGTCTTCCAGGAAGACACCGACACAACGGTCGAGGTCGTGACCAACTTCTACAACGAGGCCACAACGGGCGACGCATCGGCAGAAGCTCTTGACCCAACAAAGACGGCACAGGCTGTCGAAGCGGAAAAGGACCTGATCTCGACGGCGGACACCGAGGAGAATGGCCTGTTCACCATCTCGGATGAGCTCCAGGAGCAGACCGTCGCCTCCCTCGCGGCAGCCGGGTGGGACGTGACCGTGGACGAACTGTTCGACACCACGATCATCGACGAAATCTACTCAGAGAATCCCGATCTGAAGAGCTACCTTCCGTAACCCCATACGATGAGCACTTCCACATCGACGGATACCGGTGCCGAGTCGACACTCGGCACCGGTATCCGAATCTCCCACCTCAGCAAGACGTTCGCGGCACGGCACGGTAAGACCGTTCAGGCGCTCGACGACGCCACGCTGCACACCGACCAGGGGTCATTCCTCGCCCTGCTCGGGCCTTCCGGATGCGGAAAGTCCACCATCCTGCGCATCCTGGCCGACCTGGAAAAGCCCTCTAGCGGCGAAGTTCTCGTTGACGGGAAAACCCCGGACGAGCTGCGCAAGGCCTCTGCGCTGGGCATAGCCTTCCAGGATCATGCCCTGCTGCCCTGGCGCAGTGTTCAGGCGAATGTTCGGCTTCCGTTCGAAATCGCCGGGCGCACGCCAGACCTGGGCTACATCTCCGAACTCTTGCAGCTCGTTGGCCTGCAGGGATTTGAAAAAGCCCGGCCATCACAGCTTTCCGGGGGGATGCGGCAACGCGTCTCCATCGCCCGCGCACTCGTGCTGCGGCCTTCGGTTCTGCTCTTGGATGAGCCGTTTGGTGCACTCGATGACATGACCCGGCAGAACCTGAACCTGGAACTCCTGCGCATCTGGACGGAGAAGCCCGCCACCACGCTCCTGGTCACTCACGGCATCACCGAGGCAATCTTTTTGGCGGACAAGGTCGCGGTCATGTCACCACGGCCAGGACGCGTCAAGGAGATCCTTGACATCGACTTGCCCCGGCCGCGCACCCCCGAGTTGATGAGAACTCCCGAGTTCCACGCCCTCGTGGATCACGCCTCGGAGATCCTGTTCGGCCATTCCTCCCCCGCCTCCCCTTTGCGAGACCAGGCATGACGCGTCGCATGCCTCGTTGGGTCGCCGGGGTGATCGGCCTGGTTGCACTGATCCTCGCCTGGTGGGTGTTCTCCCTGACGGTTTTCACCCCCGCGGAGGGCACCACCTACACTCCCGTGCCGACACCGGTCGCCGTCGTGGACTGGATGCTATTCCAGGGCAATATCGGCACGCTGTGGACGGTCTTCCAACCCACGCTGGCGGCGGCGGGGATCGGCTACCTGTGGGGCAACGGCCTGGCCCTCGTCCTGGCTGCCCTCGTGCTGTTGCTGCCCCGGCTGGAAGGCCTCATCACGCAGGTCGCCGTCGTGACCTACTGCCTGCCGATCGTCGCGATCGGGGGTATCTCCATCGCTGTACTCGGCGGGGCGAAGCGGCCGGGGGACCCCTCCTCCACCGCGATCTTTCTTGCTGCGCTCTCCATCTTCTTCACGACCGTCGTGGGGACACTGCTCGGCTTCCGGTCAGCGGATCGGGCCAGTCTCGACCTCGTCCGCGTGTACGGCGGAAGCGCCTGGGATCAGCTCGTCAAAGTGCGTCTCATCGCCGCGCTGCCGGCGATCCTCAACGCGCTGCAGATCGCCGTTCCGAGTGCGTTCCTCGGTGCCGTGCTCGGCGAGTACATGGGGGGCACCGATCGCAGCGTCGGGGCCATCCTGATCATGTACCAGGGGAACCTCAACTCCACCGCGGTATGGGCGGTCTTCCTACTCAGCGCTCTGGTCGCATTTGCCGGGTACGCGCTGGTGGGCCTGCTCTCCCGGATCGTCACCCCGTGGGTCTCCGGAGGCACAGGAGAGCGGTCATGACGACAGTGCACCTCGAGGCCCGGCCGCAGACCTTCTCCCGCACGCGTGCGGTCATGCGGGGAGTCGGACACAGTCTGCTTTCTGGGCTGTCGGCCTTCATTATCGTGATCGCCCTGTGGCAGATCGTCATCCTGCGCATCCCGCGGTTCTTCGCCAAGGGCCCCGTCGACGTGTTCAGTTATCTGTTCATTACGGAGGCCGGTGCTGACGCGAGCCAAACGGCGGCGGCACACCGGGCCATTCTCTGGCCGCTGCTCGGCGCCACCTTGCGCGATGCGGCCTTCGGGTTCGTCGCGGGGATGCTCATCGCGATCATCCTCGCTCTCGTGTTCTCCCTGTCCGCAACGGTCCGCGCAGCCGTCATGCCCCTGGCTCTGCTGCTGCGCACCGTTCCCCTCGTCGCCATCGCTCCGGTGATCATTCTCATCACCGGGCTGGGGACAACCTCATCGGTCGCCGTGATTGGGAGCATCGTCGTGCTCTTCCCTGCCCTGGCCGCGATCATGTTCGGCTTGAATCAGGCAAGCCCGCAGTCGCTTGACCTGGTGCGCGTCTACGGCGGCAGCACGTGGACCGCGTTGCGGAAGGTCAAGGTCCCGGCGGCGCTGCCCTCGATCCTGTCGGCGGCTCGCGTGTCCGTGCCCGGGGCGATGACCGGGGCATTGCTGGCAGAATGGCTCTCCACGGGTGAGGGCATCGGCGGGATGATCACGAAGTTCAGCGCATCTGCGCGCTACGACGACCTCTGGGCATCCGTGGCCACGATCACGATCGTGACGCTGATCCTGTACAACCTGGTGCAACTCGTCGAAAATGTGGTGCTCGCCCGCATGGGAATGCGCGAAACGCTCCGCTGATACCGAGCGCTGGGGCACCCACACGGTCGGACACCACACGATCGGACACCACACGGTCTGGTGCCGGGCGCAGGAGGCCGGACCAGGACTCTCCCGGCACCAGTCTTACCGCGTTGACGACCGCAGGGAGCGCAACTCCTTCTTGACGTCCGCCAGTTCGTCGCGCAGCCGTGCTGCGAGTTCGAACTGTAACTGATCTGCAGCCGCCAGCATCTGCGCGTTGAGCTCCGCTGCGAGGGATTCGAGCTGGTCCTCCCCCTCGTGTCCGCTGCGCCGGGGGGCGACAGCCTCACCCGTTCCGACCAGCTGCTCCGTATCCGCAGATTCGCGGATGAGGGTGTCCGTGATATCGGCGATCTTCTTGCGCAACGGTTGCGGGTCGATCCCATGCTCCATGTTGTACGCGATCTGCATCTCCCGGCGACGGTTCGTCTCGTCGAGTGCACGACGCATCGAGTCGGTGATTCTGTCGGCGTACATGTGCACCTCACCGGAGACGTTGCGCGCGGCACGGCCGATCGTCTGGATGAGCGAGCGCGTCGAACGCAGGAAACCCTCCTTGTCGGCATCGAGGATGCTCACCAGCGAGACCTCGGGCAGGTCAAGGCCCTCGCGGAGCAGATTGATGCCCACCACGACGTCATAGACGCCCTTGCGCAGCTGGGTCAGGATCTCGATCCGGCGCAGCGTGTCCACATCGGAGTGTAAGTACTCGACCCGAACACCAGCGTCCGAGAGGAACTCCGTGAGATCCTCGGCCATCTTCTTCGTCAGTGTTGTGACCAGTACGCGCTCATCCCGCGCGGTACGCAACCGGATCTGCTCGAGCAGATCATCAATCTGCCCGGCGGTAGGCTTCACCTCGATCTTCGGATCGACGAGTCCGGTGGGACGGATGATCTGCTCCACGACGCCGTCGGCGACGCCCAGCTCGTAGTCTCCGGGTGTGGCGGACATGTACACCGTCTGACCCACCCTGTCCTGGAATTCCCGCCACGTCAGCGGTCGGTTGTCCATCGCACTGGGCAACCGGAAACCGAATTCGACGAGAGTGCGCTTGCGGGACATATCCCCCTCATACATGGCGCCGATCTGCGGCACCGTCACGTGGGACTCGTCGATGATCGTCAGGAAGTCGTCGGGGAAATAGTCCAGCAGGCAGTGGGGAGGTTCCCCCGCAGCGCGCCCGTCGATGTGACGGGAGTAGTTCTCGATGCCGGAGCAGAACCCGAGCTGCTCCATCATCTCCAGATCGTAGGTCGTACGCATCTCCAGCCGTTGCGCTTCGAGGAGCTTGTTCTGCGACCGCAATTCCGCCAGCCTGTCCTGCAACTCCGTGCGTATCGATTCACAGGCACGCGCCATCGTCGCTTCCGAGGCGACATAGTGGGATGCCGGGAAGATCGCGATCGAGTCCTCAGTGCTGATCACCTCTCCGGTGAGCGGATGAAGGTAGGAGATTGACTCGACCTCGTCGCCGAAGAATTCGACACGCACGGCCAGTTCGTCGTACATGGGGATGATCTCCACCACGTCACCGCGCACACGGAAATTGCCCCGCACGAATTCGATGTCGTTGCGCTTGTACTGCATGAACAGGAAATGCCGGATCAGTTCATCCCGATCCATCTGCATACCGACATGGATGGGCAGCATCGCTTGTAAGTACTCGTCCGGGGTGGCCAGGCCGTAGATGCACGACACCGTGGACACCACCACGACATCACGGCGCGACAGGAGAGAACGGGTAGCGCTGTGACGCAACCGCTCCACCTCGGAGTTAATCGAGGAATCCTTCTCGATAAAGGTGTCCGTCTGTGGAACGTATGCTTCGGGCTGGTAGTAGTCGTAATAGGACACGAAATACTCGACGGCATTATTCGGGAGGAGTTCACGCAGCTCGTTGGCGAGCTGTGCCGCGAGGGTTTTGTTGTGCGCCAGCACGAGCGTGGGACGTTGCACTTTCTCGATGAGCCACGCGGCTGTGGCGGATTTCCCCGTGCCGGTCGCACCCATGAGCACGACATCGCGTTCCCCATTCTGGATACGTTCCGTCAGCTCAGCGATCGCCTTCGGCTGGTCGCCCGAGGGCTGGTAGTCGCTGACTACCTGAAACGGGTGAACGGCTCGAGTTACATGCATGACCACCATATTAGGCGACGACGTCGAACATATATTCGACTTTTCTGTCAGCGAACGGAACGGGTGGGAAGAGAGCCCTCCTGGATGCGCCGCCACAGCGCATCCACCTCGATCCACGTGTCCGCAATCGACCCGGAACTGTCGATCAGCACATCCGCAACAGCGGCGCGCTCGGCGTCTGTTGCCTGGGCGTCTATCCTGCGCTCGGCCTCAGCGCGCGTCATCCCCCGTTCTGACACCAAACGGGCGATGCGCATCTCACGTGGCGCGGTGACGACCACCACGATATCGAACCGGGAACGGCCGCCGGTTTCCACCAGCAGCGGAATGTCGTACACCACGGTCGCCCCGGGGCCGGCGGCAGCCACGAGTCGTTCACTCTCCGCCTGGACGCGCGGGTGGATGATCCCGTTGAGCACCGCACGGCGATCGGGATCGGAGAACACCACGGCCGCCAGTGCCGGACGATTCAGGGATCCATCCGCGTTCAGCACGTCCGGACCGAAGGCTCGGACGACCTCCGCCAATCCTGGTGTTCCGGGCGCCACGACGTCGCGTGCGAGCTGGTCCGCGTCGATGACCTGCGCACCGAGCTGGCCGAGCCGCCGGCACACGGTACTCTTGCCCGCACCGATTCCTCCGGTTACCGCGATCACCGTCATAGGGTCCATTCTGCCGCGTCGCGGGCCAGACGCGGAATTTGTCTCGACGTGCGACGTGCTGCACCCCCCCCGGATACACGCACGGAGGCGGCCCCGTAGGACCGCCTCCGTATGTGACCAGCTAGCTGGGGAATCTATCAGCGAGACTCGAGCTGCTCCTTGAGAGCTGCCAGCGAGGCATCATCTGCCAGGGTTCCCTCATGGTGCGAGGATCCGGAGTAGGAGGTCGGCAACGCATCGCCTGCCTCGAGCGCGGTCTGGGCCTCGGCTTCGCGACGAGCGGCCACCTGAGCCTTGTGGGCCTCCCACAGCTGCTGTGCAGCCGCGTAGTCCTGCTCCCACTTGTCGCGCTCGGCCTCGAAGCCCGGCTTCCACTCGTTCGTCTCCGGGTCGAAGCCCTCGGGGTACTTGTAGTTGCCGTTCTCGTCGTATTCGGTGATCATGCCGTACATGGCCGGATCGAACTCGGTCGAGTCCGGATCCACCGAATCGTCGGCCTGCTTTAGAGACAGCGAGATGCGGCGGCGGTCCAGGTCGATGTCGATGACCTTGACGAACACATCCTCCCCTACGGAGACGATCTGCTCGGCGAGGTCCACGTGACGATCCGACAGCTCGGAGATGTGCACGAGGCCTTCGATGCCATCTGCGACGCGGACAAAGGCACCAAACGGAACGAGCTTCGTGACCTTGCCCGGCGTGACCTGCCCGATCGCATGCGTGCGGGCGAACACCTGCCACGGGTCCTCCTGGGTCGCCTTGAGCGACAGCGAAACGCGTTCGCGGTCGAGCTCAACGGAGAGCACCTCGACGGTGACCTCCTGGCCAACCTCGACAACCTCGCTGGCGTGCTCGATGTGCTTCCAGGAGAGCTCGGACACGTGCACGAGACCGTCCACGCCGCCGAGGTCGACGAACGCACCGAAGTTCACGATCGAGGACACAACACCCTTGCGGATCTGGCCCTTCTTGAGTTCTTGCAGGAAGGTGGTGCGGGATGCTGACTGCGTCTCCTCGAGCAGAGCCCGGCGGGACAGAACGACGTTATTCCGGTTCTTGTCGAGCTCCAGGATCTTCGCCTCAATCTCCTGACCCAGGTAGGGGGTCAGATCGCGCACGCGGCGCAGCTCGATGAGGGATGCGGGGAGGAAGCCACGCAGACCGATGTCTACGATCAGGCCGCCCTTGACGACCTCGATGACGGTGCCCTTGACGACACCATCTGCTTCCTTGATGCGCTCCACATCGCCCCAGGCACGCTCATACTGGGCACGCTTCTTCGAGAGGATGAGTCGCCCCTCTTTGTCCTCCTTCTGAAGGACGAGGGCCTCGATGGTGTCCCCTACGGAGACGACCTCCGAGGGATCAACATCATGCTTGATGGAAAGCTCACGGGAGGGAATGACGCCCTCGGTCTTATAACCGACGTCGAGGAGAACCTCGTCTCGGTCGATCTTGACGACGGTTCCCTCGATCAGGTCTCCATCGTTGAAGAACTTCAGTGTCTGCTCGACCGCGGCCAGGAAGTCTTCAGAGGAACCAATATCGTTGACGGCAACCTGAGGAGCCTTTTGGTCGACTGCGCTTGTCATTAAGGTAGTACTCCAGTACGGATATTAATCAGGCCTCGAACAGCACCGCACCCCCGGGCACGGGTCATCCGAAGCAAACGGACAAATTGTGATTGTGGTGTTGGTACACCAATCCACCAGCATAACGTGTTGCGCGTACCGCCGACAAGTGCTAACGGCGTTTTCCTGAGAAGTGATCCCATTCCGGATAGTCGAGCGTTCGATCCCCCAACAGAACGGGTGCATACGCGGGTGATTCCACCGTGCCCAGACGCAAGAACCCGTCGGGGATATCGTCCGCGGGGAAGGTAGCCAGCAGGCCGAAATCTTCTCCCCCCGCAAAGACCAGAGCCCAGGGGTCCAACCCCAGCTCGTAGCGCGTCCAGCCCAGACCGGTCACGAGCTTCGGAAATGCGGTTGGGTCGAAACGAATCGTCACTTCCGAGGCACCCGCCATCCGTGAGGCGTCCACCGCCAACCCATCTGACACGTCCATCATCGCCGTCGCACCGTATTCCCGTGCGGTTCGACCAGCCTCGACGGAGGGCCGCGGCCGCAATTGAGCGGCGCACGCCTCGAGCGCAGCCGCAGATGCGGAACCGACCTGGCCTCCGCGGAGCACAGCCAGACCCGCCGCGGCGTACCCCAGCTTCCCCCAGTACGCGAGCACATCCCCCGGCCGCGCACCCGCACGGGTGACCGCGTGCTCGCCCGCAGCGAGCCGACCGAGCACGGTCACACTCACCGCCATCTGCGCGCCAGACGAGAGGTCTCCACCCACGACAGATGCACCCGGTGCGAGCGCATCGATCGCCTCCTGCACCCCACGCGCGAGCTCCTCGATGTCATCCAGCCCGCACTGCGGCGGAACCTCCAGCGACACCACCAGCGCATTCGGTTCTGCGCCCATCGCGGCGATGTCGGAGATGTTCACCGCAGCCGATTTCCACCCGATGTCCAGGCAACTCGCCCAGGAACGGTCGAAGTCCACCCCCTCGACGAGCATGTCCGTGGACACGAGCACGGCCCCCTCGGCCGGCGCGAGGACTGCCGCATCGTCCCCGATCCCCAGCTGAACATCCCGGCCCTGGTGAAATACCCGACGGAGAACCCCGATCACCTCCGCCTCGCTATGGGGCGCCTGCGCCTCCGTCATCAGTGCGCCGCCGTATTCCAGTCGGGGCCGAAGCCGACGTGCACATCCAGCGGGACGTCCAGGGTCGCGGCGTGGGACATCGCGTCCACCACGAGCTCCTCCAGTTGTTCGTGCTCCCCAGCAGCCACCTCGAAGATGAGTTCGTCGTGCACCTGCAGGAGCATCCGGGACGCGCACCCGCGAGAACGAAGAGCGTCAGAGACGCGAATCATCGCCATCTTCATGATGTCCGCCGCGGTGCCCTGGATAGGCGCGTTCAGGGCAGCCCGTTCCGCGTTATCGCGCAGCACGCGATTCGACGATCGCAGATCGGGGAATAGCCGACGCCTTCCGAACAGCGTGGTCGTAAACCCATCCTGCCTGGCCTGCTCGACGACCTCACGCAGGTAGTCGCGCACGCCACCGAAACGGCGGAAATAACTGGCCATCAGGTCCTGGGCTTCGCGCTGGGGGATGCGCAACTGACGCGACAGCCCAAAGGCGCTCAGCCCGTACACCAGCCCGTAGCTCATCGCCTTCACCTTGGACCGCATCGCCGAGGTCACCTCGCTGGGTTCGACCCCGAACACGCGGGATCCGACGAAACGGTGCAAGTCCTCCCCACTGCGGAACGCCTCAATGAGGCCCGCATCCCGGGACATGTGCGCCATGATCCGCATCTCAATCTGCGAATAGTCCGCCGTGAGCAGGTCGTGATACCCCGGGCCCGCGACGAAGGCGGCCCGGATCCGCTTCCCGTCGTCGGTGCGTACGGGAATGTTCTGAAGGTTCGGGTCCGCCGAGCTCAGCCGCCCGGTTGCGGCTCCGGTCTGCACGTACGTCGTGTGGATGCGAGAGTCCGGTCCCACGGCCTTGGACAGCGTCTCCACCATCTGCCGCAGCTTCGTCTGGTCACGGTGCTGGAGCAGCAGCAGCGGGAACTCGTTGCCCGTTTTCACCACCAGGTCTGCGAGGGCCTCCGCATTCGTCGAATATCCCGTCTTCAGCTTGCGCGTCTTCGGTAGGCCGAGTTCGCCGAACAGCACCTCTTGAAGCTGTTTCGGCGAGGCCAAGTTCACCTCGTGGCCAATCACCGCGTACGCCCGCTGCGCGATCTGGGCCGCCTTCTGCCCGAATTCGTCGGACAGGCGCTGTAACGCGACGGGGTCAACGGCCGCACCGGTGTGCTCCATCGTTGCCAGGATGCGCGACACCGGCAGCTCGATGCTGTGCAGGATGGTCGAGCGCGCTTCCTCTGTCAGTTGTGGCTCCAGTAATTCCTGGAGGCGCAGCGCGAACCACGCCCGCACCCCGGGTGCTGCAGGCTCGGTCTCCGGTACGAGCTGATTCGGATCAGACACAGCCAACTCCGCCGCGAAGAAGAGGTCTGCCGCCGACTCCAGGGTGTAGGACGGGCGGGTCGAGTCTGCGACGAACCAGGTGAGCATCGAATCTGCCGCCGCGCTCGTAATGTCCACGCCGACACGCCAGGCCGCGTGGAAAGCGGCCTTTAGGTCGTGAAATACGAGAGTCGTCTGGGTCGAGAAGAGCCACTGGGCCAGCGGGGACTCCGCCAGCCGAGATGCCTCGACCGTCCAGCTTGCCGCATGAGAGCTGGAGGCGAGGCCCACGTGCACCATCGGACCGTCGGTCTCCAGGCTCGCCCCGAGTACCGCCGCGTCGCCCGCCCATGACGGTACCTCAGGTGCCGTCTGTGGCTCGTCGCCCGGGGGGTCCTCTGCTACGACACCGTCGGGGCGTGGGTCAGTCGGGTGTGCGAGGTCGACCGCGGGGATAGCGCGCGGCATCTCCTGGACCGGAGCGCTCCGTCCGGGGGCTGGCGCGACCCTGCGCAGCCCTGGACCAAGCTGCCGAACCCGTGCTCCCACGGTGCGCAGCTCCAGAGACCCGAACACCCGGTCCACCGCATCCCGGTCGATCTCGGTCAACACCAGGTCGTCCAAGGTGACCCCCAAGTCGAGGTCCCGCACCAATGCGTTCAGACGCCGGTTGCGCACCGCATTGTCGATATGCTCCCGCAACTTCTCGCCAACCTTGCCACCGATCTGTTCCTGGTGGGCGATGATACCGTCGAGTGACCCATACTGGGCCAGCCACTTCGCCGCGGTCTTCGGCCCCACGGACGGTACCTGTCTCTTATACACATCTCA
>DGEZ01000035.1:472-7036 GCA_002391425.1 Micrococcales bacterium UBA3913 | reverse complement strand
GCGCAGTTCGGCGGCAAACCCGACGATCTCGGTGAACTGGCCCAGCCGGGCGATGAGGGCCTCCTCGGTGGGGTGGGTGAGCGTGGACGGCTCGAACACGTCCCGGGTGATCCCGGCGGCCTGCGCGTTGCGGGACACATTCGCGGTGCGCGCGTGGGCGTACTGCACATAGAACACCGGGTTGTCGCTGGTCTGACTGCGCAGCGCCTCGCCGTCGAGCGACAGTGGCGAATCGGCGGGGAAGCGCGCCAGCCAGTAGCGCAGCGCATCCGCGCCAATCCAATCGAGCAGGTCGTTGAGCTCGATGATGTTCCCCGCGCGCTTGGACAACTTCGCGCCGTTGAGATTCACGAGCTGGCCGATGAGCACCGTAAGCGTCTTCTCCGGATCGTCACCGGCTGCGGCGGCCAGAGCTTTGAGCCGACCCACGTAACCGTGGTGATCCGCCCCGAGAAGGTAGATGAGTTCTGCGAAACCACGCTCCCGCTTCGACAGGTAGTAGGCGGCGTCCGCTGCGAAGTAGGTGGGCACATCATTGGCGCGCACGAACACGCGGTCCTTGTCGTCACCAAAACGCGTGGTGCGTACCCAGGTGGCATCATCCTTCTCGTAGACGTTGCCCTGCTCACGCAGGCGTTCCAGGGCGCGGTCGATCGCCGACAGGCCCGTGCTCGCATCCGGCGCGTGCAGGGTGCGCTCAGAGAACCACACGTCGAAGTGCACGTTGAACCGTCGCAGCGACTCCTGGATCTCCCCCAACTGGATGCGGTAGCCGATCTCCCGGGCAATGGGCATCGCCTGCTCCGGTGGGAGCGTCGCGATCTCCGGCCGCTCGGCCAGCGCGATCTTGCCAAGGTCCTGGATGTACGCTCCCGGGTAGCCGCCCTCGGGGGTGGCCTCGCCGCGTGCCGCAGCGAGTACCGAGTAGCCGAACCTGTCCATCTGGGCACCCGCGTCGTTGATGTAGTACTCCTCGGCGACGTTCGCACCGCTGGCCTTGAGGAGGCGCCCGATTGAGTCCCCCAGCGCCGCCCAGCGTGTGTGCCCGATGTGTAGCGGTCCGGTCGGGTTCGCGGAGACGAATTCAAGGTTGATGGAACGCCCGGCCAGCCGATCGTTCTGCCCGTAGGCGCTGCCCGCGGCCACAATGTCAGACAGGATGCTCGCGGCAGCGGCCGCGTCGACCCGGAGGTTCACGAAACCAGGCCCGGCAACGCTGGCCTCTGTAATCCCGGCCTGATGCTGGAGCTGCTGTGCGATCGTCTCGGCCAGCTCCCGGGGGTTCCGATGCGCAGACCGAGCCAGCTGCATGGCCACCGTGGTCGCCCAGTCGCCGTGCTCCCGGTTCTTCGGGCGTTCCACCTTAATGGCCGCAGGGATCTCTGCTGTTTCGGGGAGCAGACCGTTCGCCTGCAGGTCCACAAGGACAGCGCGGATGATATCGGAAAGTTCTTGGGGGGTCACGAGCTTCGATCTTAGCGTGCGGATCGCGCGCACACCGCCCCAGTGATGGTAGCCTTGAGTGTCGCGCGCCCGTAGCTCAGCTGGATAGAGCGTTGGTTTCCGGTACCAAAGGTCGTGGGTTCGAATCCCGTCGGGCGCACCAATTTCCCCCTCCTCCCCCTGTGGGTTCCCCCGGCAGAGGACCGGCCCTGTGCGTCGTCATCGGGGCAGCTCCGCCCGGGGTGCCCTGAGTGGCCCGCTCAGTGGATTGATAGGTTCAGCCCCTACGATGTGCCTGTGCCGTTAATCCCCTCATGGCGTTGGTCCGTCACCATGAAACTCGTGATATCCGCCGTGGGCTGGATCTCGATCGTAGCCACGACGGGTGCGTTCGACGGCGCATTCTCGTGGGTGGCGCTGGGCATGTTCACCACGCAGAGTAACATCCTGTGTGCGGTGTACTTCACGATCGCCACCGGTCGCCTCCTTGCCGGGAAAGACCGAACGGGACGTCCCTTTGCCCCCGTGTTCAAGGGGATAGCCACGATGTCCGTGGTGGTGACGTTCCTCGTTGCCTGGCTCATTCTGCACATGGCGGTGAGCTTCGAGTCGGCTGCTGGAGCATCCCTGCTGGGACTCCACATTCTCGTGCCCCTCATGGCCGTCGCCGACACAGTGCTGTTCGATGCGCGCGGTCAGCTGCGCTGGCGCGATGCGTTCTACGGGCTGACCGCACCACTGCTCTACCTGGCAGAGTTCGTCATCGTCACCGCTTTCGGTGGCCAGCTCGGCGCCGGGATGGCAGGACCGGGCGCATCGACCTCGTCTGCCCCCTACCCCTTTCTCGACGTGGCGACGCTGGGTGTCGCGGGGGTGTCCGCCAGTGTCCTCGCGATCGCGGTCGGCGTGCTGCTGTGCGGGATAGTTGGCGTCGCCCTAGACCGACTCGTGGGGCGTCGCCGCCACCGGTAAGACCCCGCGGTGCCCCACCCGGGACCGGAACCGCGTGACTGCAGGAGGGCGCCCACGTCGGCCTTGACCCAGTAGGCTGAACCCATGTGCGGCAGATTCGCCATGGATGACGAAGTAAACGCCCAGATCGAGGCGTGGGTGGAGCAGGGCAACAACCTCCTGGATTGGCGTCCGGCTGCGGGCGATCGGCTCGCGGTCACGCTGCCAATCTTCTCCGTGGCCCCCTCCATGCGCATCCCACTGCTCCTGGCCGACACCGGTCACCGCTCCCAACGCGGCGTGGGCGTCGCGCGGTGGGGGTTTCACCCCGCGTGGGCGCGTGCCACAGGACCGCGACCGATCAACGCCCGCCTCGAATCGGTGGCCACGAACGGGATGTTCCGCTCCGCGTTCGCCTCCCATCGCGCGGTGGTCCCGATGTCGGGCTACTTCGAGTGGACCGCTGCCCCCACCGGAGGCAAAGACCCCTGGTACATCCGCGGGGACGGCGTCCTATTCGCCCCCGCGGTGTGGACGACGCGTCCCACCGACGCCGGACAGGAGCGCACCTTCGTGCTCATCACCTGTGCCGCCGCAGATGCGTCCGGGCGCATCCACGATCGGATGCCCGCGTTCCTGCCGGCTCCCGCACTTGACGCGTGGATGTCCGAGCCAGCGGCCTCAGCGCAGCACCTGCTGCACACCACAGCCGAACAGGTTGCGGCAACCCTGAGCGCTTACCCGGTGAGCCGCCGGATCAATAGCGTTCGACAGCTCGACCCGCACGACCCTACCCTCCTGGACGAGGAAAACAGGTAGCCAGGCCGCGACCGGGTGGCCCCGCAAACCGCCCGCACACAGCAAAGCGGAGCCCCAGACCATCCAGCCCAGGGCCCCGCTCGTTCTGTCCTGCGTCGTGTATGCGGAGCTACACGCGCACAGGTTTCTTCCGCGGCGGCTGGTTCAGGGGCTGACCCAGCGCGGCGAGCACCGACTCGTGCATGGATTCGGACACGGAGGGGTGCGGGAAGATCGTCGCCGCGAGTGCCTCAGGAGTTGCCTCCAGGCTGTGCGCGATCGAGAACCCCTGTACCATCTCGGTGACCTCCGGGCCCACCATGTGCGCTCCGAGCAGCTCACCGGTGTCCTCGTCGAAGATCGTCTTCACGAACCCGGCGGTATCCCCGAGCGCGATCGCCTTGCCGTTGGCGGCCAGGTCGAAGCGCCCCACACTGATGTGGTGGCCGCGCTCTTTGGCCTGCGCCTCGGTGAGCCCGACGCTGGCGACCTGCGGGCGCGAGTAGGTGCACCCCGGAATGTAGTCGCGCTCCAGCGGATGCACCCCGGCCACACCGGCGAGCTTCTCCACGCAGATCACCGCCTCGTGGCTTGCCTTGTGTGCCAGGCAGGGCGCCCCCGACAGGTCGCCGATCGCGTACAGCCCGGGCACATTCGTGCGGCACCACTGGTCGGCCACGACGAAACCACGGTTGAGCTCGACACCGATCTGCTCGAGTCCGAGATCCTCCGAGTTCGGTTGCACGCCCGCGGCGACCAGCACGCGCGCGGTCTCGTACTCCTTGACCTCGCCGGCACTCGTGGTGACTTTCGTGTACACAAAGTCGCCGCGGTTCTCCATGTGGTCGATCCGGGCTTTCGTGTGCACCTCGATGCCTCGGCGCGTGAACTGCTTGCGCACGAACTCGCTGGTCTCGGCGTCCTCCGCGGGGAGGATCCGGTCGACCACCTCCACGAGGGTGACCTGCGACCCGAGGTCGCGATACAAGCTCGCAAACTCGGACCCGATCGCCCCGGAGCCGACGATGAGGATGCTCGACGGCAGCTCCTGGGGAACCAGCGCCTCTTTCGAGGACCAGATCCGCTCGCCATCGAACTCCATGCCTTTCAGCTTCCGGGGCCGGGCTCCTGTCGCCAGGATGATGTGCGAGGCCCGGTAGGTGTGCTCGCCGGTGCCATCGGTGGACGACACCGTGAGCACACCCTTGCCTGCCAGGCGGGCGGTGCCCCAGATCACGTCGATCCCGTTGCGGTCCATGAGCATCTGGATGCCTCCGGTGAGCCGCTCGACGACTCCCCGGCTGAACTGCACCAGGGAGTCCATGTCGAACACCACCCCGCCGACAGCGAACCCCAGCGAGGTGGACTCCGCTATGGAGTGGGCGACATCGGCGCCGTGCAGGAGCGCTTTCGTCGGGATGCAGCCCCAGTTGGCGCACACCCCGCCCAGGTGCTCCCGCTCGATGATCGCGGTGCGCAAACCCAGTTGCGCGGCGCCTATCGCGGCGACGTAGCCACCGGGTCCTGCCCCGACGACGATCACGTCATAACTGTCTGACATGATTCCTCCTACACCAGCAGCCGAGCGGGAGACTCGACCACCTGTTTGAGTGCCTTGAGGAAGGTTGCGGCGAGTGCTCCATCGATGACGCGGTGGTCGCTGGAGAGCGTCACCGTCGCGATCGTGCGCGCGACGACCTCGCCCCCGTCGAATACCGGCACGGTGCGCCCGGCGCCGACGGCGAGGATCGCGGCCTGCGGCGGGTTGATGATCGCATCGAAGTGGGGCACACCGAACATCCCGAGGTTCGAGATCGAGAATGTGCCGCCCTGGAACTCCTCAGGCTTGAGGCGTCCCGTCTTCGCGCGAGTAACCAGGTCGAGCACGGTGCTGGAGATCTCTGCAACGGAAATGACGTCGGCGTTGCGAACGATCGGGGTGATCAGGCCGGATTCTAGGGCCACCGCAACGCTCACGTCAGCATGGCTGAACCGCGTGATGGTCTGCGTCTGGTCGTCGAATTGGACGTTCACTTCCGGCACCTCGATGAGGGCGAGAGCAACCGCCTTGATGAGCAGGTCGTTGACCGAAACCTTCACTCCGGGGACCTCTGCGTTGATCTGCTTGCGCAGCGCCAGCATCTTGTCCAAGGTGAGGTCCTGGGCTACCCGGAAGTGCGGCGCATTGAGCACCGAGGCCTGCAGGCGCTGACCGATCACCTTGCGCATGCTGGACAGGGGAATCTGCTCCACCTCCTGCACGATCTCGGGGGCCTGGACTACAGAAACGGTGGTTTCTTCTCGCGGGTCCGCTACCAGCTGGAGGCGAATCGCCGCCGCCTCGACGTCCTCTTTGGTCACCCGGTTGTGTGGGCCACTGCCCCGGACGTCGTGGAGGTTCAGCCCCAGCTCCTGGGCCCGTCGGCGAGCGATCGGGGTGGCCGGGATCCTGCTGTCATCCGCGTGAGAACGCACCGGCTTGCCACTGCGAGCGGGCTCCTTGACGGGCACGGAGCCACCAGCGCTGACGATGGCAGTCTCAATGTCGGCGACGGAGACACGCCCGTTCGGGCCTGTTCCCGTGATGCGCGAGATGTCCACGCCGTGCTCCTCCGCGAAGAGGTGGGCGTGTGGTGTTGCGAACACGTCCTTCTGCGCGACGCCGCGCAGACTCTCCGGGATGACCAGCCCACCGCGGGGCGCTGGCTTGCTCGGAGCTGGCGCTGCTGCTGGGGCTGCTGGTGCTACTGGTGCAGCGGCAGGAGCTGCCACCGCCGCCGGGGCCGCAGGTGCCGCCGCAACGGCCACGGGTTCCGCCTGCGCGGCTGCCCCACCGGTACGGGATGCCACATAGGCATCGATCTCTGCCTCAGACACGGACGGCTCTGCGGAGACTCCGATGAGGGCGCCGACGGGGAGTTCTGAGCCGGGCTCAGCGACGATACGCCGGAGGACACCGTCGAACGGCGCCTCCAGGTCGTTGCTGATCTTGCTCGACTCGACGGTGCAGATCGGCTGACCTTTGGTGAACGCCTCACCCTCGGCGATAAGCCACGAGTCGACGACGCCCTCCTCCATGGTCATGCCGAACTTCGGCAGTTCGAGAGGGTTGATGTCGGCCATCTGTCACACCTCCAGAACGGACCGCACAGCGGCCTCGATGCGATCGGCGCTGGGCACCCACAGCTTTTCCAGCGCGGGAGAGAACGGCACCGGGGAGTGCGGAGGCGTGATCAGCTGCGGCGGTGCCACGAGCGAGTCGAATGCCTTGGTCGAGATGAGCGAGACCACGTCCTGCCCGAAACCGCACCGAGCAGCCGACTCATCGACGACGACGACGCGACCGGTCGATGCCACTGATTCGAGAATGCC
>DGEZ01000035.1:0-274 GCA_002391425.1 Micrococcales bacterium UBA3913 | reverse complement strand
GATGCCACTGATTCGAGAATGCCATCCTCATCCAGCGGGCTTGTCGTGCGAGGGTCGACGACCTCGACCGAGATGCCCTCTCCGGCGAGTTTGTCGGCGACCTTGTTCGCCGCGTTCACGAGATTCGACAGCGCCACGATGGTGACATCCGTACCGAGCCGCGTGTAGTTGGCCACGCCCAGCGGGATCGTGAACGGGTCGTCGGGAACCTCCATTTTCACGTCGTAGAGCGCCTTGTGCTCACAGAAGATCACCGGGTCGTCGTCGCGGATGG
>DGEZ01000132.1:744-3384 GCA_002391425.1 Micrococcales bacterium UBA3913 | reverse complement strand
GAGGGGAGTTCGGGATGTGCCAGTACACTGGGCTCTCCGTCATCCCCGCCCTGGCGTAGCTCCTGTTCGAACGGGACCTGAGCCAGCAGAGGCACATCGTACCCCGTGGTCTGGGTGAGGGCGGCGGCCACGGCTGCGCCGCCGCCGGACCCGAACAGCTCGATGCGTTCGGTGCCCTGCTGCATCCAGGACATATTCTCGATGACGCCGAGCAGGCGTTGCCCCAGGGTATGCGCGAGCTGGCCTGCGCGGACCGCCACCTCGGCGGCGGCTGGCTGCGGGGTGGTCACCACGATGACGCCAGCGGTAGGCATGAGCTGACCGGCTGAGATCGCCACGTCTCCGGTACCCGGGGGCAGGTCGACGACCAGCACGTCCAGGTCGCCGAAATAGACCTCGGACCCGAACTGCTTGAGGGTGCGGTGCAGGATCGGGCCGCGCCACGCAATCGGCTGGGAGGAACCGACGAACATCCCGATCGAGATCGCCTTGATTCCGTACGCGACCGGCGGGACGATCATGTTGTCGATGCGCGTCGGCGTCGTGTTGGCGAGCCCGAGGAGCCGGGGCACGGAGAACCCGTGCACGTCCGCATCCATCATGCCGACCTTCTTGCCCTGAGTAGCCAACGCTGCGGCGATGTTGACAGCCAGGGTGGACTTGCCCACGCCGCCCTTACCGCTGGAGACCGCGATGATTGAGGTCAATGTGTCCGCTCCGAACGCGTTGCCGCGGGGAACACCTGCTCGGAGGCGTTCGGTGAGTTCGGTGCGCTGCTGCGGGGTCATGACACCGACATTCACCCGCGCGCGCCCGGGGCCGGCCACTGTCTCCAGCGCGGCACGAACATCCGTTTCGATGCGGTCGGCCGCAGGGCAGCCCACGACGGTGAGCGCGATATCGGCGACAGCGGTGCCGTCCTGGATGCGCGCTGAGCGCACCATGCCGAGCTCGGTGATTGGGCGGCGAAGCTCCGGGTCGATGACGCCTTCCAGAGCGCGAAGCAGGCGCGGGTCCTGTACGTCCTCGGTGCCGGTCATGACGGTGTCGTCGCCGTGTCAGCGGAGTTCTCTGCCGCGTCGGAGGGTTCCTGGATCTCGTCCGGGTCTGTCCGAAGCTCGTCAAGGATACTCTTGAGCTCTTCGCGCACGAAATCACGGGTCGCCACGTCACGCAGAGCCAGACGCAGCGCGACCACCTCGCGGGCAAGGTACTCGGTATCCGCCAGGTTCCGCTCCGCCCGCTGCCGATCCTGCTCGATGGCTACGCGATCGCGATCCTCCTGCCGGTTCTGCGCCAGCAGCAGCAGGGGAGCGGCGTAGGAGGCCTGGAGGGAGAGGATGAGCGTGAGCAGGGTGAAGTTCAGCGACCGGGGGTCGAACTGCGCATCCTCGGGCATGATGCTGTTCCACAACAGCCAGAAGCCACAGAACACGGTCATCCCCAGCAGGAACCACGGCGTGCCCATGGCGCGGGCGAAGGTCTCCGTGAGGCGGCCAAAGCGTTCGGACAAACTTGGGCCCCCCGAGTAGCGCCACGAGGAGGACATTCCCTTGGGTTTGTCCAGTCCGGTGACTTTGGTGGTGGTCTTGCGGGCCATGCTCAGACCTCCTCTCGGGTGCGCCAGTCGTCAGGAAGGATATGGTCGAGGACGTCGTCGACGGTGACCACTCCCACGAGCCGGTCGCTGTCGTCAATCACGGGGATGGACACGAGATTGTAACTCGCCAGCACGCGAGACACTTCGGTGATCGGGGTGTGCGGGCGCAGCGGCTCGACCGTGTCATCGATGAGAGTACCCAGCCGTTCGTGCGGGGGATAGCGCAGCATCCGCTGAAAGTGCACCACTCCGACGAAGCGCCCGGTCGGGGATTCGTACGGCGGCAGCGTGACGCAGATCATGGTGGCCAGGGCCGGGGCGAGGTCTGCTTTGCGGATGAGTGCCAGACCCTCGGCAACGGTGGTGTCCGCGCTGCAGATGATGGGTTCGGTTGTCATCAGGCCACCGGCGGTGTCTGGGTCGAACGCCAGCAACATGCGCACGTCGTCGGCCTCTTCTGGTTTCATCAGCTGCAGGAGAGCCTCGCTGCGCTCGTCGGGGAGTTGCGCCACCACGTCTGCGGCATCATCGGGTTCCATGTGGTCGAGGACTTCCGCGGCCCGCTGGTCGGCGAGCGACTCCAGGATGTCGATCACCTCGTCCTCGCTGAGCTCCTGGAGCACGTCGGCCAGACGCTCGTCGGGGAGCTCCTGGGCGACCTCAAGCATGCGCTTCTCGGGCAGGTCCATGAGCGTCTGGGCGAGGTCGGCGGGCATCATGTCATTCAGGCTGGCGATCAGCTGCCGCGCCTCCTGAGCGCCCCTCTGCTGCTCGGCGGAGATCTCCGCGATGTGGCTCCACGGCACGATCAAGGTCTCGCCACGGCTGAACAGGCTCGTGGATGCTTTCGGCCGCCGCATGAACGCCTGGGTGACCCGCCATTCCCTCCGGGCGTTCTCTTCGATGCCGACGTCCTCGATGGTGCCGACACCGGAGCCATCCACAAACCGCATCTTCTTGCCCAGGACTTCGGCGATGATGCGGATCTCGCCGGTGCGCTGCACGAAACGGCGCAGGTTGATCAGGCCGGTGGTGATGAC
>DGEZ01000132.1:0-468 GCA_002391425.1 Micrococcales bacterium UBA3913 | reverse complement strand
CGGGGGCCGCCCTTCGAGGCGTACGTGACAACCACGTCACGTACCTTGCCCACCCGATCGCCCGCCGGATCGAACACCACGCATCCGGCCAGCCGGGCCACGAACACTCTCGCTTGACTCACAGTACTAATCTAGCTGCCGGGCATGAAGCATGGGCCTTCCCGTGCGAAGATGGGGCTATGAGCAATCCGAGCGCAGGTAATCGAAAGTTCTCCGGTATGCCGGTCATCCCCAGTGGCATCACGGTGGCGACATACCCCAGCTACGATGCCGCCCGCCAGGCGGTCGATACCCTCGCGGGAAAAGACTTCCCGGTGCAGCAGGTGAGCATCATCGGCGAGAACCTCAAATCCGTCGAGCGCGTCACCGGGGCGCTGAACTGGGGCAAGGCCGCACTCTCCGGAATGGCCTCGGGGATCTGGTTCGGCTTCTTCCTCGGGCTCATGATGCTGTCTCTTATACACATCT
>DGEZ01000057.1 GCA_002391425.1 Micrococcales bacterium UBA3913 | reverse complement strand
TGTGGCTGCGCGGCTGTTGCTGAATGCATTTTTGGGTCGTTTCCGTGGAGCCGTGTCCAGCGCTGCCGACATAGTACGAACGGCTCCACAGCGACGGCAAGCGCGAAAGCAGGTGTTGGAACTCATCACGCAAAACGCGAGAGGTATAACCTTTGAACTGACTGGCAAGCCGTTGTGGCACGAGTATTGGCGCGCAATCCACGAACAGATGCAGATAATCGGGCATCACTTCCAGCGCCTTGATGGTGTAGTGCGGTTCGGTTGCCCTCTCATGCAACAGGTCTTTCAGACGCTCCGCAAGCGCGCCCATCAGCACTTTGCGGTGGTGCCTGGGGCACCAGACAAAGTGCTGATGAATCGTCGAGACGTTACCTCGAATGTGACGGTATCATTCAGCACTTATGTGCTAGAGCATACCTTACTGTTCGATAAACGTCAACCACTTAACAATGGGGAAGAGCGGTCTTCCTCCGCAGGGCTAAAGCGGGCGGTTTCCGCGCGCACATTTTTATGAGCGAGTACAACGATCGCAGCGCCACAGCGCAGCTCGCGGAGCAGGCTGTCCGGCGGGCCGGGCAGCAGGCTGCGCGGAAGCTAGCCAGCACCATCCTGGCAAAGGCCGGCATCGTGGTCGGCGCCAAGCTGGCGGCTGTTGTGATTGCTGTGGTTGTGGTCGTTCTGCTCCTGGTATTCGTGGTTGCCCTCGTCGTGGGAGCAGTTGGCGCGGCGTTTCAGTCCTCCACCGCTCCTTGGCCGGTGTCAGTCGACATAAGGGATGATGGGACATACCGTGCAGGGGGGTGGGCGATCTCCAGTCGGTTCGGCTGGCGGACGAGCCCCTTCACGCACCAGCCGGAGTTCCACGACGGGCTCGACGTCGTGAGCCCGGCCGGCGGGTGCCCGTTCGGCTACCGCTGCGGCCTGCCATCCATGTTCGACGGCGTGGTTGAGTACGTCGGCTGGGACCAGACCGGCGTTGGCGATCCCGCGATGGCGGGTGGCGGGCAGATAGTGATCGTGGAGAACGGCGAGGAGGATCACAAAGTTATCTATGCCCACCTCGAGCCGTACCGCCTGTACGTCCAGCTCCAGGGCAAAATCGAGGATGACTATGGCCGCTACGATGACGAGTCGGACTACCAGGCGGTCGGGGAGGGCGAGCTCACCCCCGACCTGAGCGATGGTGGAATCGAGCTGTGGTGTGCGTTGGACATGCCCGGCTTTCGACCCACGAGGACCGGGCCGGGGACCGTCGTGTTCGAGTATGACCGCCCCGCGCAGTGCCGCACGTCCGTCGTGTGGGGCCAGAAGGGCGACGGGTGGGAGGGCTGGATCGCCGACGACCCGCCTGCCGACGCGAGCGGCCGCGCGTCGCTCTCCTGGCAGACGCCCATCGAGATCGGGAGGCGCGCCGGCGACGTCGCCCTTCGCTTCCGCGCTCACCTCGTCCCACCCCCACCGCCGCCCACCGCGATCCCGACGCCTGGCACACCCGTGCCTGTGGAGGAAACCGAAGGTGGAACCTCCCGAGGTGATCAGCGGAGTTGGACTGAGGGGCGTGACGTGTCCATAGGAGGCCAGGGTGGTCTTGGCCAGGGATGGCCCGTCTCAGGCGGGGTGCCCACCGGGCAGCCTGCTCGCTGTGAGCGGCAGGCGAGTGGCGTGCGGTGCGTGTGGCGGCTCGCCGATATTCCCACGGCGGCAGAGCGCACGTCACAGACATCGTCTGATGTGGCTGAGCGCGCCGGGGCAGGCCGGGTCACCACGCGCGACGTCGTGTTCCAGCAGGCCCTCACGCCGACCAATGGAGGGCTACAGGTCACACCCAGTCTCTCGCCGACGCCCGTGGCGACACGGACGCCGCTCCTGGCGCTGGTCGCTACGGCCTCGCGTACGAGCCTCCCGACGGGGGGGCGCTTCAGCGTGGCAGTCTCAGCCTTCAATGAGGGCGCCGCCGTAGCCGTACCGGTCACAGTGAGCGGCGAGGGCGCACTCGTCGTGCGAACGGCGAGCGTCACCAACGGGTCGTGCTCGTTCAGCAGCGCCTCGGCGACGTGCCGAGCCACGGCTGGCGCAGGGCTCCCGGCGACGATCACAGTGGTATTCGAAGTGTTGCCAGGCAATCCGAACGGGAGCCGGGTGGCGATTACCGCGCGAGGTTCCGAGGGTGGGCGAGAGGCCACGTCGCAGGTGTTTATCGAGATCGCTCCCTACGCCGTCACCCCTGGTCCTTGGCCGCCTCCGACACAGCCCCCGCCGCCGACGTGGACGCCACTCCCGACCGGCGAACCGATCTGGCCGACACCGGACCCGAACGCCACAGCACTGCCGACTGCCCCTCCGACCGCGATCCCGCCAGGGCAAGGACCTGGGAGCGGGCCGGTCAGCTGTGCGCCTCAAACACTTGTCCAGCTCCCAAACGTGGTGAACGCCTACGGCCGGACGGATAACACACGGCTGATCAGCCCTGCCGCTGCTGCCTTCCAGGAGGCGCGCATGGAGATCACGGCACGGACCGGCCAGGACCCGCTGGCCCGCCTGGCTGACGGGCTACGCGCCCCTGAGTTTCGCACTGACAAGCCTGGTGTGGCGCGCATGTCCTGGCACATGACCGGCCGTGCCCTCGACCTCAACACGGGCTATCCGTGGCGCCGCCTTCCGGAAGGAGGCTACTGGCGGCTGTACGTGGGGACGGTCGACGTGACGGCGATCTTCGAGCGGCACGGCTTCACACGCATCCCCGACCGGGCGGACTCGACCGAGTGGTGGCACTACGAGTACCGCGTGGATGGAATCTCCTGGGCGAGCGCGATGCTGCAGGTCTATCCGCTCGGCCGCCTCACCGCAGCCTTCCCCGAGGTCGCGTGGGGGAGCATCGGCTGCCAGCGTGGAGGCGACGTGACAGTACCGGAGCCGATCGCCGACGACCCTGACATGTGTGTTTCCGGATCGCCCTCATTCGGATCTGCCGTCGAGGAGATCGCGGGTTGCGGCCCGCCCGTCCACGCCGGCGATCAGGTCTACCAGCTTGACACGCTCCTCGGCTTTGTCGGGATGTCCGGGCAGACGACCGGCCCGCATCTGCATCTCGGTCTCCAGGTGAAGAGCTACGACGGCATGTATCACCAGATCAACATCTGCACGCCCGAGTGGCTCCAAGGGTTCACGCTCCCGGTCGATGCGAGCTGCTGGACGGAGATGGCCGATCCGGTGGCGTTCCTGCCGCTCGCACCGCCGCCGCAGCTTGAGGCTCAGGCTCGGGTTGCCGCGCTGGGGACGACACCCACGGCCATCATTCCCGAGGGGGCGCCGTACCAGCTCCCGCCGCCGAACTACCCTGGCTCGCTCTCCCACGAGCCAGACCCTGATGCCACGCCGATCGGGCAGTACTGGTCTCCGTTCCAGGATGGCGGCCGGTACGGTGGGGGTGGCGCACTCGCGTGGCTCCACGACACGACCTGCCAGGCGTGGAGCGGCTTTCCCTGGTGCCGGAACTGAAAGGGGTATCACCATCTACCTACGCTAAGCATCGGCCAACGTCCGCTGGTCACATCATCACATCACATAGGAGCACGACCATGAGCATCTTCTCCGCGCTGCTGACCCTCGCCTCCGCCTCTCTGGATACGATCGCCCTGGGGCTGATCACGGCCGCGACCCCACCGCCCGGACCGCCGAAGCTGGACGGTCTGTTCACCCAGCTGTTTGACTGGCTGAAGGGCATCATCATGGTTGGCGGGGGCTTCTTCCTCATGATCGACATGGCGAAGCACGTGTTCACCTCGCCCCGCGACCTGCGCGCCGCAGGCATCGACCTGGTGGTCTTCGTCGTCCTGCTGGCGTTCATCAGCCAGGCGAACAACATCGTCGCCTGGGCGATGAGCGCGATCGGTTAGGGGTCTCTGATGCCGAGTATGTTGAGTGCCCCCGTGCCGCGCAATCTTCGGGTGCGGCCCACCCTGCAGATAGCTGCTGGCACGCGTCTCCCGGCGCATGGCTTTCTTCTCGTGGTGGGCTGTGTGTCCCTTGGGGGGATGGCGGTCATGTTCGGGGCAAACTTGGAGCGGACGGCCTGGGTGGTCGGGGCGTTGATGATCGCGGGCCTGTTCGTTGTCGAGGGGCGCCTGTGGGGCCTGTCTCTTATACACATCT
>DGEZ01000095.1 GCA_002391425.1 Micrococcales bacterium UBA3913 | reverse complement strand
GCCTTGCCCCCTCGACCCGGAGACTGACCACCTGTCTGCGTCTGGACGGGCCGCTGGAGCTGACGGCCGCGACTTGACTCGGGGACCAAGAGTCAAGGGGTCTACGTTCTAGAGTTGTCCCGTGAGCCTGTTCGAGCTGGAGGAGCCTCCGCACGACGACGCGGTGGCCGAGGTCGCTGCCGTGCTGCGCGCTCTCGATCCGGACGGGCAGCGGATGGCGAAGGTGTTCCGTGCGACCTTCGACCAGCTCTACGACGGCCAGCACACGGGCCGGTACCGGCTCGATCAGCTGTTCAAGACCGAGAAAACCCACTTCGGCACCCTCGCTGAGATCAACCTTCAGCGTGAGCTGCGGCTCGATGACGGCCAGGTGCTCGACTTCTCGATCGCCGGGCACGAAGTGGACTGCAAGTACTCCCATACCGGCGCCTGGATGCTCCCCATTGAGAGCTTCGATCAGATCGTCCTGGTCACGCAGGCCGACGACGCGAAGTCCGTGTGGAGTGCGGGCTTGGTGCGGGTCACCGAGCAGAACCGCCGCACCAGCGAGAACCGGGATCGCAAGACCGGCCTGAATGCGCACGGCCGCTCGCAGATCCTCTGGCTGCACAAGGACGCGCCGATGCAGCCCAACGCCCTGCTCCAGCTGCCGCCGCACATCGTCGACGAGATCATGAGCGGGCGAAGCGGGCAGGCCCGGCTCAATGAGCTGTTCCGGAGAGCAACCAACCTGCGCCTGTCACGCAACATCATCGCGACCGTAGCCCAGCAAGACGACTACATGAAGCGCGTCCGCGACAACGGCGGTTCTCGCAGCGCCCTGCGCCCGGAGGGATATCTCATCCTCGGCGGCGACTACCACGTGCAGCGAGACCTCGCGACGGCGCTAGGTGCTGTCACCCCCGAGCCCGGAGAGCTGGTCAGCGTCCGCGTCGTCCCCGCATCGCCCGCCGATGGCGTCGAGATCGCGGATGGCTGGTGGAGGCTTGCCGGCCCGGGTGACCGAGTCGAAGCACCTGCCCCGGTGGTGCCTCGATGACCGAGAACGATCTTCCCGCGCCCGATAGCGACGAGCTCCGGCAGCTCCTAACGCGCGAGGACCTGCGCTCCCTGTATGCATTCCTGTATGAGCGACGGGAGCACCCGCCGACAATGGTGGAGATCCGGGAACATGCCGCAGCGGAGAACGGCGAATCACATTCGCAGACCGACCGGCGAGTCCGGGAATTACGCGACTGGTTCAAGCTACCTGCGGTTCGCTCCGGCCGCGTGCATGTCTACCGTCTCGAAGGCCGCGCGGAAACCATCCGAGATGGACGTGCCGGGATCTCACCGAGGGTGCGCGGAGAGGTGCTTAGCGCGAAGAGGTGCGCGCAGTGCGGGAAGACCCCGACCGAGGACCACGTGAAGCTGGAAGTCGACCACAAGATCCCGCACAGCTGGGGTGGGACGGACGACATCGAGAATCTCCAGCCTCTGTGCACGCAGTGCAACCACGACAAGCAAGCGTTCTACTCGTCGCTCGACCCGTTCGAGGAACAGATACGAGCGGCGACCTCGCACAAGGAACCGCACCGGCGCATCGGGGAGCTGCTCAAGGCCTTCCACGCCGTCGGCGTCGATGCGCCCTCGCAGGTCATCGGTGTTGTCGCCTCGATGCACCAGTACCAGGAAGACTGGCAGAAGCGCATGCGCGAACTCCGAGAACTCGGCTGGGATTACAAGACCATCAAGCGCAAAGAGAACGGCCGCATTCGCAGCTATTACCGGCTTACCGCATTCGCCGACTGGCCTGAAGGCAACATCGCGGCAGAGATCAAACGCCGCGAGCGCGCCAAGAAGGCTAACTGACCGCTCGCAGCTTCGTTCCCGTGGTGGTGGATCGGCTCACAACAGCGCCGAGGGCTTCGGCGATCGATCCCCCGATCGCCTTAGCGACAGGCGGCGGGAACGCATTTCCGATCTGGCGGTACACCGACGTCTTGCGGCCAGCGAACTTCCACGCCGGGTCGAAGCCCTGGATACGTGCTGCCATGTCGTTCGTGAGCCGCGGCACGTAGTCCAGCGGTGCGTCCGCTGCGGGGGCTTCGTCGGCGATGCCCCTGCCGTCGACGCCGAGCTGGAGCCATGCCTGCTTGGCGCGGGTCGGGCCGAGGTCGGCGCCGCCGTGCTTCTTGGAACCGCCGACCAGCGTAGGCGCGATGCTGTTGGCACGCCTGGCCCACTCGGCGGCGCCTTCCCAGCTGCGGGACCCCATAAGAGGTCCGAGGACGCGGCCGACGGTGGGCGGGGTGCCGATCGCGCGGGGCCACTCGAACTTGCGGAAGTTGCGACGCTTCATCGCGACGAGGATGAACCGGGGCCGAAGCTGCGGGACACCGAACTCGCTAGAGTTCAACAGCTGCCAGTCAGCGTCGTAACCCATGTCGTCGAGCGCGTCCAGGATGGACTGCCGGTACGACGCGAAGCGCACGGAAGCGAGGCCCTTGACGTTCTCCAGCATCACCGCGGCCGGGCGTGCCTCACGAACGAGCCGGATGGCTTCCGGGAACAGGTCGCGCTCGTCGTCGGCGCCGAGCTGCTTGCCGGCGATCGAGAACGGCGGGCACGGCACTCCCCCGGCCAGCAGATCGATGCCCTTATAGTCGCGGCCGTTGATGTCGCGGACATCACCCTCGTGCACATCCCACCCGGGACGGTTCAAGCGCAACGTGGCAGCAGCATCGCGGTCGATCTCAACGGCGAGCGAGTGACCGAACCCGGCCATCTCCAGCCCAGACGACTGCCCGCCGGCCCCTGCACAGATCTCCAGGACACTCAGTTCGGGCGCTTTCGTCATGCCTCTTATCCTCTCATTGAAACGGTCGGATCCCGGGACCCTCGGGCGGCGTGACGGATCATGTCACGGACCACGGACATCCCCCGTCAGTGGGCTTGGCGGGTATCGCATAGCGGTCATCCGGCCCTGCCGAACGCCCGCTCAAGATGCTCAGCCGTGACGGGGTTCACGGTCTCGTTGCGCTGGATGTAGTGCTGCATCGTGATCCGCGGGTCGGTGTGCCCGAGGAGCTCGGAGGCGAGGAGCGCGCCTTGCGCGTCGTTGACAACCGTGGCGACAGTGCGGCGGAAGCGGTGCGGGGTGACGTTCTCGATCCCGGCCGCGTCCATCACGTCGCGCAGGAGCCGGCGGATGTTATTCGGCGTGTGCGGCGTCCCGACCCTCGTACTAAACAGGAGCGCGCTCGGGTCGGTGTCGCCGCTACGCAGTAGGCTCGAGCGGATCGCGTGCAGCGCGAACGACGGGAGCGCGACGCGGCGGACCGATCGGTCCGTCTTCGGATGATCCTGCCGGTGGGTCGGCTCGCCCTTGCGGCTGATGATCGTCCCAGCGATCCGCGCAGACGGAATCGGACCGTCCAGATCGAGATCCTGGAGACGGATGGCGAGGACTTTGCCGATGCGAGCGGAAGTGCCGAGCATGACCTCGACAACCTGCCCCAGTTGCCGATCCGACCTCGGTCCCGCCAAAATCCGCCGAGACTCCCAAGCCTTGATCGCCGCCCGAATCTCTTGGACCTCGCCGATCGTGAACGCATCCGGAATGCTCTTCTTCCGATAAAGGCGGGAGACGTGATCCATCGGGTTGCGAGGCAGGATCTCATGGCGGACCGCGAGCGCGAGCGCGAGGCGGAGGACGACGCGGGCGTGCTTAGCGCGACTGTAGCTGCGCTTGGCGAGTTGCTTGAGGAAGTAGTCGCAGCGGGCGACCCCGATCTCCCGGAGGGTGAGATCTTTGAATGCGGGGAGGACGAGGACGCGCATGTCGCGCTCGTAGAGGTTCCTCGTGGTTCGTGAGAGGCGGTCTTCGATCTCCATGTCCTCCAGCCAGTACGCGACGAGTTCCGGGAAGGAGCTGTCGGCGCTCATCCCGTTGAATCCGGGCTGGTAGAGGGAGCGTTCGGCGAGCTTCTGCTTCAGCTTTCGCTCCGCGGCTGCCCGTGACGGGCCAGTGGCCTGGACGAGCCGGTTGCTGCCGTCCCAGTCCCGGTACCGGGCGCGGGCCACATGGTTGCCGTTCGGCTGGGCACCCCAAACGGGTCAGGTGTGAACTTGCGACCAAGGGTCCGCCCTTGGTCGCGGTTCGCGCTTGGCCCATCTTCTTTGCCTCGGCGGCCCAGCTCAGTGCGTCGGCGTGGAGGCCGGGGATGCTCAGCCCGTCGTACGGGTTGCGGTAGCCGACGCGCACGTCGTTGTCCTCGTCGATGTAGATCGCCTTGAACAGGGCTTGATTGATGAGACGCCGGTTCGCGTCGTCGGCGTGCTCGTAGATGTCGGAGGCGTTGGACAGCAGTTTCAGGGAGTCGTCGAGGTTCTCTCGCGCGTCGGCGTAGTGGCCGTGGTGCGCGCTGATCCGGTGCTCGATCGTCTCCAACGATGCGGTGATCCGGTCCTGCTCCCTCTTGAGGAGGTCGAGCGGGATGGCCCCGGCGTAGTGGGCTTGGAGCAGCTTCTGCTGCTCGCCTTCGAGCTGGGTCCTCCGGGACGCAAGGTCGGCGAGCTCGGCGGCCCCTTCGGCCATCATCTCGTCGAACCGGGCATGAATCATCCCCGAAACCGCCTCGATCGTTTCCGGGTCAATCTGCACCTTGACGTAGAAGCGCTCGACGAGTCGTTCGACCTGCTCGATCAGCATCGCCTGCCGGGTGCAGGTACCTCTGCCACCGTGACGGCTGGCGCAGACGAAGTACGGGTAGATCGTGCCCTGACTGCTCTTCGCGTTGCACACCAGCAACCGCGACCCGCACTGACCGCAGAACACCGTCCCCTTCAAGTAGTGCTCGTGGACTTGCGTTGCGTCTGCTGCCGAGCGGTGCGTGCCGAGCACGGTCTGCACCTGATCCCACACCTCGTTGGGGACGATCGCCTCGTGCACTCCCGCGTACGTGACTCCCTGGTAGCGGACGCTGCCCTTGTAGTACGGGTTCGTCAGCATCCGATGCACCGACGACTTGCCGATGGGTCGGGATGGTCGCCGCGGCGACGCCGCCGTCGTGAGGCCGCGCGCCACGAGTTCGTGGTGGAGCTGGCTCGTCGTCCAGTCACCGGATGCGAACACCTGGAACGCCCACCGCACCAACGGGGCTCGTTCCTCGTCGATCTCGACAGTGCGTACTTCCCGCCCGAACTCGTCGCGCACGCCGACGTTGCGGTAGCCGATGGGTGCCTTCGTCACGGTGCCGCCCTGCGCCGCCTTTTGCGACAGACCTTTGACGACCTCGGTGGCGAGATTGCGGGAGTAGAACTCGGCAATCGAGGACATGATGCCGTGCAGCAGCATCCCCGAGGGGGTCTCGTCGATGTTCTCCGTGGCCGATACCAGCGTGACGCCGGCGTCCTTGAGCGCGAGGTGGATTGTCACGTCGTCGGCTCGGTTGCGGGCGAGCCGGTCGACCTTGTGGACGATGCAGTAGTTCGTCTTGTGCTTGGTGACGTACTGGATCATCCGCATCAGCTCGGGCCGGTCGGCCTTGCGAGCGGACTCGCCCGCGTCGACGAACTCCTCGATGATCGTCGCGCCAAGCTGGTCGGCTTTGCGCTGGTTCGCCTCGCGCTGCGCGGGGATCGAGAAGCCCTCCGCTTGGCCGCCCTTCTCCGCCTGCTCCTTCGTGGAGACCCGCAGGTATGAGACGGCGAATGATCCGGGGAACGGGGTGGGCGCTACGAGGCTGTCTATCGCGGTGCGGTCCGCGTCGATGATCGTCATGGCTCTTCTCCACAGTCACTGGTCCTGCCGACGCGGACGGTGTGACGGCGGATGTTGATCGTGAGAAGAGCCCGAAGGCTGTAGGACTAGGCCGAGTCGGCCACGTTTACTTTGCCTCGCCGTGGCGGCGAAGCGCTAGGACCACAACATCCGCCATCCGCGACGGATGCCTACATTCTACGACGACGTGCTCGCCGTGGCACGAGGGCGCTTCGGTCGAGTCGCACCTTCTGAGCGGCACGAGCCCGATTGCTGGAGCGCCAGGCGGATCAGCAGCTCGCAGAGCTTGTCCAGGTCGGGCGGCTCGTGGAACTCGGCGCGGATCGTCAGCTCGCGCTCGCTCTGCTGGCGCTGACCGGTCTTCCGTTCATAGCGACGCGCCACGATTCACACCTCGCCGGTCTCCGGGTCGACGCCCGCGAAGAAGGCATCTTCTGCCTCCTGGCGCGCGTCCACCATGTCGATCACGAACCGCACGAAGTCCTCATCGCGATCCGTGATCGGTGAGTCTTCGATGGGTTGAGTTGGGTCTTCACCGGGCCAGCTCGTCTGGCGCGTCGGGCGGTCCCGGTCCAGCCGAGTGCCGCACGCCGCTACCCAATCGCGAAGCCGAGCGCGGGCGTCCGCGAAGTCGCGGTGCCAACCGAGTGGCGCGGACCCGTTCTGCTCCGGGTCGTACGCGCACAGCCAGTGCAGGTGCAGCGCGGATAGCTCCCAGAGGAGTTCGGGGTGGCGGTGCCAGTACGGCGGTACGACGCTTGCGGGGAGTCCGTAGGTGTGGCGGAGCCAGTCCACCCAGCGGTTCAGTTCGAGCAACTCGGCTTCGAGATCGTTGGCGGTCAGCAGGTTCCAGTTGACCGGGTGCGGCGGCTCGGGCACGTCGAATCGAGGTGATGCCGGGCCTGCCTCGGGCGGCGTGTCGTCGTGCTCTGGGAAGAACTGATCGGTCATGGCGAAGTCGCTCACATTCCGATGGCGGTCGCGTTGGACGGCGCAGCCTGCTGCGGAGCGGCGAAAGCCGTTGCGTCTCGGCCGGAAGTGCGTTCGCTGCGGTCCACCTCGTAGCGGGTTCGGGCCAGGTCGTGACCGATGCGCGTCGCGATGAACTCCTCGCCCTCGTACCGCTGGCCGTTGCGCTCGTAGGAGTAGTCGCGCACCCGTCCGTCGGCGATGATGTTGTCGCCCTTGGCGAGCCGCTCGGCTCCCTGCTCGGCAGCACCGCGATACGCAATGAGGTCGTGGAACGTCGTCTCCAGTTGCGTGAAGGAGTTGTCGGGCTCCTTGCGGTAGTGCTCGATGCCGACCTTCATGTAGAGCCGTGCGTCGCCGCGGTCGGTGTAGCTGAGCTGCGGGTCCGAGGCGACAAAGCCGGAGATGGACTGGTGGGTACGAATGGCCATGATGGCGTCCTCCTGAACTCGAGCGACCAGCCGTGTGTGGCCGCTGTGTCAGGCAGGTGCGCTTCGGCACCCCGACGCAGCGTCAGGTGACGGGGCGGTGGCGCAGCAGTGTTTCGAGTTCGTCGCGGTCGCTGCGGAGTTGCGCGGCATCGGGGCGAGTCGGCCAGGCGCGGAGGTCGGTGACGATGGGCGGCGCGGAGCGCAGCATCATGATGCCGGTGCCGAATGGCAGGGTGCGGATGCGGTCTGGCGGCAGGATCGGGACGCGGCGGATCGAGCGCTGGTTGGAGCGGGTGCCGTGGTCGCCGAGGGTCACGCTGTCGGTGTACTCGTCGCGCTCTCCGATGAGCGTGGAGAGGTCTTGGAGGTCGCGGCTGTTGGATGCGCCGCCGAGGATGATCTTGACGATGCTGGCGTCCCAGATCGCGCCGGCCTGGTGTTCACTCCACCTGTCGCGAGCCTGTGCGAGGGACTGCAAGACCGGCATTGTCGTGATCCCGGTGCCACCGCCTTCGGCCATGAGCGTCGGAAGTGACGGCAGCGGGGCGAGATTCCCGATCTCGTCGAGCGCGAGCAGTAGCGGCGGGTCGAGCCGTGCTCCGGGCGAGCGGGCGGCAAGTCGGCGGGCGGTTTCGATGAGGTCTTCGACGAATGCCGCGACCAGCGATGCCGAGGCTCCTGCTCCTGCTCCGGTGGCGAGCAGGTACAGGGTGCCTTGTTCGGTGAGGAAGGTCTCGGGGTCGAAGTGCTCGTGCGGGCCTGGCGTGACGGCATCGAGTACGCGCGGGTCGGCGAGTGCGGCGAGTGCGAGGGAGACGCCTTGCCAGATGCTGTCGCGGGTCTTGGGGTCGGCGTCGATCATCGCGGCCAGTGAGTCGTCCCAGCCCATCGCGGCGTTCGGGTGTGAGTTGAGGATGGCGACGGCTTCGGACGCGGCGCTGGGGTCGAGGGTCCATCTGAACAGCTCGGCTGGCTGGCGGCCGTCGAGCGCGGCGGCATGCAGCAGGCTTTGGAGTGCGGTGCGGGTTTTGCCTTCCCAGAACCCGCCGGACTCGACCCCTCCGGCGCTGAGTCCTGTGGCGGCTGCGAGGCCGTTAGCGCGGATCATCGCGGTCAGCGGATCGTCACAGCCGCGAATGGGCGACCAGCGCAGCCCGGCGGGTATGCCTTCGGCGAGGTGTTGGGGGTCGAACACGGCGACCGGTCCGCCCCTGCGGCGTCGGGCGCGGAGGGTCGCGGTGAGGTTGTCGGGCCTGGTGCTGGTGGTGACGACCGCGCCGGGTGCGTCGAGGATCGTGTTGATGACGACATGTAGGCCCTTGCCGGAGCGGGGTGGGCCGATCAGCAGGATCGAGTCTTCGACAGATGCCCAGACCTTCGTCCCGCGACTGGCACCGAGGAGGTAGCCGACATCCTGCGGGGCTGGTGATTCCAAGGAGGGGCGCAGTGTGGCCGCGCGGTGCAGCAGTGCCTTCGCGGATGCTGCGGTCTTGACTTCATGGCTGGTCGCGATCCCGGCAAGGCGGTGCGGGTCGGTCTCGGTCTTCCGCGTGTGTCGGCGTAGCACGATCCAGACCCAGACGATCCCGGTGGCGAGTCCGCCGAGCAGTGCCGCGCTGACAAGCCAGTAGGCGACCGGGTTGAGCCCGTCGGCACCGAGCGCGGTTGCCGGGTCGCCGGGGTTGAACAGCACGGCGAGCCCCGCTGCTGCGCCGGCGTCTGGCTGGGGTGTGCCGGTGAGGAACGCGGCGACGCTACCGGCTGCGCGGAGAACGAGGGCGATCCCGAACATGCCGATCAGGCCGATGAGGGCGGCGTTGGTGAGTTCGTCGCCCATGCCTCCGGCTTGCCGCTGGTTCATGTCAGCCGCCGTACCGCGAGCGTGCCCGAGATGCGCCCGAGCAGGATCACCTCGGGCGTGTTTCCGTCGGGTAGGTCGTCGAGGTCGATGAGCGTCCGGGCTTCGCCGGTTCCGGTGGCGTCGGTGTGGGAGACGATCGTCGCGACGGCGACATCCTCGCCAGGCACGAACCCGCCCGCGGTGACCTCCGCCAGACGCGGCATCCGTCGGGCGTGGCGACTTCGACGAGTTTCCGGCGCAGGGGTCTCGGACGGTGCGACTGCGCGTCGGGGTTTGCGGGTGCGGAGGATGTCGGTGAAGACGCTGCCGTCGTTCTCGCGCACCTCGACTCGGACTGCGATGGTGCGGTCGTTGGTGATGGCATCCATGAGCGGCCCGAACGTCGCGCGCGTCCAGTCGCCCGCGTCCGGCGACGCGAACGGTGTTCCATCGACCGTGGCGGTGAGGGTGCCGTCTGCGGCGACGGTGACGAGGACGTGCGGCAGCTCGACGGGAGCCGTGGCATCGTCTTCGTTCGGGGTGGATCGGCGCGGGCCGGTGAGGTTCATCGGTGTCCTCCTGCGGCGCGGCTGCTGGTGTCGAACAGGGCGAGTTCGTCGGGGTGGAGTTGGTGCTGGCAGACGAAGCTCCTGGCCTTGATCCGCCACAGGCCCTGGCCGACGCCGAGGTTCGGCAAGAGCTGCTGCTCGGTGCCAGTCAGGCCGAGGGCGGTCGCGGTCGGTCCGAGTTGGTCGGACTCCTGCCGGTACACGATCCGCGTTTCCGCGTTCGCCAGAAGCGAGTTGGCCAGCGAGCGCATGGCGGAGCCTTGGTCGCCCACGTTGTCGAGGTCGGTGAGCTTGTGGAAGATCAGCATGTTCGCGATCCCGTAGTGCCTGGCGAGTCGCCAGTGCGCATCCATCCGCCGCAGCAGCGCGGGATGGGACATGAGCCGCCAGGCCTCGTCGTAGATCACCCACCGCTG
>DGEZ01000094.1 GCA_002391425.1 Micrococcales bacterium UBA3913 | reverse complement strand
AGATGTGTATAAGAGACAGCCGTTGGAGACTGCCGTGGCGATCTCCTCCGGGGTCGATCCTGAGCCGCCGTGGAAGACGAGTCCCAGCGGCTTGGCGCCGGTGCCGTACTTCGCAGCGAGACCCTCCTGAATCTCGCCGAGTAGCTCGGGGCGCAACTTCACGTTGCCGGGCTTGTACACGCCGTGCACGTTCCCGAAGGTCAGTGCGGCGATGTAGGGACCCTGCTCAGAGTCGAGGCCCAAGCCGAGTGCCTCCACCGTCTTGATACCGTCTGCGAGCGTGGTGTAGAGGTTCGCGTCGGCCTTGCCGGTGATGCCGTCCTCTTCGCCGCCGACGGCGCCGATCTCGACCTCGAGCACGGCGTGGATTGCCTTCGTCCGCTTCTGGATCTCCTGCGCGATCTTGAGGTTCTCGTCGAGATCGATCGCCGAGCCGTCCCACATGTGGGAGTTGAAGAACGCGGGACGACCCGCCTTGACCTCTTCTTCGCTGGCGGCGATCAGGGGAAGCAGGTAGTCGTCAAGGTGCTGCTTGGGGCAGTGGTCGGTGTGCAGGGCGACCCGGATCGGGTACTTCTTCGCGACCTCGCGGATGTACGCCACAGCGGCAAGGGCACCCGTGGGCATGTCCTTGATGCGCTGGCCAGACAGGTAGGCGGCACCACCGGTGGTGATCTGGATGATGCCATCCGACTCTGCGTCGGACAGACCCGCGAGAACGGCGTTCAAGGTCTGGGATGACGAGATGTTGAACGCGGGAAAGGCATATCCCTTCTCCTTTGCGGTTTCAAGCATCTCACGGTACTGCTCAGGTGTTGCGATGGGCACGGAGCCTCCTCATACGTGTGCGTCCGGGCATCGGCGGAGGTGCCGCCCGGGGTTTCGCTGACGCTTCCCATCGTACCTGTGCCCCTTGTCCGGTGGGGTGTCCTTTTGTGGGGTCGGGCCAGTTTCCCGGGCACAAGATGTCACAATGGTGGACATGGACGAAAAAGTTCCGACGAGCAGACCACACCGCCAGGTCAGACCGCGTGCCGAGGGGTGGGTGCAGCAGGCGGGACCCGACGGTCGCCCGCTCTTGCAGTTCGCGGAGCCGAAGCGGTCCATGCCCGCCACCCACCTGGCGGACCTCTCTCTGGCGGAGCGGGAAGCCGCTGTCGTGACGGCCGGTCTGCCGAAGTACCGCGCAGCGCAGGTGTCTCGGCACTACTTCGTCCACTCTGTGACGGATGCCGCGGATATGACGGACCTGCCAGCGTCCCTGCGCGAGCCGCTCGTGGCGTCCCTGCTTCCGCCGTTGCTGACCGAGGTGCGCCGTTTGCGCACCGACAACGGTGACACGATCAAGTTCCTCTGGCGGCTGTTCGACGGTGCGCTTGTCGAGTCGGTGCTGATGCGCTACCCGGGCCGGATCACTTTGTGTGTGTCGAGCGAGGCGGGATGCGGAATGAACTGTCCGTTCTGCGCGACGGGCCAACAGGGTCTGACGCGGAACCTGTCCACGGCCGAGATCATCGATCAGGTGGTGCAGGCCAATCGTGCGATTGCCGATGGCGAGCTCGGGGGTGTCGTGCGTAACGGGGAGCGCGTCACGAATGTGGTGTTCATGGGGATGGGCGAGCCGCTGGCCAACTACAAACGCGTCATTGCGGCGGTGCGCCGTATGATTGCGCCGGCTCCCGAAGGGCTGGGTATTTCAGCGCGGCACATCACGGTGTCCTCTGTGGGGCTTGTACCCGCCATCCGAAAGCTCACGGCTGAGGAGATTCCCGTGACATTCGCGCTGTCCCTGCACGCACCGGACGATGAGTTGCGTGACGAGATGATCCCGGTGAATAGTCGCTGGAAGGTGGATGAGGCTCTGGATGCGGCCTACGACTATTTCGCCCATACTGGGCGCCGGGTCTCGATCGAATATGCGCTGATCCGGGATATGAACGATCACCCGTGGCGCGCAGATCTGCTGGCGGCGAAGCTGAACGCTCGCGGGCACGGCTGGGTGCACGTGAATCCGATCCCGTTGAACCCGACCCCCGGGTCAGTGTGGACGGCGTCGACCCCGAGCGCGACACGGGAGTTCATCCGCCGGCTGGACGCCGCGGGCATCCCGACAACCCTGCGAGACACCCGGGGTAAGGACATCGACGGGGCGTGTGGGCAGTTGGCTGCAACGGCCTGAGGATGGGGTCTCTCCGGAGGGGAGGCCTCCGGCGGCTGTGCTTCAGCGCGCGATTTCGCTATGGTGTGTGCGTGTACTGGTGGGCAACGGCGTCTGCTGGTGCGGTGAACGACGAGCCAATGGAGGTAGCAGATGTTCACGCAGACCGAATTACAGCATCCAGACCGAAACCTTGCGCTGGAGCTTGTCCGCGCCACGGAGGCTGCGGCAATTCGTGCCACACCCTGGGTGGGGCGCGGCGATAAGAACTCCGCGGACGGGGCAGCTGTGGACGCGATGCGTGCGTTCTTGAGCACGGTGTCGATGGATGGGGTTGTCGTCATTGGTGAGGGGGAGAAAGACCAGGCGCCGATGCTGTACAACGGCGAGCATGTGGGCAATGGCACGGGATCGGCGTGTGATGTGGCGGTGGATCCGATTGACGGAACCAGCCTGACCGCGGAGGGAAAACCGAACGCGGTGTCTGTGCTAGCGGTGGCCGACCGTGGGTCCATGTACGATCCGTCGGCGGTTTTCTATATGGACAAGCTCGTGGTGGGACCCGCCGGGGTGGACGTGTGCAGCTTGGACCTCACCCCGGAGGAGAACATCCGAGAACTGGCGAAGGCGAAGAAGAAACCCGTGTCGGAGATCGTCGTGGTTGTGCTCGAACGGCCCCGTCACGAGGAACTCATCGAGCGCATCCGATCGGTGGGGGCACGCACGACCCTGATCGGTGACGGTGACGTTATTGGCGGGATCGACGCGGCACGTCCGTGGAGCAACACCGACCTCTTGCTCGGTACCGGGGGGACACCCGAGGGAGTGATTACCGCCTGTGCGATCAAGGGCATTGGCGGGAAGATTGAGGGGAGACTCGCGCCGCGGGATGAGCTTGAGCGACAGAAGGCTGTGCGGGCGGGTCATGACCTGGGGAGGATCCTCGGAACCGACGATCTGGTCACCAGCGACAACTGCTACTTCGTTGCCACCGGGGTTACCGATGGACTCATGCTCCCCGGTGTCGCATATGTGCGGCAGGGATACGTGCGGACGACTTCGGTCGTCATGCGCGCGAAGTCGGGTACCGTTCGTACCGTTGAGGCGGAACACCGGCTGGACAAGTGGTTCTAGCTGACGGGTGGGCGTGCTGAGCGAGATACCCGCGCTCGACAATCGCTGTTCGGCAGCGCACGAATCATATTCGTCCCAAAGGACTTCTGCACATAAATGGGCACATGTTCGTGTGAGTATTCATTTTCCCCCGACCACTGAGTCGTCGCGTCCTCGTATTTTTATAAACATTGCGTCCACTAAATTCCATGTAACATTTTTGTAATTGAAGACGCTGCGTTCACTTTGAATTAAAATACTGCCCCGCGGTCCGTCCTCGTGCTACTATGCCGTCTACCGTGGGATGGGGAGCGCTGATGTGTTCATGGCGTTCACTGATTTCGCGACAATTCCCAATTCAAGAACAATGATGTTATGAAATGGAGTGGGTGGGAATGGCCGAAACGGCAGCG
>DGEZ01000045.1 GCA_002391425.1 Micrococcales bacterium UBA3913 | reverse complement strand
GACCAGGTCGATCAGGCCAGCCATGGACTTGCCCTCGTACACCGGGTCCAGAATTACCCCTTCGAGTTCTCCGAGCGTGTGGATGGCGGCCAGGGTGCTGTCGGCGGGGATACCGTACGCAGTCCCCGCCCATCCTTCGAGAATCGTGATCTCGTCGTCTCGCAAGTCTCGGCCCAGCTCGATCAGCTCCGCCGTGTGGCGGGCAATCTTCTCCACCTGGTCTCGCGTCTCGATAATCGTGGCGGACGCATCAATACCGATGACCCGCCGGGGGCGATCCTGACCGGCGAACCCGGCGATCATGCCGGCATGGGTGGATCCGGTCACGGTGCACACGACGATAGTGTCGAAAAAGATGCCCAGCTCCCGTTCTTGCTGCTGCACCTCATACGCCCAGTTCGCGAACCCGAGCCCTCCGAGGGGATGCACGGACGCCCCCGCTGGGATGGGGTATGGCGTGCCGCCAGCCGCTTTCACGCTCTCAATGGCCTCCTCCCAGCTGGACTTGATCCCGATGCCGAAACCCGCCGGGTTGAGTCGCACATCGGCACCCATGATCCGAGACAGCATGATGTTGCCGACGCGGTCGTTCAGCGGGTCCGGCCAATCGACCCAGTTTTCTTGTACGAGCACCGCCTTCATGCCGAGCTTTGCCGCCACCGCAGCCACCTGCCGGGTGTGATTGGACTGATATCCGCCAATGGATACCAGCGTGTCTGCGCCCTGTGCGATCGCATCGGGGACGATGTACTCCATCTTGCGCACCTTGTTGCCCCCGAACGCGAGTCCGCTGGACACGTCCTCCCTCTTGGCCCAGATCTGTGCGCCGCCCAGGTGGGCGGTGAGTCGCTCCAGGGGGTGCACGGGGCTCGGGCCGAACGTGAGCGGGTACCGGGGGAAGTCGGAGAGTGCCATGAGGGCTCCTTCGCTATTGGGGATGGGGGCACTCAGCATATCTGCAATATATTGCGTGCATGTTGCATGTCTGCATTGACTTTCCCTCTTTTCCCGAGTGCTATATATTGCATGCCCATCCCCGCACGGACCCCATCCGCCCGATCCACCCCACGCGTGCTCCTGCGCGATCTCGCCCACCAGCGCATTCTCGGCGCGATCATCGACGGAACCTTCACCCCCGGCGAGAAGCTCAATGACAACGACCTGGCGGCCTGGCTAGGTGTGAGCAGAACCCCCGTGCGTGAGGCGCTGGCGGAACTCGGCCGTCAGGGACTGATCGAAGCCTCACCCGGGAAGCAGACCGTCGTCACTCCCATCGACCCGGTGGTCGTCTCAGAGGCGGCAAGAATCGTGGCAGCACTGCACGCATTCGCCTGCGAAGAGGCCGCCGACCACCTCAGCCCGGAGATCATCCAGAAGCTCACGAACGCGAACGCCTCCTTCGCGCTAGCCCTCGACACCGAGGACCCGAACATTGCTCTCACCGCAGACGACGCGTTCCACAACATCCTCGTGAACGCGTCCGGGAACAGCCTGCTGGCACAGACGCTGGAAACTCTGATGCCCTACCTGCGTCGCGCAGAACACGCGCACTTCAGCTCAACAGCTGCCCGCGGGTCGATCGAGGGGCACGCCGCCATCATCCGCGCCCTCGCAGATGGCGACGCCGCTGCCGCGGCGCGCGCCAGCCGAGAGAACTGGCTGACCTTACACGCCCGGATCGGCTCACCACGAGTCAGCACGACGCAACGCGACGACTAGTCCTCGCGGAAAGAGGCGGACGTGACGAAAACCGTTGCCCCTTCATGCCCCGCCTGTGCGGAGATGAAACCCTCCGATGAGGGGAAGAATCCCGCATCCGCGCGCTTCATCACCTCGGAGTCCACCGTGATCTCGCCCTCCAGCACGAGCGCGATGCACGCGCCGTAGCCGCCGAAGCTGAACTCGGCGTCCGGGTCGAGGCGGATGCGCTGCACCTCGAACTCGGTGGTCGGAGGCACCCACAGCTCGCGCTCCACGCCCGCGGAGTGGGCGGTCACCGGTTTCACGAAATACGGCTCGGAAACCTCAAAGTTCACGATCCGGCACAGCTCCGGTACGTCAATGTGTTTCGGCGTGAGCCCGCCGCGCAGGACATTGTCGGAGGAGGCCATCACCTCGACGCCCAGCCCGGACAGGTATGCGTGCACCGTGCCCGCCGAGGAGAACAGTGCCTCACCGGGCGCCAGGCGCACTCGGTTCAGCAGCAGGGCGGCGGCGATCCCCGGGTCCCCGGGGTAATACGAGTTGAGAAGACGCACCAGATCTGCATCATCCCCGCTCGCATCGAACGACACCTCGGCGAGCATTGTCACGAAGTGGGTGACCTCTTCGCCACCGGCGAGCAGCATTGTGAGCGCATCCCGCAGCGCATCCCCCGGGTTCTGGCCCGACAGCACGGTCGCCAGTTTTACCCAGAACTCCTGCTCGGGTTGGGGCTCGCCCAGAATGGACACGAACGCGGAGCGCGCCCGCGATGGCGCCCGGAAACCGCTGAGAGCATCAAACTGCGTCAACGCGATGACAATCTCGGGCTTGTGCCGCGGGTCCTTGTAGTTACGCGCCGGGTCGTCGACAGGGATGCCCTTCTCCTGCTCGGCTGCGAAGCCCTCCTGGGCCTGCTTCGAGGTCGGGTGCACCTGCAACGACAGGGGACGCGCCGCCGCGAGCAGCTTCATGAGATACGGCAGCTCCGGGCCGAACGTCTGCACCTGTCTCTTATACACATCTGAAGCTGCCGGCGAAGAGGGTAGGTTTGATC
>DGEZ01000134.1 GCA_002391425.1 Micrococcales bacterium UBA3913 | reverse complement strand
AGATGTGTATAAGAGACAGGTCAGGTACATGCTCGTGACCCCGAAACGTGCCGACGCAACCTGCTTGATCGCGCTGCGGCGCTCCGGGTCCAGCAGCCGGTCGGTGTCCTCGCCGCCCTCACCGGTATTCGACTTCCCGCCCAGGTGGTTCATCGCTATCGCGAGCGTCTCGTGCGCTTCCTGAGAGATAGAACCGTAGCTCATCGCCCCCGTGGAGAATCGGGTGACGATGTCGCTGACAGACTCCACCTCATCGATCGGAATCGGGTCCCTCTCGGACTCAAAGGTGAACAGCCCGCGAATCGTCATCAGGTGCCGAGCCTGGTCGTCGATGAGCCGGGTGTACTTCTGGAAGAGTTCGTAGTCGTGGCGACGCGTGGACTGCTGGAGGGTGAAGATTGCCTCCGGGCTGAACAGGTGGGGAGCGCCGTCTCGACGCCACTTGTACTCGCCCCCGGTCTGCAGACGCTGGTGTGCTGTCGCTGCGGGTTCCAGCGGATACGCCTGTGCATGCCGGGCCGCAGTGTCGGCCTCAATGACTTCCAAGCCGACGCCCGAGAGCCGGGAGGCAGTTCCCGTGAAGTACTCATCGATGAACTCGCGGCTCAGCCCAACAGCTTCAAAGGCTTGAGCACCGGCGTAGGAGGCCACCGTGGAGATGCCCATCTTGGACATGATCTTGAGCACGCCCTTCCCCAGGGCCTTGATGAGGTTCTTCACCGCCTTCTCGGGCGTGATACCCGTGATCAGACCGGCCCGGACCAGCTGCTCACAACTCTCCATCGCCAGGTACGGATTGACGGCGGACGCCCCGTAGCCGATCAGGAGCGCGACGTGGTGAACCTCACGCACATCCCCGGCTTCGATGACGAGTCCCACCTTCAACCGCTGCTCGGTGCGCACCAGGTGCTGCTGAATGGCCGAGCACATGAGCAGCGAGGGGATCGGGGCGAGATCTGCACTCGAGTCGCGGTCAGATAGCACGATGTAGGTCGCGCCCTCGCGGATCGCCTCGTCCACCTCATGTCGCATTTCCTCAATGCGCTCGCGCATCGCTTCCTCGCCGCGGTGCACGTCATACAGCCCCTTGATCGTCATCGTGGGGGCGACACCGTTCTTGGGGTCCAAGTGCTGGATCTTGGCCAGCTCGTCATTGTCGATCACCGGGAAGTCCAGGGAAATGACCTTCGAGCTGCCGTCCGGCTCCAGAGCCAGCAGGTTCGGCTCCGGGCCGAGCCCCAGGCTCAGCGAGGTGACCACCTGCTCCCGAATCGAGTCCAGGGGCGGGTTCGTCACCTGTGCGAAAGCCTGCGTGAAGTAGTCAAACAGGAGCCGGGGACGGTCGGATAGGGCCGCGATCGGGGTATCCGTGCCCATCGCTCCGATCGGCTCGGCTGCCGTCTGCGCCATCGGAGACAGCAGTACGGCGAGCTCCTCCTCCGTGTACCCGAAGGTGCGCTGACGTCGCACCACCGATGCCGGGGTGTGCAGGATGTGCTCGCGTTCGGGAAGTTCCGACAGCGAGATCTGACCGCGCTCCAGCCACTGCGCCCAGGGGCGCATCGACGCGTACTCGGATTTGATCTCCTCGTCGCTGATCACGCGGCCATGCTCCGTGTCCACCAGGAACATACGTCCCGGCTGGAGCCTGCCCTTGCGCACGATCCGACCGGCATCAATGCCGAGGACACCGATCTCACTGGCGAGCACGATGAGGCCATCCTCCGTGATCACCCACCGGCCCGGACGCAGTCCGTTGCGGTCAAGGGTCGCGCCCACGAGTGTGCCGTCCGTGAAGGTGATCGCGGCCGGTCCGTCCCACGGCTCCATCAGCGTCGCGTTGTACTGGTAGAACGCCTTGAGGGACGGGTGGATGCCCGGCTGGTTCTCCCACGCCTCGGGGACCATCATCATCACAGCGTGCGGGATTGCGCGCCCGGAGAGTTCGAGCAGTTCGAGGACCTCGTCGAAGGAGGCCGAGTCGCTACCATCGGCGGTCACAATCGGGAACAGCGGTTTCAGATCCCCCAGCAGCTCGGAAGACATCTGCGCCTGCCGTGCGAGCATCCAGTTGCGGTTGCCCTGGATCGTGTTGATCTCGCCGTTGTGCGCAATCATGCGGAACGGCTGGGCCAGCGGCCAGGAGGGGAACGTGTTCGTCGAGTATCGAGAGTGCACGATCGCCAACTTCGACTCGAAGCGCTCATCGGATAGATCCGGATAGAACGGCTCCAGCTGGAGAGTGGTCACCATCCCCTTGTAGACGAGGGTGCGGCTGGACAGGGAGGGAAGGTAGACATCGGCGGAATGCTCTGCGCGCTTGCGCAACCGGAACAGCAGCCGGTCCAGCGCGATGCCGGAGACCGATTCGGAGGAATCGTCGCCACGGTGTGCCACGAACAGCTGCTCGAACGCGGGCATCGTGCTACGCGCGAGTTCGCCGATGACCTCGGGCCGGGTGGGTACCGCACGCCATCCCAGCACACGCAAGTTCTCGTCATCGGCGATGCGCTCGATCGTCGCCTTCGCCTTCACGCGAGCGGCGGAATCCGCTGGCAGGAAGACCAGCCCGACACCATACTCGCCCATCGGCGGCAGGTCGATGTCGGTCTCCTCCCGCAGGAAACGGTCCGGAATCTGGGTGAGGATGCCCGCACCGTCCCCGGTGCCCGCGTCCGAGCCGACGGCACCTCGGTGCTCCAGGTGGCGCAGCGCCTCCAGTGCCTGCGCGATGATGTCGTGTCCGCCATAACCGCGCAACGTGGCCACCATGGCCAGACCGCAGGCGTCTTTCTCCTGTCGGGGGTCGTACAGCCCATTCGCCTCAGGCACAGCACTGAAGCGGGAGAAAACGGGACTCAGCACATCAGTCACGAAACTCCCTCACTCTCGTCAAAGGTTTCGGACGGCTCTGTCCGACGGATCAGTCCCACACCCGGTCACGGGCGCGGCGCATCAGCAACCGGTATCCGCTTGTGGCGGCCACACCTGGTTTATTTCGATGACGCGTTCTCCGATTCTACATGCTCGGGCCCATCATCGACCGCCGCCGACGCGGGGCCCGATCCAGAATCCGACGCCTGATCAGACTCGCCCGCGTCCTCATCGGAAGGGACCGGCGCACGCCCCGGAAGGTACGCGCTGGGTTCCAGACCGGGGTGCCGACGCCCCAGCCAGAGGAACAGTACGAGACCGAACAGCGCGAAAACACCGGCGACAAGCTGGTTGAACTGGATGCCCAGCACAAGCTGTGTGGGGTCAATGCGGATCCCCTCCAGCCAGAACCGGCCGACGCCGTACCACATCGCGTACAGGGCGAAGACCCTCCCCCACTGCAGCAGGAACTTGCGGGATGCCCACAGCAGCACCGCTGCACCGAGCAGGTCCCAGATCATCTCGTAGAGGAAAAGCGGGTGGAAGAGCGTCGTGTCCGGAAGGCCGTGCGGGAATGCCGCATTCGTGGTGGGAATCTCAAGCCCCCACGGCAGATCAGTGGGCACGCCGAAGAGCTCCCCGTTGAACCAGTTGCCCAGCCGCCCGATCCCCTGGGCGACCAGCATCCCCGGGGCCAGAGCGTCGATGAAGGCCGAGAACCGGACGCCCGCGATTCTCGTGGCGATCCAGATGCCCACCAGGCCGCCCAGGATGGATCCGAAAATCGCGATCCCGCCATCCCAGATGCGCACGATCTCCCACAGGTCCGCACCCGCATAGAAGTAGTCGCCCGGATGCGTGAGCACGTGGTACAGCCGCGCGGCGATAATGCCCAGGGGCACCGCCCACAGCGCGGCGTCAATCGCGATTCCCGGGTCCACTCCCCGGCGCTTGAGCCGCGCACCGGTGATCCAGATCGCTAGAGCGATACCCACCAGGATGCACAGGGCATAGGCGCGAATCTCAAACGGTCCGATGGTGAAACCGTTCCAGTCCGGCGTCGGGATACTCGCAGGAGCAAACATGGTGAGCCTCTCTCAGAAAGTGTTCGCGGAGAACAGGAACATCCTAGTGCGGGTCAGGCCGACTTTCCCTGGGCCAGGTGCGCGGCCGTGTCTGCCACGGCCGCCACTCCCCCCTCTGCGAGAGCGGAGACCAGTGCCGATCCGACGATGGCGCCATCGGCGTAGGCGTTGACCTCACGCACCTGATCCGGCGTCGAAATGCCGATGCCCACGCACAGGGGCTTGTCCGTCACACCCCGCAACCGCGAGACGAGTTTCCGCGCCGCCGCATCGACCTCGGCACGCTCGCCAGTAATCCCCATGGTGGAGACCACGTAGACGAACCCGCGCGATGCCGCCGAGATCATCCCGAGACGCTCATCGGAGGACGACGGCGCTGCCAGGAACACGCGCTCCAGCCCAGCCTCCTCAGATGCCGCGATCCACTGCTCCGGATCGTCTGGGATGAGGTCAGGGGTGATCAGCCCAGCACCGTCGGCCGCCGCAAGCTCCTGCGCGAACCGCTCCACGCCGTGGTGGAAGACGGGGTTGTAGTACGTCATCACCAGGGCGGGTGCGGACACCGCGCTCGTCACCCGATGGACAACGTCGAAAGCGTCCGCAATGCGCACACCCCCTGCTAAGGCCGTGGTCGTGGCCCGCTGGATGACCGGGCCATCCATGACCGGGTCGGAATAGGGGATGCCCAGCTCCAGCACATCCACGCCCGCCTCGACGATTGCGATCGCCGCCTCCACGGAGGCGTCTACCGTCGGGAAGCCGATCGGGAGATACCCGATGAGTGTGCCCCGCCCTGCTGCCTGGTTGGCGCGTATCGTCTCCTCGACGCTGCGCCTATTGGCCGTCTCACCCGACATAGCTGTCTCCCTCACCCTCGCCGATCAGCCCGAAGTAGGTTGCGGCCGTGTGCATATCCTTGTCTCCGCGGCCAGAGAGGGAGACGATGATCAGCCCGTCCGGACCGAGCTCCTCCCCCAGTCGAAGAGCCCCAGCTAGGGCATGCGACGACTCGATCGCGGGGATAATCCCCTCGGTGCGGCACAGCAGGCGGAACGCCTCCATCGCCTCCGCATCCGTCACCGGCCAATAGTCTGCCCGGCCGATCGACTTCAACCAGGAATGCTCCGGACCGACGCCCGGGTAGTCCAGGCCCGCCGAGATCGAGTGGCTTTCGATCGTCTGCCCATCGGAGTCCTGCAGCATGAAGCTCTTCGCCCCGTGCAGCATACCGATCGAGCCCTTCGTCAGCGTCGCCGCATGCTTATCAGTGTCCGCTCCCAGGCCGCCTGCCTCACAGCCGACCAGGCGCACCTCCGGATCGTCGAGGAACGCATGGAACAGGCCCATCGCATTCGACCCCCCGCCGACACAGGCGACCACCGCATCGGGAAGGCGTCCCTCTGCGGCCAGCACCTGCTCCTTCGCCTCCTCGCCGATCACGCGATGGAATTCCCGAACCATTTCGGGGAACGGGTGGGGCCCGGCCACCGTGCCCATCAGGTAGTGCGTGTTCGCCGTGTGCGCCACCCAGTCGCGCATCCCCTCGTTGATCGCGTCCTTGAGCGTACGCGACCCGGAGGTGACAGAGACGACCTCGGCGCCGAGCAGGCGCATCCTGGCCACGTTCAGCGCCTGACGCTCCGTGTCGACCTCTCCCATGTAGATGGTGCAGTCCATCCCGAACAGCGCTGCGGCGGTAGCGGTGGCCACCCCGTGCTGACCGGCACCGGTTTCCGCAATCAGTCGCGTCTTGCCGAGCCGCCTGGCCACGAGCGCCTGGCCCAGAACGTTGTTGATCTTGTGGCTGCCGGTGTGGTTGAGGTCCTCGCGCTTTAGGTAGATGCGCGCGCCGCCGGCATGCTCGGCAAACCGCTTCACCCGCGTCAGCAGCGAGGGCCGACCCGTGTATTCGCGCTGCAGGGCCTGCAACTCCGCGACGAACTCCGGGTCCCGGCGTGCCTTCTCGAACTCCTCGGTCAGCTCGTCAAGCGTCGCGATCAGGGACTCGGGGACATACCGTCCCCCGAAGCCTGTAAACGTCTCGGTCGCTCCGAAGAACGGCCCGTGTGCATCTCTGAGATGCGTCTTCTCGGTCACGTTTCCTACTCTCTGGTCAACTGACTCGACGGAACTGAGCCAGGAGGCTGCGGGCGTCCCCGGACACCAGGGCCTCCCCCACCAACACAGCATCCGCACCTGCGGCGCGGTACTTCTGAACATCGGCTACCGACTTCACCGCAGACTCGGCCACCTTGACAACGCCGTCCGGGATCCGGTCGACCATACTCCCGAACACATCGGTGTCCAGGCTGAAATCGTGCAGGTTCCGCGCGTTCACCCCGATGATCTCGGCGCCCGCATCCACCGCACGGGCCACCTCGTCCACATTGTGCGCTTCAACGAGGGCCGACATGCCCAACGCACGGGCACGCTCACGCAGACGAGACAGTTGGCGCTGCTCCAGCGCCGCGACGATGAGCAGGATGAAGTCCGCCCCCGCGGCCCTTGCCTCCATCACCTGGTACTCGTCCACGAGGAAGTCCTTGCGGATCAGGGGTAGATCAACAGCGCGCCGCACGGCCCGCAGATCGTCGAGACTGCCCCGAAAACGGCGTCCCTCCGTGAGCACGGAGACAGCGGATGCGCCCGCGGATGCATAGGTGCGGGCCAGCGCCGCGGGGTCCTCAATAGGGGCGATCGGACCGCGCGATGGGCTGGCCCGTTTGATCTCCGCGATGACGTTCACCGCATCCGAGCGGCGCAACGCAGCGACAGCATCCACCGCAGCCGGTGCAGCCTCAATGTCACGCTCGAGATCCGCCAGGGGAACCTCGCGCATCCGGGTGTGCGCATCCGCCACGGCGCCCGCGACGAGTTCTTCCAGAATGGACACGATCAGTGTTCCTTGGGCTGATACTTCGGCCCGCGCACCCCGTACCCCAGCTTTGCCATCACCCAACCGGCAACGAGCCCCAGCACGATCACGGCCACCGATATCCACACGCCGACCGGCTGATTTGTAGTGAAGAAGAATGTCCCCAGAGTGAAGCCCACGAGCATGACGACCACCGCGGTCCACGCGGCGGGAGAGTGCCCATGGCTGGTCTCAGGCGAATACCCCGTCACATCATTCATCAGTCGTACTCCTCGTCTCAGTCCCTGCCCATTCTACGGCCAGTCAGGACTCCATTGTCGGGTCAGATCCCCTACTGAGGGAATCCCACGTCTCTGCTGGCTCGGCGGTGACCTGGCCGCGTGCCGCCACCTCGTGCCGGGACCGCGTCGTCCACCGACCCGACGCCCAGATCTGCACCACGCCGAGCACCCCCGACACGATGCTTCCGCCGAACGTTACCCACAGCCAGGCCGTCACGCTCACGCCCGTGACGAGGTCCCGCACGCCGTCCTGGCCGGCAACCCCCGTGGTCTGGGACACCAGAGCCGATATCGCGTCGAGCGGGTTCGCCGCACACCGGAGTATCACGACCGCGAGGAGCACGGCGAGCAGCCCGTGCACCGCACCCAGCACCCGTGCCGACCATCGGGCGGCAAGACTCGATGCCGCCACCACGGCGAGCACCGCCATACACAGCGCGGGCACCACCGCGACGATATCCGAGCCCGTACCAGCAATACTCGTCCCAGCCTCGGTGCTCGCCGCCACCCACGTCTGCGTGGCGGCACCCAGCTCGACGAGGGCGACCGCAGCAGCGAGCGGGAGCAGGCGCCCGCGGCTAATCCTGGCCATCGATCCGAATCATCGTCTTCGCGATCGCAATCGCACGCAACGCGGCAGCGGCCTTATTCTGGGACTCCTCCAGCTCCAGTTGCGGCACGGAGTCGGCGACGATGCCACCGCCAGCTTGCACGTATCCACGTCCCTCACGCAGCACCGCGGTACGAATCGCGATCGCCAGATCCGAATCCCCGGCGAAGTCGAAGTACCCGACGACGCCGCCGTACAGTCCGCGCTGGCTCGGCTCCAGTTCGTCGATGATTTCCATCGCACGAGGCTTCGGAGCCCCGGAGAGCGTACCCGCCGGGAATGTCGCACGGAACACGTCGATCGAGTCGAATCCCTCGCTCAGCGTCCCCTGCACCGACGAGACGATGTGCATGATATGGCTGAATCTCTCGATCTGCATGAACTCCGTGACATCGACGGAACCGGGCTCGCAGACCTTGAGCAGATCGTTGCGGGCCAGGTCGACGAGCATGAGGTGCTCGGCACGCTCCTTCGTGTCCGCCAGGAGTTCCTCGCTGATTTGCGCATCCCGTTCCACCGTCGCACCGCGCGGACGCGACCCGGCAATGGGGTGCGTAATCACCGTCGCACCGCTGACCTTGACGAGAGCCTCCGGGGAGGCACCGACGATCTGGAAAGGCGTGCCCTCCGCGTCCTGCAGGTTCAGCAAGTACATGTACGGACTCGGGTTCAGCGTGCGCAGCACGCGATACACATCCAGGGGCTCGCCGTCGTAGTCCAACTCGAAACGCTGGCCGATCACCACCTGGAAGATGTCCCCGGCGCGGATGTACTCCTTCGCCTTCTCCACAGCGGACCGGAACTCCTCCGGAGTCGTGCGCCGGAACGGATCCTCCACAGCACGGAAATCGACCTGTGCGAGGTATGCGGGCGACGGTTGCGACAGTTTCAGCTGCATCTGGTCCAGCCGGGCCCGCGCATCATCCCACAACTGTTCCGGGTCCGACCCGGGCTGCACGAGAACATTCGCCACCAAGCTCACGGTGCCAAAGCGGTGGTCGATGACCACCACGTCCCGCGCCAGCGAGAACGTCATCGCAGGGATCTCATAGTCCGCCTGTTTCGCGTTCGGGAGCTTCTCGAGCAGACGCACCGCCTCCCAGCCGAAGTATCCGACCAGCCCCCCGGTGAAGGACGGCAGACCCGGGATGCGCGGCGTCTGCCAGCGGCGATACAGGTATTGCAGCGCATCCACGAAGCTCTCGGGAACATGCTCCGTACCGAAGGCCTCCTCGGCGGAGAGTCCCAGGTCGGTCCACGCCACCTGCCCCGCATCGGTGGCGGAGATCAGCCCGTAGGAGTTCACGCCGACGAAGGAGAACCGCGTCCACATCCCGCCCGGGCTGGAGGACTCGAGCAGGAAAGAACCGACCGATCCTCCCCCGAGCTTGCGGTACACGCCCATCGGCGTTTCCGAGTCTGCGAAAAGCCTACGCACCACCGGCACGATCCGGTGGGTACGGATGAGCTTTTGAAACTCATCCGGCGTCGTCTGATAGCTTCCTGAATCGTTCACTGCACACTCCCCTCACCTGGGACCGGCCAGAGCTGTCTCGTGTCAAAGCAGCTGTGCGTGCCCGTGTGGCAGGCTGCACCGGTCTGCTCTACTCGGACGAGAATCGCGTCCCCGTCACAGTCCGTCGCCACGTCGACGACACGCTGGATGTGCCCTGACGTCTCGCCCTTGGCCCAGTATTCGCGTCGGGAGCGCGACCAGAACACCGTTCGCCCCTCCGCGAGGGTGCGCTCCAGCGCCGTGCGATCCATCCAGGCGAGCATGAGAACCTCTCCGGTGGATGCCTCCTGCACGACAACCGGCAGCAGCCCTCCGTCCGGGGGGAAGCGCACATCCGCGCTACTGACCGACATGGCTCTCCTCTCGAACCGGGTACCCCGCCTCCGCGATCGCGGCTTTCACGTCCCGGATTGATATGGCACCGGTGTGGAACACGCTCGCAGCCAGCACCGCATCCGCACCCTCACGCACCGCCGCGACGAAGTGCTCCACGCGCCCCGCCCCACCCGAGGCGATCATCGGCACGGTCGAGATTGGCCGGATCGCCCGAAGCAGATCAATGTCGAAGCCCAGTTTCACCCCATCGGTGTCAATCGAATTGACCAGCAACTCCCCTGCGCCTAGGTCGATGGCTTGACGGGTCCACTCCAGGGCGTCAATCGTCGTCCTGCGTCGCCCGCCATGGGTGGTCACGCAGAACCCCGAGGGGGTGTCCACGCTGCGCGTGATGTCCAGGGACAGGACGCACACCTGAGCACCGAAGTAGTCCGCAATTTCTGAGATCAGCTCCGGACGCGCGATGGCGGCGCTGTTCACGCTGATCTTGTCGGCACCCGAGGCGAGCAGGTTGGCCACGTCCTCGACGCTGCGCACGCCACCACCGACAGTCAGGGGGATGAACACCTGTTCTGCCGTGCGACGCACCATGTCATAGGTCGTGTCCCTGCCCTCGACGGTCGCCGTCACATCGAGGAACGTCACTTCGTCCGCGCCCTCCGCGAAGTACCGCGCCGCGAGCGCGACCGGGTCTCCGGCGTCCCGAAGGTTCCGAAAGTTCACGCCCTTGACGACGCGACCCGCCGCGACGTCCAAACAGGGAATAACGCGAATTGCGACGCTCATCGGGTCCGTCCTAGATTCTCGCAGCGGTGATTGCGCTCACCAGGATCGCTCGTGCCCCCACCTCGTAGAGCGCGTCCATGATGTCGTTCGCCTCATCCCGGCGCACCATGGCACGCACCGCGAGCCACTCGGGATCTGCCAGCGGCGACACCGTCGGCGACTCCAAGCCCGGCGTGATCTTCGCGGCTTCGTCCAGGTGCTCAGCGGGAATGTCGTAGTCAAACAGCACGTACTGCCGGGCCACCCGAACGCCGTGCAGCCGACGGGACAACTTCAACGCCTGATCGCGCAGCGTACCATCCGGGGTCGCCTGCGGGGAACCGATCAGGATGGCCGTGGATTCCAAAATCACCGGACCGAAAATCTCCAGGCCCGCATTGCGCAGCGTGGTCCCTGTCGACACGACATCCGCGATCACATCCGCCACCCCGAGCTTGATCGCGGACTCCACCGCGCCGTCCAGCTTGATGAGCGTCGCCTCGATGCCGTGACGGTCCAGGAAGTCCGACACCAGCCCAACATAGCTCGTTGCGACACGCAGGCCGGCGATCTCGTCGATACTCGTGAACTTCCCGACCGGACCGGCGAAGCGGAACGTCGAATCGCCGAACTCCAGCACAGCAACCTCGGTGGCATCCGAGTGAGAGTCCAGCAACAAATCTCGGCCCGTAATACCCACATCGAGCGCCCCACTGCCGACATACGTCGCGATGTCCCGCGGACGCAGGTAAAAGAACTCGACATCGTTGTGACTGTCGAACAGCACCAGCTGGCGATTGTCCCGACGCGTCAGGTATCCCGCCTCCTGGAGCATCGTGATGGCCACCTCAGAGAGAACCCCCTTATTGGGGACCGCAACACGCAACATGATCTCTACAACTCCTCGTACACCGCGCTCAGGGGAATCCCCTTCTTGATCAGCATGACCTGCACGTGGTAGATCAGCTGGCTGGCCTCCATTGCGAGCGCCTGATCGGACTCGTACTCCGCGGCCATCCAGACCTCCGCGGCCTCCTCCACGATCTTCTTGCCGATCGCGTGCACCCCGGCGTCGAGCTCCTTCACCGTGCCGGACCCCGCCTCATGGGTGCGGGCCTTCTCGGAGAGCTCCTCAAACAATTGCTCAAAAGTCTTCACAACAGACTAGGCTACCCGTTTGCCTCCGGCTCTGCCGAGTTTCGCCCGCTGGCGTGCCCCGGTAGACCGCTGGTGCGTCCCTTGTCGAGCCGCTGCCCGCCGTCCGCGTAGCGAAAGTTCCGACACCGTCGCCAACGCCTCGGTGGAGCGGGCTGCAATGTCTCACCCGACATTCACCTGGAATATCCCTGGCGGTCACGTCTGGATCGCACAGTGTGCGGTGTGAGAGTTCTCATCATCACCGAGTCATTTCTGCCCCACATGAACGGTGTCACCGGAACGGTGCTGCACGTCACGGACTATTTACGGCGCCACGGATTCCCGACCGCAGTAATCGCACCGGGAAGCCGCCCCGAGCATGCGGACGTCGATGGCCTGCTCGTGCACCGGCTCCGCTCGATCGCGATGCCGGGCTACCCCCAGGTGCGGGTATCCACGGCCCTCGGATCGACGGTGGCACGGGCGATTCACGCCGAACGCCCAGACGTCGTGCACTTAGCGTCGCCGCTGCTGCTCGGCTGGCACGCCGTGAAAGCTTGCCAGCAACTGGGCATCCCCACAGTTGCGGTGTACCAGACGGATATCCCCGAATATGCGTCCCGCTACGGGATGCCCGGACTCGAAGCCGTGGCGTGGAGCCACGTCGCCCGGCTCCACCGCAGGGCCACCCTCACCCTGGCCCCTTCCACCCACTCGACCCGTCAGCTGGAAGCCGCCGGCGTTCCACGCGTTGCCCGCTGGGGGCGCGGTGTCGACACTGAGCTGTTCACCCCCGGCCGCCGAGATCCGTTGTGGCGGGCACGGATCGCCCCCGCAGGAGAGCGCATCATCGGGTACGTGGGCCGACTCGCCCCCGAGAAGCAGGTGGCCGACTTGCGCGCGCTGGCGGACATACCCGGCACGGTGCTCGTCGTGATCGGGGATGGGCCGGATCGGTCGCGACTCCAAGCGGAGCTACCCTCGGCGCGTTTCCTCGGGCACCTCTCCGGTCCGCACCTGGCCCGCGCCGTCGCGAGCCTGGACGTTTTCGTGCACCCGGGAGAGTCGGAGACCTTCTGCCAGACCATCCAAGAAGCCCACGCCAGCGGCGTCCCGGTCGTGTCCGTGGGGTCCGGAGGACCGGTGGATCTCGTCGACGGAGGTCGAGACGGGTGGCTGTACACGCCGGGGAACCTGCGCGAGGGCCGGGCCCGGCTGCGCGACCTCGTCGGTGATCCACGCAAGGCCCATGCGATGGGAGCCGCGGGTCGGGCGAAGGTGGAGCACCGAACCTGGGGTGCCGTGTGCACGCAGCTGGTCGGCTATTACCAGCAGGCGATGGCGTCCAGCGATGCGACGATGAGGACGCGTTGATGCCCACCAGCTGGAACACGTACGTCGCTCTGGGCGACTCCCTGACCGAGGGGATGTGCGACACGTCTCGGATGCCTCCCGGTGTCTATCACGGGTGGGCAGACCGGCTGGCGATGCTGCTGGCCGCATCCCACCCCACGGGCACGGTGCGGTTTGCGAACCTCGCCGTGCGCAGCCGTCGAACACAGCAGGTCGCTGTCGAGCAGCTGCCGCGGGCAGTGGAGTGGGGGGCCGACCTCGTCTCGATTCTTGTGGGCGGGAACGACCTGACCCGGCCCGGCTGTGAACCGCATCGCCTCGCGCAGCATGTCGACGACATCGTCGCGCACGCGCGCAACGCCGGCGCGGACGTCCTGCTGGGCACGATGTACCGCCCCCGGTACCTGGTCATGACCCCTCTGACGCGGCGAATTCACCGCTTCGACGAGGATGTACGCGACATCGCCGCACGGCGCGGATGCACGCTGCTCGATCTGTGGGGGATGCCCGAACTCGCCGACCCGCGCTCCTGGGCTGAGGACCGGGTTCACCTGTCCAGTCGGGGTCACCGCACGCTTGCCTTTCGCGCAGCGGAGAACCTGGGCGCGCTGACGGACCCGCGCATCCGGATCCTGGACACGGTCCTGCACGAGGGTGCGGATGCTGGCCCGGATGCCACACAGCTGAGCGCGGCACAGTGGGGGATGCTGCATGCCGCCCCCTGGCTGTGGCGACGGATGCGCGGACGCCACGCCGGCGACGGCGTCGTCGCCAAGGATGCCGGAGGCCTGCGTGAGGTGCGGGCGGCCCGGGGCCTGTCAGCCGGCGAGCTGCTGCCGGAGTTCGCTGATCGCCCGCGCGGGGTCGGCTCCGTTGTACACGGCTGATCCCGCCACGAAGCAGTTCGCACCGTTGTCGCGCGCTTCACAGATCGTCGCTGTCGAGATCCCGCCGTCGACCTGCACGGAAATATCCTCGTGCCCGTGCGCGACAGCGGCGGAGACCCGCCGAAGCTTGGGCATCATATCCGCCATGAAGGACTGACCGCCGAAACCCGGTTCGACCGTCATCACGAGGATCTGGTCGAACTCGTCCAGGCACTCCAGATACGGCTCCGGATCGGTGGCCGGCTTCAGGGCGATCCCCGCGCGGGCGCCGTGGGAGCGCAGGGCGCGTGCCACCTGCACGACCTCGTCACGCCCGCTGGCCGCCTCGACGTGAAAAGTCACGGACGCGCATCCCGCCTGCGCGTACCCGGGGGCCCAGCGCAGCGGATCATCGATCATCAGGTGCACGTCCAGAGGAATGGGGCTGACCTCTTGCAGTCGGCGCACGACGGGTAGCCCGAAGGTGAGGTTCGGGACGAAGTGATTGTCCATGACGTCCACGTGTGCCATATCGGCGCTGGAGATCTGGTGCAGCGCGTGCTCGAAGTTGGCGAAGTCGCAGGACAGGATGCTGGGGTTGATCCGGAACATGCTCCCAGCCTATCGACTGGCGCCCTGGGACACTTCCGGCTCATAGGTCATCAACGAGATGAACATCGCATCGGAGTGGTGGATGTGCGGCCACAGCTGCACTCCCGCGCGCTGGCTGCCCAGCGGGATTCCCGGCGAGATCGCCGATATCACAGCGGCGGTGTCGAGCAGCCGTACCCCGGGGTGCCGCCGCAGCGCCGACTCGACCTGGCGCTGGGTTTCCGCCAGGTGCGGCGAGCACGTCACATACGCGAGCACACCACCGGGGGCCAGCCCGGTCAGAGCGGCATCGATGAGCTCGGCTTGAAGCGCCGTGAGCCCCGGCAGATCTGCGGGGGATTTGCGCCAGCGTGACTCGGGCCGACGCCGGATCGCACCGAGGCCGCTGCACGGCGCATCCACAAGGATCCGGTCCCAGTGGCCCGGGTGTTCGCTCATCAGCGCCCGGGCATCCAGCTGAGTGCCGTGGTGCGGCAGCAGAATACCACGCAGCGTGTCACGCACCAGGGCGGCGCGGTGCGGCGCGACCTCGTTCCAGTCGAATTGCACGCGTCCGGCACCTTCGGCGAGCAGCACGGCGGCCTTGCCTCCGGGGCCCGCGCAGGCATCCAACCACTTCTGCCCCGGCTCGACCGGGAGTGCACGGGACAGCGCGAGGGCGGCCAGCTGGGAACCCTGGTCCTGGACGCGCACCCCCACGAGGGACAGTGCAGACGGGTCCCCCGGCGGTGCGTACATTCCCAGTGGGGAATACTCCGTGGGTTCGTACCCCTGCGGGATGGTCGTCTCGGCCACCCCCGGCAACCGGACCAGGCTGACCCGGGGGGCCAGCGAGTCCACCGTCAACAGTGCGTCGAGTTCGTCCGCTCGGCCATCCGCGGCCAGCGCAGCGCCCAGCGCACGCGCGATCCACACCGGGTGGGAGTGGCGCACCGCCTGAAACGCCTCGGCACTCATGTCCTGCCGGATCACACTCTCCCACTGCTCGGGAGTGCGCTCGGAGACACGGCGCAGTACCGCGTTGATGAAGCCGGAGGCCTTCGCAGCCGACGTCTGCTTCGCGGTGGCGACCGTCTCACCGATGGCCGCGTGGACCGGGACGCGCATGTCGAGCACCTGGTGAGCTCCCATGCGCAGCAGGGCTCGCACCTGGGGATCCAGGGCGGCTACCGGGCGTGATGCGCAGCGTGCCAGAATCGTGTCGTACCAGCCCTGGTTGCGCAGGGTCCCGTACACGAGTTCTGTCACGAAAGCCGCATCCCGTGGCGTGAGGTGCTCCCGGGATAGGCGCTTGGGAAGCAGCAGGTTCGCGTATGCGTCCGTCGTCTCGACCCGACAGATCACGTCCGCGGCGACGGCACGTGAGGTGGGCCGTGCACCCTGGGAGCTCATGCGAACACCATCCGATGTGCACGCCCGCGCGCCCAGTCTCGGGCAGACATCGCCGTCTTCCCGGCCGGCTGCACGACACGCAGCGGGAGAAAACCGTCCCGGCACTGGGCCCAGACGCCCTCTTCGTCCACCACGACACGGCCCGGAAGCCCCTCCTTGTCGGCGCCCACAACCTGGAGGCGCTGCGCCGGGCCCGCCTGCAGGATCTTCACCGTCTGCCCGGCCAGTGTCGTCCACGCCCCCGGTTCCGGAGTCATCGCGCGAATACGCCGGTAAACCTCCGTCACATCCTGGGACCAGTCGATTCTGCCGTCTGCGCGGGAGAGTTTGTGCGCGTAGCTGGGCGTGCCCTGCTGCGCGGTCGGGGTGTGCTGGACACCGCGCGCCCACTCCCCGACGATGTCAGCCACCTGCACGGCTCCCTCCGTGCTCAGCGCGGTCAACGCCTCGCCCCCGGTCACGTCCGGGCCGAGATCGAGCGTGCCCTGCCGGTAGACCGGACCGGCATCCAGCTGACTCACCACGCGCATGATGCTCCACGCCGGGGGGTCCCCCGCCGCTAGCGAGCGCTGCACGGGGGCGGCACCACGCCACGCCGGCAGCAGGGAGAAGTGCAGGTTGATCCATCCCAGACGCGGGATGGTGAGCACCTCGTCGGGGATCAGCGCCCCGTAGGCGACCACGATACCGAGGTCGGGGCGCGCGTTCCGGATCAGCTCGACCGCATTCGAATCGAGACGGTTCGTCTTGCACAGGGGCAAACCCGCCCGCTGCGCCCACACCGCCACCGGTGAGGCGGTCAGCTCACGGCGCCTCCCGGTCGGGGCATCCGCCCGGGTGATCACCGCGGAGACCTCTGCCCTCTCGTTCACCGCTGCCAGGGTGGGTACTGCTGCCTCCGGTGTGCCGGCGAACACAATGCGCATCTGTGGCTGAACCTCCTCAGAGTATCCAGCCTAGCGGCGCATCACCTTGCGGGACAGCGCGTTGCCGAGCAGCTGCGTAAATTGCACGAGCACGATGATCACCGCAACAGTGATCCAGGTGACCACCCAGTCGTACCGCTGATAGCCGTACTGGAGCGCGAAATCGCCCAGACCGCCGCCACCCATCGCGCCCACCATGGCACTCATGTCCACGATGGCCACGATGACGAACGTGTACCCAAGGATGAGGGGCCCGAGCGCCTCAGGCAGCAGCACCGTGGCGATGATCCGCACCGGGCTGGCACCCATCGCCTTCGCCGCCTCGATGACACCGGGGTCCGTCGCGACCAGGTTCTGTTCCACGATCCGGCTGATGCCGAACACGGCGGCGATGCAGATCGTGAACGTGGCCGCCTGCAGCCCGATCGTCGTGCCCAGGACTGCCCGGGTGAGCGGGCCGATGGCCACGAAGAGGATGATGAACGGGATGGGGCGGAAGGTATTCACGATGATGTTGAGCACCCAGTACACGGGGCGGTTCTGCAGTAGCCCGCCCGACCGGGTGGTGTACAGGAGGACGCCGACAACCAGGCCGATGAATCCGGCGATCGCCAACGCGATGAGCGTCATGTACAGGGTCTCCCCCGTTGCCTTGATGAGCAGCTCGATGAGCCGATCTACCTCGATCTTCATCGCGGCACCTCCGTTACCGTCGTCGCCGACCGAACTGTCCTGATGAACGCCTCCACCTGTGCCTCGGGACCGGTGACCTCAATGGTCAGGGACCCGAACGGCCTGCCCTGCAACTCACTGATGCCGCCGTATATGACGGCGACGTCCACCCCGAAGTCGCGAGCACCGGAGGCGAGGAGTCCGCTCGTGCCGCCGTTGTCGCGCACGGGCAGCGTGAACAGGCGGCCGCTATACCGGGTCTTGAGTATGTCGAGGACCTCCGGGGTGGGCACCTCGGTGAGCACGGTGTCCAGGAAACGGCGCGTGGTCTGCGCCTGCGGGTGCGAGAAGACGTCGTAGACGACCCCGGACTCGACAATCCGACCCGCATCCATGACGGCAAGCCGGTCGGCGATCTCGCGAACCACGTGCATCTCGTGGGTGATCGCCACAATCGTGATATTCAGTTCCTCGTTGACGCGCTTGAGCAGGTCGAGCACCTCGTTGGTGGTCTCCGGGTCGAGTGCGCTGGTGGCCTCATCGGCGAGCAGGATCCGCGGTTTCGTCGCGAGCGCACGCGCAATGCCGACGCGCTGTTTCTGTCCGCCCGAGAGTTGATCCGGGTACGACTTCGCCTTATCGGCAATCCCGACGAAATCGAGCAGCTCAGCGACGCGCTCCCGACGCTTCTGCTTCTCCCAGCCGGCCAGCGCCAACGGGTACTCGACGTTCCCGGCGACGGTGCGGGCCGAGAACAGGTTGAACTGCTGGAAGACCATCCCGATTTCTTTGCGCTGCTGGCGGATCTCGCGCTCGGTCAGAGTGGTCAGCTCCCGACCGAGAACCGAAACACTGCCCGAGGTGGGCGTCTCCAACCGATTGATCATCCGCACCAGGGTGCTCTTGCCCGCGCCCGAGTACCCGATGATGCCGAAGATCTCGCCCTCGGATATCGTCAGGTTCACGTCATCGACGGCGCGATGGTCCGTGCCTCGGTGCCGGAACGTCTTCGACACATGGTCGAAGCGGATTGCCTCCGTCACGTCACTCCTTACCGATCATGTCCGAACAGGGATGCTCGGGGGCCGCCACAGCGCACCCCCGAGCGGGCCTTTCCATGTTAGCTGTTGTGTCTCGTGAGGTTGGTG
>DGEZ01000021.1:557-19715 GCA_002391425.1 Micrococcales bacterium UBA3913 | reverse complement strand
CGTCGACCGACAGCGTGGTCTGGCTGAGCCACACCACCTTCTCGGGGTCCCGGACAACCGCCGTGTCCGCGTCATCGGGCCCCTGAATGAGTTGGACGTGCCCCGGCGCCTCCCCCGCGGTCCCCTCGACCTCTTCGTGCCCACCGTGCCCGATGAGCAGGATGTCGTAGTCGTCGCGCGCATACCGTACCGCCTCACGGTGCACTTTCGTCACCAGAGGGCACGTGGCGTCGATGGTGCGCAAGTGACGAGCCTCGGCAGCGGCTTTCACATCCGGGGCAATGCCATGGGCGGAGAACACCACGAGAGCACCCTCAGGCACTTCGTCGACCTCGTTAACGAACACTGCACCCTTCTGCTCGAGGGTCGCCACGACGTGCTTGTTGTGCACGATCTGCTTGCGCACGTATACGGGAGCTCCGTAGATAGCGAGGGCCTTCTCAACCGCCACCACAGCTCGGTCGACGCCCGCGCAGTAGCCACGCGGCGCCGCCAGCAGGATTCGTTTCTGACCAGTGACGGTAGTCTCGCGTAGGCTAGGACGGGGCCGCGGAATCCGGGGCGTTGGCAAAGCTACAGGCTGACTCATCGCCTCCATGATACGTGGCGAGAGTGAGTTGTCCATGGACAGGCCACGTTCATGCCTGGAATGCACCGGAGGGAAGGAAACTGCGCATGCTCGATGATCAGATGCGCACACCAGCACCGGTTCCTGCCGCACCCACCGTGGATACGCCCTGGCCAGTGAGCGTCCTGGCGGAGAAACTCCACCAGTACATCGCCCGGCTCGGACAGGTGTGGGTCGAGGGCGAGGTCACCCAGTGGCAGCGGCGGGCGACGGCCATTTACGGCAAACTGCGCGACATCAACGGCGAGGCGACGATCAGTGTCACCGTGTGGCTGTCTCGTCGCGCACCCGTGCCCGACGATATCTCTCAGGGCGATCGCGTTATCGCCCTGGTCAAGCCCGACTACTGGATGAAGGGCGGCACCCTCAGCATGGTCGCCACCGAGGTGCGCCACGCGGGCCTGGGAGAACTGCTCGAAAAGTTGCAACGGCTGCGCACCCAACTCGCGGCAGAGGGCCTGTTCGACGCTGGCCGCAAGAAACGATTGCCCTTCCTGCCCCACCGCATCGGCCTGATCACCGGGGCCGACTCGGATGCGGAGAAGGACGTCCTGCGCAACGCCACCCTGCGCTGGCCTCAGGTGCAGTTCCGCACCATCCACACGGCCGTACAAGGAGACCGTGTTCCCCAAGAGGTCAGCGCTGCGATACGGGTCCTCGACGCAGACCCCGACGTGGATGTGATCATCGTCGCGCGCGGCGGCGGCGACTTCCTCCACCTCATCGGTTTCAGCGACGAACTCGTGCTGCGCACCGCCGCGGACGCATCCACCCCGATCGTGAGCGCAATCGGGCATGAAAACGACCACCCCCTCCTCGACGACGTGGCGGACCTGCGGGCATCCACGCCGACCGATGCGGCGAAGCGCGTCGTCCCCGACGTGGGCGAAGAACTCCTGCGCGTGCAGCAGGCGCGCACCCGGATGCTCGCACGACTGTCCACGATGCTCCGGGTGGAGCAGGACGCGGTGCAGCAGTTTCGCACCCGGCCCAGTCTGGCAAGCCCCAACTGGATCCTGGAGGGGCGCGAACAGGAGGTACTGCGCCTCCAGCAACGGGCAGACGACCAGTTTGCCCGCGTCATCGAGCGGGGCCAGGCGAATATCACGACGTTACGCGCCCACCTTGCCGCCCTCTCCCCCCTGGCCACTTTGGAGCGCGGCTACGCGATCGTACGCACTGCGACGGATACTCCCCTGCTCGTTCGCTCCCCCGCAGATGCCCCCACGGGCACGTCGCTGGTCATCTCCTTGTCCACCGGAGAGATCGACGCGACATCCCAGGGGACGCACATCCCTGCACCAACGACACAGAAGGAGTGACTATGGCACACTCGGTCGACCCCGACATCAACACACTCAGCTATGAGGAGGCACGCGACGCGCTCGCCCAGGTGGTGGCCTCCCTCGAGCAGGGCCAGCCCTCGCTGGAAGAATCTCTCGCCCTGTGGGAGCGCGGTAACGCCCTGGCGGACCGTTGCGAGAGCTGGCTCGCCGGCGCGAAGAAGCGGCTCGACGAGGCCATGTCCGCACAGTCTGCCCCTGCTGATGAAAACTGACGACCCGCGGGCCGTTTATCGGCTCAGCGAGTATCGCCGTGCCCAGACTCCGCGGCACCTCGTCGCCGCCATCCTCGTCTGCCTGGGCATCGCCGCCGTCCTCGCGTTCTTCCTGCCGCGCGATGACAGTCTCGACACTGCCCCTACCACGGTGGATTACCAGCAGATCGGCGAGGATGCGCAAGCAGACTCCGACGCGGCGCTGGCCGTCCCCGAGCTGCCCGACGGCTGGTACGCGAATTCCGCAGTCTGGAGCTCCGGCGGAGACGACGGCACCGACGAGTGGTATCTCAGTGTGATGACCGATACCGGCAACCAAATCAGTCTGCGCCAGGCGGTTGACCCTGCGGAGACGTGGATTTACGCGACCATGGAGAACCGCGACGCCGAGTCGCAGACAACGATCGACGGCACGACCTGGGAGGTGTACGGACAGTCCCCCTCCCAGACCGGCATCACCTACGGCCTGGCCACCACGGTGGACAGCGAGGGGGTACCCACAGCCCTCGCCTTGTACGGAAATGGGTCCACTGCGGAGTTCAGCACGCTCGCGGCAGCGGCAATCGAATCACTGAGCGACGCGTCCGCGTCACCCTCGGACTAAGGATGGATACCATGACAACACTCGACTTCCCCGAGACCCCGGCGCGCGCCTGGCAGCGCATGCGATCGGGCAACGCCCGCTTCGTGGCGGGTGCCCCCGAGCATCCCCACCAGGATGTCGAACGGCGCACCCTGCTGGCGGACGGCCAGACCCCCTTCGCCGCCGTGTTTGGGTGTGGCGACTCCCGCCTTGCCGCGGAGATCATCTTTGATGTGGGCTTAGGGGACCTGTTCGTCATCCGCAACGCCGGTCAAGTCATCGATACGACGATCCTGGCGAGTCTCGAGTACGCGGTGAGTTCGTTGCACGTCCCACTGATCGTGGTGCTGGCGCACGACCACTGCGGTGCCGTCACCGCCGCCCTGGAGTCAGACCAGCAGCGGCAACTTCCCGACGGGTTCTACCTGCGTGACCTGCTCACGCGCATCCACCCGGCCATCGTCGAGTCCCACACGCAGGGCGACGGCACTCTGGCCGATGTCGCCAGGAGGCACCTCCAGCACACGGTGCGCGATATTGTGAGTCACAGCGAACTGCTTTCGACTGCCGTGTCCTCGGGCACCGTCGGCGTCATCGGGGTGAACTACGTCCTCCGAGAGGGCGATGTGCACGAGGTCGTGGCCGTCGGGAACATCGAGGTGACGCACGAGTGAACCAGAACCGAAAGACTCAGATCAGTGAGTGAGAGCAGTACAGCAGACGGACAGTACCGGATCGAGCACGACACCATGGGTGAGGTGCGGGTTCCCCAGGATGCGCTCTACCGAGCACAGACCCAGCGGGCGGTAGACAACTTCGCGATTTCCGGGAATCGACTGGAGCCCAGGCTGATCCACGCGCTGGCCGCCGTCAAGAAGGCTGCCGCAATAGCAAACCGAGAACTGGGGGTCCTGCCCGAGGATGTCGCACGCGCGATCGCCGAGGCTGCCGACGCCATCGCCTCTGGGGCCTGGGCGGACCAGTTCCCGGTCGATGTGTACCAGACCGGTTCAGGCACCAGCTCGAACATGAACATGAACGAGGTGATCGCGACGCTCGCCGCGCGCGCTCTGGGTCGGGATGTGCATCCCAACGACCAGGTGAACGCCTCGCAGTCATCGAACGATGCCTTCCCCACCGCCGTGCACGTGGCCGTCGCCGGCGCACTCATCGACGATCTTCTCCCCGCGCTGGACGAACTGGCCACGTCGTTGGAGGGCAAGGCCCAGTCCTGGCGGGAGCTGGTTAAGCCAGGCCGCACCCACCTCATGGATGCCACTCCGGTCACCTTTGGCCAGGAGTTCGGCGGGTACGCCGCACAGATCAGGTACGCGATGGAGCGGGTCGAGTCGGCGCTGCCTCGCGTCTGCGAGGTTCCCTTAGGCGGAACCGCCGTCGGAACCGGTATCAATACTCCACAGGGGTTCCCCCAGCGGGTGATCGCGCTCCTCGCCGAGGACACTGGCCTCCCGGTAACGGAGGCACGTAACCACTTCGAGGCACAGGGGGCGCGGGATGCCCTCGTCGAGGCCTCCGGGGCACTCCGCGTCCTCGCCGTGAGCCTCACCAAGATCTGCAACGACCTGCGCTGGATGGGATCCGGGCCCAATACGGGTCTGGCCGAGCTGCACATCCCGGATCTCCAGCCGGGTTCGTCGATCATGCCCGGGAAAGTGAACCCGGTCATCCCGGAGGCGGTCCTCATGGTCTGCGCGCGCGCGATCGGAAACGACCAGACGGTTGCGTGGGCGGGGGCCTCTGGCTCATTCGAGTTGAACGTCGCCATCCCGGTAATCGCGAACAGTCTGCTCGAGTCCATCCGCCTGCTGGCGAATGGGTGCCGCCACCTAGCCCACAAGACGGTGGATGGCCTCGAGGTCAACGTCGCGCGTGCCCGCACGCTCGCGGAGTCCTCACCATCTCTGGTTACCCCGCTCAACCGCATTATCGGGTATGAGGAGGCCGCCCACATTGCGAAGCACGCCGTCGCGCACGGGGTGACGGTCCGCGAAGCCACCATTGCCCTGGGCTACGTCGATCGAGGTGCGATCACGCTCGACCAACTGGATGCGACCCTCGATCCGACACGCATGGTCTAGCCCTCACAAAGCATTACTATTTACTGTTTTTGCTTGTATATGACATAATATTTACTGTTATTTATCCTCCTGACAGTAAGTGTGTTTGTTATGCCTCGTCCCTCTTCCCTGTATGAGCAGATACCCCGTTCAGGCATCCGCACCATATTCGACGCAGCGGCGCGCATCCCCGATGTCATCTCGCTGGCGGTCGGGGAGCCCGCCGAGACGGCAGATCCGCACGTCGTGGCGGCGGCGAACGCCGCACAAGCTGACGGACATACGAAGTACAGCAACGTCCTGGGTCTGCGCGAGACACGGGATGCAGCCAGCGCATACACGGCGCGCGTCAAAGAACTGCGCTACAGCCCCGAGACGGAGACACAGATCGTCCCCGGCGCAACCTTCGGCCTGTACCTCGCAACACTCAGCGTGGTCAACCCCGGGGATGAGGTCATCGTCCCCACGCCCGCATTCCCCTCCTATGACGCGCAGATCGCGCTGGCCGGAGGGCGCAGCGTGCACGTTCCCCTGCGCCCAGAAAACGGGATGCGGTTGTCTGCTCACGACATCACCCGTGCGATCACGCCACGTACCCGAGCGATTCTCATCAACACCCCCGGCAACCCATCCGGTGCCGTCACCAACCGCGCGCAATTGGCACAGATCGCCGAGCTGTGTGTGCGCCACGACCTGTGGGCGATCTCCGATGAGGTGTACCACGCATTCGACTACACCTCCCCCGATGGTTCGGCCGCACCCAGCATCGCGGCCGCACCCGGGATGCGCGAGCGCACCGTTGTCGTGGAGAGCCTGTCCAAGACCTTCGCCATGACCGGGTGGCGCATCGGCTACCTGCATGCCCCAGCACCCGTCATCGAGCACAGTGCGGCCATGGCGGAACTCCTGCACTCATCGGTGAACAGCGGAGCCCAATACGCCGCCACCGCGGCGCTATCCGGACCGCTCACCAGTGTGCGCCGGCGCGCCGCCACGTATCGAGCCAACAGGGACATCCTGGCGCGCATCCTGCAGAACCACCCCACCGTGCACATGATCCCCTCCGAGGGCGCTTTCTATGCCCTTCTCGACATACATCGGACAGGAATGACAGGAACCGAGTTCGCTCACCGGTTACTCGAACAGGAGCACGTCGCCGTCGTCCCCGGAGAGGCGTTCGGTGCGGCACACCCCGGCCTCGTGCGCGTATCGTACGTCGGCGACTCCGGGGACCTGTGCACGGCCGTGAACCGCATCGTCGAGTTCGCAGACATCGTGACGCGCGACCGCTCCCAGGTGGAGAATGCACGCATCCCGCTCGCGGTATGAGCACCCGGCGATACGGAGATCACAGGTATCCTTCGGCCTGTATGAGCTGAACCGGCATCTACACTGAACGGTATGGATGCAATCGACCGCACGATACTGACCGTTCTCCAAACCGACGGTCGGGCCACCCTCGCCAAGCTCGCCGAGGCGACCGGCCTGTCCATCTCCGCCATACAGGGCAGGATGCACAAGCTCGAAGCCAGTCACACCATCGAGGGGTACCGTGCGGTAATCTCTCCCGACAAACTCGGGCTGATGTTCTCCGCACTCATTGAGATCACGCCCCTCGACCCGTCAGCGCCCGACGACCTGCCCGAGCGCCTCGAGAGCATCCCCGAGATCGAAGCCTGCTATTCGGTGGCGGGGGACGCAAGCTACGTCCTATTCGCCCGGGTTGCGGCACCCATTGACATGGAGGCGCTCCTGAACAGGCTGCGCACCGAAGGGGAGGTTCGCACGCGCACGACCGCCGTGCTGAGCATCCCGTTCGAAGGCCGCACCTACATTCCCGCGGAGCGCGACCAGTAGCGGGGGCACGCAGCCCGGCCAGGTGCCGAGAATCACAGCGCGTGTTCAGAACACGAGGTTGCGCTCCTCCAGCACCTCCGTCACCAGAGCCGCAATCGCGCTGCGCTCCGAGCGCACCAGGGTCACGTGCCCGAACAGCGGATGACCCTTGAGAGCCTCCACCACGGCGGCGATACCATCGTGGCGTCCCACCCTCAGGTTGTCCCGCTGATTCACATCATGGGTGAGCACCACCCGGGAATTCTGCCCGATGCGCGAGAGCATCGTCAGCAGCACATTCCGTTCCAGGGACTGCGCCTCGTCCACGATGACAAACGCATCATGCAGCGAGCGCCCCCGGATATGCGTCAGCGGAAGCACCTCCAGTAGGTTCCGCGCAATGACCTCCTCGAGGACCTCCGGCGAGACCACGGAGCCAAGCGTGTCGAAAACCGCCTGCGCCCACGGACCCATCTTTTCTTCCTTGTCCCCCGGCAGGTAGCCCAGCTCCTGACCGCCGACCGCATACAGGGGACGGAACACCATGATCTTGCGCTGCTGCTGCCGCTCGAGAACCGACTCCAGGCCCGCGCTCAGGGCGAGCGCAGACTTGCCGGTACCGGCCCTCCCGCCCAGAGAGACGATCCCCACCGACTGGTCCAGGAGCAGGTCAATGGCCAAACGCTGTTCGGCACTGCGACCGTGCAACCCGAACACCTCGCGGTCGCCGCGCACGAGACGCACCACGCCACCGGAGACCACCCGGCCGAGAGCAGACCCCCGCGGGGACTGGATGATCAGCCCCGTGTTGACCGGGTGCTGCCGGGCGACCGGATGATCGATCGATTCCTGCTCGTACAGCTCTGCCATCTCGTCGGCAGACAGCTCGCACTCGGCGATACCCGTCCAGCTCGCATCGTGCGCCTGCTCGTTGCGGTACTCCTCGGCCGCGATGCCCAGGGAGGAGGCCTTCACACGCATCGGCATGTCTTTCGACACGACCACGACGTGGCATCCCTCGTTCGTCAGGTTCTGTGCGACAGCCAGGATGCGCGAATCGTTGTCCCCCAGCTGGAACCCCGACGGGAGCACCGACTGGTTCGAGTGGTTGAGCTCTACGCGGAGCGTACCGCCCACATCCCCAATCGGAATCGGAAAGTCGAGCCGACCGTAGGTGGAGCGCAGTTCATCCAGATAACGCAGCGCCTGGCGGGCGAAGTACCCCAGTTCTAGGTCGTGGCGTTTCCCCTCCAGCTCGCTGATCACGACCACCGGGATGACCACCTCGTGCTCAGCGAAACGGAAGAACGCTGACGGGTCTGACAGCAGAACGGAGGTGTCCAGAACGTAGGTCAGCTGATCCGTGCCGGCATCCTGATCGTTCTCGATGCGATTCGCTGTCTCGATACTCACTGCTGGGCTCACGACCACTCCCCTCCGGGGGCACGCCCCGGCTCGGAAACTGCGAGATGGTCGCCAACGGGAAAGTCTCTGGGTAAGCCATCCCGCAGTCAGGCGGGCTACCTGACTGATTCGAGGCTATGATCCACAAACAGCAGCAGACCGGCGCGACACGGGCCCGGCTCGTAAACGATGGGTTAACTCTCGTCCCACGCTTTCCCGGAATCCGGGTGCGTGCGAAGCTCCGCACGGATGCACCCTGCCTCCGCTATCCGCCGAATCGACGGTTCCGGCTCGCATAGCTGCGCAGTGCGCGGAGAAAATCGACGCGCCGGAAATCCGGCCACAGGGCCTCGGCGAAGTAGAACTCGGAGTTCGCGCTCTGCCACAGCATGAAGTCCGAGATCCGTTGTTCCCCCGAGGTGCGCAGCACGAGGTCGGGGTCGGGCAGCCCACCGGTGTACAGGTGACTGTTGATCGCGTCCTCGGACAACACCTCCGCGAGGTCATCAATCGTTCCGCCGGCCGCGCGGTGCTCCGCAACGATTTGCTTGACAGCATCCGAGATCTCTCGACGCCCGCCGTAGGCCATGGCGAGATTCACCACCATGCCGTCATGGTCCTGCGTCGCGGCGATGGCGGCGTGCAGGGCATCCTGGACGGTGACCGGAAGATTGCCCATCGCGCCCACGTGGCGAATGCGCCAGCGCGGATTCTCGGAAAGGACCCGGGCAAGGTTCGAGCAGATCCGAAACAGTTCGCTGAGCTCATCGGAGCTTCGCTTGGACAAATTGTGATTCGAGATGAGGTACACGGTCACCACGCTGATGCCCAACTCATCGCACCACTGCAGGAAGCGCACCACGTTTTCGGCTCCGACGCGATGCCCCTCGGATATCTGACCATTCTGACGCTTCGCCCAGCGCCTATTTCCATCCACGACAACCGCAACGTGATGCGGCAGCGCTGCGGCAGGAATCTGCCGTTGTAGCCTGCGCTCGTACATCCGATACAGTACGGAGCGACGCTCACGTTGAGAACCTGTCACGTCTCTAACCTACCGAACTCCATCGGTGCCGTTGCTCACTATGCTTGAGCCATGACGGCAACTCACAGGCAGCACCCCACAGAGACGAACGGTCACGTTCAGGAGGCGCAGCTCGAGCAGGCCGTGCACGCCGAACAACCCGGATTACCGTATTTCCCCATCACGGCTTCCAAGCGAGAGGTGGCGCTCGGGGAGAAACCGCTGTGGCGCGGCTGGATCCACGCCGTCACATTCCCGCTCGCCGTTGCCGCCGGAATCGTGCTGATTACCCTCGCACAGGGAACAGCGGCGAAGCTCAGCTGCGCGGTATTCATGGTCACGTCGATGCTGTTGTTCGGCAACTCGGCCCTCTATCATCGGTTCAATTGGGGCCCGCGCATGAAGGTCACCCTCAAGCGCATCGACCACTCGAACATCTTCCTGCTGATTGCCGGAACCTACACGCCGCTGTCCGTGCTGTGTCTGCCGCACCGGCAGGCCACGATCCTGCTGTCCATCGTCTGGAGCGTCGGGCTACTCGGCATCCTTTTCCGGGTGTTCTGGGTGTCCGCCCCGCGCTGGCTGTACGTACCTATCTATGTGCTCATGGGCTGGGCCGCTGTGATGTACCTCGGCGATTTCTTCGCCGCGAGCATCCCTGCCATGATTCTCATCGTCGTCGGCGGCGTGTGCTACAGCGTCGGAGCGCTCATCTACGGCATCAAGAAGCCGAACCCCTTCCCGGGTGTTTTCGGTTTCCATGAGATCTTCCACTCCCTGACTGTCGTGGCGTTCGCCTGTCACTGCGTCGCCCTCTACTTCGTGGCGCTCAACCCCCCGGTGGGCCTGTCCTGAGAGCGCACAGCCGCGTGACGGCGCCGACACCGTCACGGCAGCGTCCGTCACGGTGCTGATGAGTCGGTATGCTCCTCGGCGTCCAGCCGCTCGGATATCTCCTCGCGGTAGCGATTGCGCCGCAGCCTGCGGGTGAGATCCCAGCCCAGGCCAACGACCACGAAAACCAGCAGAATAAAGACCGTGAAGCCGACGGGGCCCGGCGTCACTAAGGTGGGGTCCACCTCGCTACTGGCCTCCGAACTGTCAGCGAGAATCTGGTACGCATGCAGTGCTATCACGGTCACGGGTCCTATTCTGCCGGGTTCTGCTGTGCGGCTGGTCCTGCGGGGGATTCTCGCGGGGTGCGTACCCCCGCGAATAGGTCGCTCTCCGGCACGGGGCTACCGACCCGCGACCACACCAGTTCGAAATCTTCCCACGGCCAAGCCGCTCGCTGCAGCTCGTTATCCACGAAGAAGAAGGGCGTGTCCTGGTCACTGACCTGACTGCGATGCTGACGAAGCGCCTCGTCCCGGGTCTCGAGGAAGTCGGCGACCGGAATATGCGTGGTCACCCGGTGGCGCCCCCCGCGCCCGACGCGCTCGGACAACTCCCGCGCCTGCGGATGTTCGGTGCGCTGCGCTTGTTCCGCGAGCGCCGCCATGCGCTCAGCGGTGAAGGTCCGCTCGTAATAGAGCTTGAGCACCTGCCACGGCTCGCCCAGTTCTCGGTGATACTCCGGACGCGCCGCAGCCTCAATGGCTGCGACCGTCACTTCGTGACATCGGATGTGATCGGGATGCGGGTACCCGCCCCGTTCGTCATACGTGACCACCACGTGAGGGCGAACGCGTCGAATCGCAGCGACGAGAGGCTGGATGCTCAACGCCAGAGGCACCCCGGCGAAGCTCAGAGGCGACACGTGCTGCCCCTGCGGGGGCATCCCCGAGTCGCGGTATCCCAGCCACAGGTGCTCAACGCCGAGCACCTGCTGCGCTCGTTCCATCTCCTGATGCCGGACACCGGGAAGGTCCCAGCTGGATCGCGCGGTGTTGTACTCCGGAGCGGTCAGGATATCGCCGGATTCTCCCCCCGTGCAGGACACGATGACGACACGATCACCCTGCGCGGCGTATTTCGCATACGTGGCCGCGCCTTTGCTGGATTCGTCATCCGGATGCGCGTGCACAGCCATGAGAATCACCTGCGCCACGCCCTGCCTCCGTTCGATCTCAGCCCGACATGGGGTCCGAGTGTTAGGTTATCCAAGGATACCGAGGAGGTTGCGTGTCGGAGGCATTCCTTGCCCAGCGTTATGGCGTTCGGCATCATTCCCGCAAGGTGTGGTGGGTTCTGGGCGCTATTTTCGTGCCCCTCGGGATCATTGCAGTGGCCGTGCTCGTCTGGCTCCAGCCCACAGCTCACATCGAATACAGCGTGCCCAAATACGTGGACAACCCCGATGGCAGCAGCGTGGACGTCACCGTCACGGTGACGATGGCGCCCGGAAGCACCGCGCGATGTGCGGTTCAGGCGCTCGGGGATGGGCAGTCCACCGTCGGGTGGCGATACATCGATGTTCCCGCCAGCACCGAGTACACGCAGAGCCTGACCGTCACGGTTCGGACGGTGCAGACCCCGATCGCAGCCACCGCCCCGCAGTGCTGGCTCACCTCGGATTAACCTCGCACTGTTGTCCTGCCTGTGTGTCTCCCGGCACCTACGTCTCCCCTAGGGAAAAGCCCCCGAACAAAGCCATCCCACAGCCCGCCGACTAGAATGGAAGATCAGCACGTCAGGAGGCCCACATGGCAGAAGAGGAACCGGTATGGCTCACCCAGGAAGCCTACGATCGACTCACGGCCGAGTTGGAGTATCTGACCGGCCCGTGGCGAATCGAAATCGCGAAGAAGATCGACGAGGCTCGGTCCGAGGGTGATCTACGCGAGAACGGCGGATACCATGCCGCCAAGGACGAGCAAGGACGCCAGGAGGCACGCATTCGGGAGCTGCAAAGGCTCCTGAAGAATGCCGTGGTCGGCCAACCGGACGGGGATGTGGGGGCGATCAGCGCGGGCTCTCTCGTCACAGCCCGGGTAGCAGGTCGTGAGATGACGTTCATTGTCGGCAACCACGAGATCTCGGCCGGTACCGACACGAAGGTATTCAGCGAGGACAGCCCGATCGGGCAGGCCATCATGGGTCTGTCGGAGGGCCAGCAGACGAGCTACACCGCACCCAACGGCAAAGATATCGCGGTCGAGATCATCTCGGTGGCGCGCTACCAGGGCTAGACCCACCCCACGGTGGGTTTCCCGCCGCGTCGGGCGACCCACACCACGCACGCCGGGGCCGCGCCCGGCAACTATGCCACACCGGCCGGACCACCGTAACGACGACCATGACCAGTAAACCGGGTAGTCGGCCTACCGCTCCAGCGGCGTATATCCGCGTGCGCGAAGCGCGTCGAGAACCTCGTCGCGATGCTCCGGCCCGCGGGTCTCGATGCTCAGCTGCAGCTCCACGGTGGTGATCCCCTGCCCGCGACCGTGCCGGGTGTGCAGGACCTCGATTACATTCGCGTCACACTCCGAGATGATCTGCGAGATGATCGTGAGCTGACCGGGTCGGTCGGGTAGCTCAACCGTGATATTCGTGTACCGAGACAGCGCCGTGAGCCCATGTCGGATCACCCGCTCCAGCAACAGGGGGTCAATGTTTCCCCCGGACAAGATCGCCACGGTCGTCCCCGGGCTCTCGATCCGCCCGGACACGAGCGCGGCGCAGGATACCGCGCCTGCTGGCTCCACCACCAGCTTCGCCCGCTCCAGCAGCGCGATGATCGCACGGGCGATATCGTCGTCACTGACGGTCACCACCTCATCCACCAGCTCACGGATGATCTCGAAGTTGAGGCTTCCCGGTGTCTGCACGAGGATCCCGTCGGCAATGGTGGATGCGGGAGCAACCGTCACCGGGTGCCCCTGCTGCAACGACGGCAGGTACGGCGCACATGCCTCGGACTGTACCCCCACGACGCGCACCGGACGCCCCCGCTTCTGCGCCTGGGCGCGTGCCGCGATCGCGACACCGGCAGCCAGCCCGCCACCACCAATGGGTACCACGATCGTGTCCACATCGGGGACCTGCTCCATCACCTCCACGCCCACGGTCGCCTGGCCGGCGATCACGTCCGGGTGATCGTACGGGGGGATGAAAATAGCACCGGTGCGAGAGGCAAACTCCTGAGCGGCAACGAGAGACTCAGTCACCGTGACCCCGACAAGCTCAACGCTCGCCCCGTACCGGCGCGTGGCCTGGAGTTTCGGGAGGGCCACGCCCACGGGCATGAAGATCGTGGCCGCAATACCGAGCTCACGCGCAGCCATCGCAACCCCCTGCGCGTGGTTGCCCGCCGACGCGGCAACCACCCCAGCGGCGCGCTCCGAGGCAGTGAGCTTCGACAGCCGGTAAGTGGCCCCGCGCAGCTTGTAGGACCCGGTCCGCTGCATGTTCTCGCATTTGAGGAACACGGGCGACCCCGTAAACTCCCCGAACGCCATCGACCGCTCCACAGGAGTCCGGTGGGCGATGTGAGAGATCACCTCAGCCGCAGCACGAACATCATCCATCGTGGGGGCAGTCGCCAGCTCAGTCATCCGTCGTTCCTTCCGCGGCCACAGACCGCTCCGTCTCCGCCCGCCAGCACCCTGACCGAACGTACCCGATCATCACATTCATCGCCGCCACGATGGGCACCGCGAAGAGCGTGCCCGGAATGCCCGCCAGCAGTGCGCCGATCGTCACCGCCAGGACAACGCCGAGGGGATGCACCCGCACGGCACTGCCCATGATGAACGGCTGGAGCACGTGAGACTCCAGCTGCTGGACGACGATGACGCCGCCGAGCATGATCACAGCAGGCCATAGACCTCCATAGACCAGGGCAATCAAGCACACGAAGAACCCGCTGGCGATCGCTCCCACGAACGGCACGAACGAGGCCAGAAACACGAGAAGCCCGATCGGAAGCAGCATGGGCAACTGCAGGATGGCCGCGACGACGCTGATCCCCACCGCATCCACGAAAGCCACGAAAATCTGGACCCGGACGTAGCTGGACACCGTCTTCCACCCGGCGTGGCCGGCACCGGCGACCGCCTGTTGCGCCTGCTGCGGGAACAGCCGCACACTCCAGGAGAAGATCCGGCGACCATCGGCCAGCAGAAAGATCAGCGAGAAAATCGTCAACAACGTCCCGGTGACCACGTGGCCGGCGGTCGACCCCACCGAGATCACACCGCTGAGCAGGGTGCTCGAATCCGTCTGGATCATGTCGCGCACCGCCGCGATGTACTCGGCAATCTGGTCGTCCGTCACGTGCAGCGGGGAGTCGTACAGCCAGGTTTTGAGTTCCCCGTAGAACTCCTGCGTGCGCACAGAAAGATCATCCAGCCCGCCGCTGACCTGCGTTGCGATCACCCAGACCATCGCCGTCACTGCGCCGAAGAGCACGAGAAGTGCGACGATCACGGCGAGGACCCTCGGCCACCGCCAGCCAACGAGCCTGTTCACGACGGGCTCAAGTAACGCGGTCAGGAGGCCCGCAATGAGCAGCGGGATGACGACGATGCGCAGGTACGCCACGACGACACCGAAGACGACAACCGCTGCGGCGATGACCAGCACACGCCAGGCCCACGCGGCCGCCACCCGCACCGGGAGGGTGACGTACTGCTCGTCAACGCTTTCGCCCGGCGACCGCACAGAGAATCGTGACACGCGCATAGTCTACTTTCCTCACTCGTTCCGGCCCACCGGGTCAGCTCAGAACTTGTCCGCACTATCGAGCAGGCGCCGGATTCGATCCGGCAGCGGTGGATGCGTGGCGAACAGTCGGTCCATGAGTCCCGGTTTCAGCGGATCTGAAATGTACAGGTGGGCCATCGCCGTATTCTGCTTCTTCATCGGCCTCTGATATTCGATGAGTTTCTGCAGGGCACTCGCCAGCCCCTCCGGGTCACGCGTGGTCAGGGCGCCGGTGGCGTCCGCCAGGTACTCTCGCTGACGCGAGACCGCAAGCTGCACCATGGTTGCCACGATTGGCGCGATCACGGCCGCAACGATGCCGATCACGAGGAAGATCGCGTTGGCATTGCCGTTGTTGCGGGAGCGGGGCGCCCAGTACACCATGCGCATGAAGATGTCGGCGAGCATCCCTAGGGCGGCTGCCAGACCGAACACGATCAGCGACACCCGAATGTCGTAGTTGCGGACGTGCCCCATCTCGTGAGCCATCACGCCGGTGAGCTCCCGATCGGTGAGGATGTCCAGGATACCCGTGGTCGCACACACGATGGCGTGCTTCGGGTCGCGCCCGGTGGCAAACGCATTCGGGGCCGGGTCGTCCATGATGTACACCTTCGGCATGGGGCTACCCGTCGTAATGCACAGGTTCTCCACGATCCGGTACAGGCGCGGGTTATCGTTCGGCCCGATCTCGCGTGCCCCGGCGAGGCCGACGATCTGACTGCTCGCGGCGTAGTACTGGATGACCGCGTAGATGGATGCGCCCACGAGGCACCAGATCGTGATCGTCCAGTCCCCGAAGTACAGGCTCGCAATGTACCCGAGCCCACCGATGATCACGATGAAGAACGCAACGATGAGCACGGTGTTGACTTTGTTGCGCCGAATATTCCGATACACGAGGCTCCCTCGACTCGGAGACTAGAACTGGATGCGCGGCGGCTCAGAAATGGCCGAGGCGTCCTCCACCTCGAAGAAGTCCCGCTCCGTGAACCTGAAAGCTCCGGCGATGAGGTTCGTGGGGAACATCTGCAGCTTCGTGTTGTACTCGCGAACGCCGCCGTTGTAGAAGCGGCGGGCCGCCTGGATCTTGTCCTCAGCATCCACCAGGTCTGACTGCAACTTCAGGAAATTCTGGCTGGCCTGTAGCTGCGGGTAGGCCTCGGCAACCGCAAACAGGCTCTTCAACGCTCCCGAGACCAGGTTCTCCGCCTGCCCGGCCTCCGCCGGCGTGGATGCGCTCATCAGAGCCGAGCGCGCCTGCGTGACCGACTCGAAGACGCCCTTCTCGTGTGCGGCATAGCCCTTCACGATCTCCACCAGGTTGGGGATCAGGTCGGCTCGACGCTTCAGCTGAACGGTGATGTCACTCCACGCTTCGTCCACACGATTGCGCAGAGTCACCAACGCGTTGTAGGTGGCCCAGAGCCAGACGCCGACGATGACAACCAGCCCCACCACTATGAGGAGGGCAATCAGACCACCGCTCACCTTGCACCATCACTTTCTGAACGAAACCGTCGGGAGATACCCGGAAGTCAAGCTGCTACCACTATATTGACTTGCCACACAGCGCCCGCACAAAACCAGCGTACTGTCGGGCAATGTTCAGCCAATGAGCGGGGTGAGCCGGGCCAGATCGCACAAGCGGCGACGGCCCGGCTCGCCAGAGGCGAGCCGCAGTCCGATGCTGTGCGGTGGGTGCCCCCAGCGGGATTCGAACCCGCACTGGGCCGATTTTAAGTCGGCTGCCTCTGCCAGTTGGGCTATGGGGGCCCGCGACGGATACGGCACACCGGGTCGAAGCAGCGATCCACCTCGCGTAGACTTCCCGGGTGCTCGCCATTCTCGCCGCATTCGGATCCGCACTCTGCTTCGGCGCCTCCGACTTCATCGGAGGCATCGCCTCGCGTCGTGCTCCCGTCGTCGCTGTTACTGCACTGACCTACATTACCGCCACGGTCGCGTACGCCGTCAGCTTCCTCATCGTGCCCTCGCAGTGGAGCATCGCCAGCCTTGGGTATGGCCTGGGCGCGGGGCTGACCGCCATATTCGGGATGGTGGGGTTTTATGCAGCACTGGCGAGCGGCCCCATCGCCCTTATGTCGCCGTTGATTGCGCTCATCCAGACGCTGCTGCCGGTCCTGTACGGCGTCATCGTGCTGCGCGAGCAGCTCCAGTTGCACCACTGGGCAGGTATTGCCCTGGCCATGCTGGCCGCGTGGATGATCTCCGGGGCGAGGCTGGCGGCCACGCGCATCCCGGCCCGCTCGGTGCTGCTGGCGATCATGGCCGGTTCGATGTTCGCCACCTCGCTCATTTTCCTGGACTCCTCCCCTGCCGAGTCGGGAATGACCCCCGGGTTTGTCGAAATGGTGCTCGGGATGCTCCTGCTGGGTCTTCTCGCCATCGGCGCGTCACGCCACCGGCGGGTCTTCGCCCTGACCTCCCGGGTCGACCCGCAGCCGCCGACGACACCGACGGCACCGGTGCCAGACCTCCGGGTGACCGTCACCGCCCTGGGAGCGGGCCTGATCATGGGGACGGCGAGTATCCTCGTGCTCCTCGCTCTGCGCACCGGGCCACTCGCCCTGGTCACCGCAATCAGTGCGCTCTACCCGCTGAGCACCGTCGCTTTGGCCGCCGTGGTGCTGCGCGAATCGGTACGCCCCGGGCAGGCCGTCGGTATCGTGCTCGCCGTCTCGGCGTGCGTGCTGTTGAGCCTTTAACGCACATCGGGGTGGCGAGGACCAGTGAAGTACGGTCCTCGCCACCCCGATGTCTCGTCGCGAATGGGGCGACGAGTCCCGCATGACGCTACAGAATCGAATACCCGAGAGACTGGATGTCCCGTGCGAACCCGCGCACCGTCTCGAGGGACAGCTCACCGAGGTCCATGCCGAACATGGACAGCTTGGCCAGAATCGCCGGCGTGCAGGTAATGATGTCGGCGCCAGCGTCTGCCGCCTGGACGATGTTGTACGGCTCACGCGAGCTCGCCCACAGCAGTTCCGCTCCCGCCTTGCTGTGGCAGATCTGCGCGGATTCGGTCATCAACGGCATCGGGTCACGCCCCGTGTCCGCGACCCGCCCCGCGAACACGGAGACGATGTTCGCCGTGCCCGCCGTGAACGCGTCGACGGTGGCGTGCACCTGCTCGACGGTGGTGATCGCGGTGACGTTGAGCTGTATTCCCTGCGCAGAGAGCTCAGAGATGAGAGGGGCGCTGCTGTCGCCTGCCGTGTTCGTGATCGGGATCTTCACGTAGACGTTCGACCCGAACGCGGCGATCGTGACCGCCTCCTTGCGCATCGTGTCGAAGTCGTCACCGAACACCTCGAAGGACACCGGGAGGTCCGGGATCGCCTCGACGACCTGCTGCGCGAAGCCCACGTAGTCGGTCACCCCGGCCTTCTTCATCAGGCTCGGGTTCGTGGTGAACCCCTGGACATTCCCGCTCCGGTAGGCCGCGAGCATCTCCTCGATGACCGCACCGTCGGCGTATATTTTCACGTCAGGCATGACGCCCCTCTCTTTCTCCATTGCTCAGGTGGTTACTCAGCAGCAGCAGCAGGTACTGCTTCCTCCACCGGCTCGACATTGTTGATTGCGGTCTTTCCTGGGCGGATGATGCTCGGCAGGATCAACGCGACGAGCGTGATACCCACCAACCCGAGGATGCCGGCCAGTCCTAGCCACTCGCCGACGCGACCCAGCAGGATTCCGATCGCACCGAAGTCGGCGTCGCCGAAGGTGGTGTTCTCGAAGCCCAGCGAGCCCAGCACTGGAAGCAGTGCGGCCGGGAGGAAGGTGATGAGCAGGCCATTCGCGAATGCACCCACGATTGCACCACGGCGGCCGCCAGTGGCGTTGCCGAATACGCCCGCGGTAGCACCGCAGAAGAAGTGCGCCACCAGACCGGGGATGATGAGGACTCCGCCGAACGCACCGAGCAGGAGCATCCCGATGATGCCTCCGGCGAGGCTCGACACGAATCCGATGATGACCGCGGTGGGAGCGTACGGGAAGAACACGGCGCAGTCCACCGCCGGCACGGCATTCGGGATGACCTTGGTCGCGATGCCCTGGAACGCCGGGATCAGGTCGGCCAGAATCATGCGCACACCGGCGTACACGACGGTCACACCGACCGCGAACTGGAGACCGCACAGGATCGCATAGATGTACGGGTTGGTTCCGTCAGACAGACCCGAGACGAAGTCCGGTCCCGCTGCGATGGCCGCGATGAGGTAGAACACCACCATGGTCAGTGCCGTCGAGATCGTGGTGTTGCGCAGGAAGCTCCACTGCTCGGGAACCTTGATGTCCTCCGTGCTGCGGCTTCCCTTGCCGACGGCCTTGCCGATCGCCGCCGAGAGGTAGTAGCCGAGGCTGCCGAAG
>DGEZ01000021.1:0-492 GCA_002391425.1 Micrococcales bacterium UBA3913 | reverse complement strand
GTAGTAGCCGAGGCTGCCGAAGTGCCCCATGGCGATATCGTCGCCTTCGGTGACCCTCAACGTGAACCGCTGGCCGATCGCCGGAGAGATGGCGCTCCAGGCACCGAGGAAGAACCCGCCGATGAGGACGAGGAGCCACCCCTCCAGGCCAAGCGCCTTGAGTACGGCCGAGAGCAGGCACGCCATGAAGAAGCTGTGGTGCCCGGTGAGGAACACGTACTTGTACCGGGTGAATCGCGCGACGGCGAGGTTGAACAGCAACCCGACGACGAGGATGGACATCGTCTCCACGCCGAGCAGCGTCTGTGCTACAGAGGTAACCGCCTCATTGTTCGGGACGACCCCCTTGATCTGGAACCCCTGCTCGATCATGTCCGAGAGCGGGCCCAGATTGTTCTGGATCACTGTTGCTCCTGCGGAGAGCATCAGGTATCCGAGGATCGGTCCGAGCGTTCCGGTGAGGATCTTGTGCGCGGGGGAGCGCATCGCGAT
>DGEZ01000024.1 GCA_002391425.1 Micrococcales bacterium UBA3913 | reverse complement strand
AGATGTGTATAAGAGACAGTGCGCAGACAGGTGAGCTTGCCCTGACCGGGTCGGTACACTTCACCGGCCACAGCGGACAGCTGGACGTAACGCTGGCTAACCCCCGCGTCGAGATCACGTCGGAGACAACGGCCACCTTGTACGTCGATGTCACGTCGAAGGCGTTCGGGAGCAGCCCTGCAGTCAATGAGACGGGCGTGGCATTTGCAACTCTGTCCCTTTCGTCGCCGGTGACCTCCGATGAGGAGATCAGCTGGGTGGATGCGGGCGCTACTCTGACAGCGGATGGTGCCGCAGCTTTCGCCGGCTTCTACCAGGAAGGCCAGGCCCTCGACCCGGTCACCTTCACCCTCGATCTGAGCAGCGACTCAACGCCGACTCCCACGGTGAGTGTGAGTTCGTCCTCCGTCGCACAGGGCGACGCGTTGACGGTGAGCGTATCGGGGCTGACTGAGGGGCAGAAGGTTTCTGCGACTGTCCACTCCGAGCCGGTTGCGCTGGGTACAGTGTCGGCGAGTGCGTCGGGTACGGCATCTTGGTCGTGGAAGGTTCCCACGGACTTCGCGACGGGTCAGCACACCGTGGAGGTGACGGACAGCAACGGAACGGTGCTGGCTTCGACATACTTCACTGTGGTTGCCGCAGAGGAGAACGACTCGACCACCGTGGACAAGGCAAGTTCCGAGAATGGCCAGACGGAGACCGTGCAGGAGGACACCTGCACCGCGTACAGCGTCTCGGGTGCGTCCGTGAGCTGGGGCTTCAAGCAGTCCTTCGTTGACTACATCGAGGGCTCGATCGGGAACGGGTCGATCTCGGGCAGCTGGGGCGCCGGTTCGGGTGCGTACAACACTGAGTCGAACCGCGGCAGCGTGAGCTTCACCGGATCCGTGCACTACACGGGCCACAGCGGACTGCTCGACATCACGTTGTCGAACTTGCGCATCCAGGTGAATAGCGCCACATCGGCCACCATCTACCTGGACGTCGAGTCGAAGGCGTATGGCGACAATCCGGGGGTGAGCGCATCGAACGTGGCCTTCGCGACGGTTTCGCTTCCGACGGCAACGCAAACCGGTTCGGTCATCTCCTGGTCGGGGGCGTCGGTCACTCTCACATCGGCGGGTGCGGACGGCTTCATGGGGTATTACTCGGCGGGCGAGACGTTGGATACGATCTCGTTCAGTTTCCCGCTGGGCGATACGGTGGAGTGCGATGACACCACGAGCTCGACTCTCTCCGGGACGTCGGCCTCGAGCGGCACTCCCGCAGTCGGGCTGGCTGCCGGGGTGCTGGGCCTGGGCGTGTTGCTCATGGCGGCGGGCTACCGGTCGCGGGCTCGTTTGCTTGCGCGCTAAGCATGTGACGTGCAGGTGAGTGCGGGTTGCGTGTCTTCCGTGGGAGGTCGCGCAGCCCGCACGGCACGGTGTGGTGGGTTTTCTGATGGGATGTGAAGGACTTATGCGTGGATTCTCTGGGATGCGTGCCGCCGTGTCTGGTGCGCTGATTGCACTCGGCGTGGTGCTGGCGACGGCGGGAGGCGGCTCGGGGACCACGCCCGCTTATGCGGAGGGGTCGGATGCGGCGGACTCGACCTGTGAGGTGTCAGCCGCTACCCTCACCTGGGGGTTCAAGGAGAGCTGGCGCGCCTACATCGATGGCAGCATCGCGAATGGCTCGTGGGAGACCTCGGATGGCGCGGACTACGAGACGCCGAATTTTCTCTGGTCTGTGGTGACCGGGTCCGCTGATGCCTCAGGCACGGCGGGGGAGCTTTCCTTCACCGGATCGGTGCACTTCACGGGCCACAGCGGTGTGCTGGACATGACGGTGGCAAACCCGACTGTGGTGCTCTCGGGTGCGGATTCGGCCAGCGTTCTGATCGATATATCGAGTAAGCAGGAGGACGGCTCCGTGGTGGAGGCAACTCAGGCTGCTTTCGCCTCCGTGGATGTGTCTCAGGCCGAGGTGAGTGTCGACGGCGATACGGTATCGATCACGGATGCCCCTGCCTCGTTGACCGCGGAGGGAGCGTCGGCTTTCAGCGGCTACTACGCGGAGGGGGAGGAACTCGACCCGGTGACGATCACCTACTCCCTCGATGCGAGCTGTTCCGCGTCGGAGTCGGCCACTGCCGAAGCCGGTACGTCTAGCGCAGCGGCGGTGTCCTCGGATGCCTCGTCGGCACCCGCCTCGAGCGAGTCTGCCGTGTCCTCGTCTGGTCTGTCGGCGGGGTGGACGGCCGCGATTGTCGGTGTTGTTGTCGTGGCGCTGGCCGCTGCGGCGGCGGTATGGTTGCGGGCTCGGAAGGGTCGTGTCGGACAGTGATATCTGGGTTCGGCCGGCGGCGCACGATGGGCGTCATCGCCTGCGTGGTGGCGTTGGCCTCGGCGCTGTCCGGGTGCGCTGCCGGGGCGGGCTCGAGTGCGGGCGCATCCTCGGCGCTCTCGGTGGCGTCTCAGACGCCTCTGACGGAGTTGGAGGTGCTGGAGGACCCGAAGAGCTACGTGGGGGAGTCGACGGCGACCCTGGTCAGCGAGAGCGTGACCCCGGTGACGGACGACCCCGAGCAGTCGTTGCCGGTGACGGTGACGTCCCACGACTCGGACGGCGATGTGGAGGTCACCGTTTCGGACACCTCTCGGATCATCCCGATGGATCTGTCTGGTTCGATCGCGTCGACGGTGTTCGCGCTGGGGTTTGGCGACAGTGTCGTGGGCCGCGATATTTCGACGACGTTCCCGGAGGCTGAGGATCTTCCGGTAGTGACGGGCAGCTCACACTCGATCAATGCGGAGGCGGTGCTCGCGCTGGAGCCCACCCTCGTGATCACGGATGGTTCGATCGGCCCTCGTGATGTTGTCGCACAGTTGCGCGACGCAGGCGTGACGGTGGTGTTCGTGAACAATGAGTCGAGTTTCGCGGGTGCGGCCCAGCTTGCGCTTGACGTGGCGGACGTGCTGGGCGCGCCGGAGGCGGGCGAGCTCTTGTCGGAGCGCATCTCGTCGGAAGTGGCTCAGGTGTCCGCAGAGATCGACGAGATTGTCCCGGCGGACGAGGACGACCGGCTGCGCATGGTGTTCCTGTACCTGCGCGGTGGTGCCGGTGTGTATTACCTGTTTGGGGAGGGCAGCGGTGCTGACGAGCTGATCGAGGCGCTCGGGGGTATTGATGTCGCCAGTGAGATCGGCTGGGTGGGGGAGAAACCCATGACGGCTGAGGCGTTGGCCGAGGCGAACCCGGACCTGATCCTGGTGATGACCAGTGGCTTGGAGAGCGTCGGCGGGGTGGATGGCTTGCTGGAGTCGAAGCCGGAGGTTGCGGTCACGAATGCGGGCGTCAACCGGCGTTTTGTGGATATGGCGGATGGCGACATCTTGAGTTTCGGGCCGCGGTCGGCAGACATTCTGGATGCGCTGGCTCGGGCGATCTACGCTCCCGATGCCTCGTAGCGGTGTCAGTGGCTCCCGTTAGGGTCGGTGCTATGGATGCTCGGGGTGTGGCTGCTGACGTGGACGTCTCCGCGGTGCTGCGATTCGAACGGGAGCACCCGGCGTCTGGCCGTGTGAAGGCCGCGGCGATTCGTTCCCAGCTGGGCCTGTCGGAGGCGCGGTACTATCAACTACTGTATGCGCTCATCGACTCTCCTGAGGCGTTGGTGCTGGACCCGATGCTTGTGTATCGTCTGCGACGGCTGAGGGAGGCACGCCTCGAGGTGTTCGAGTGAGTGTCCCCGTTGTCCGAGCGAGAGTGTGATGGCTGAATCGTTTCCTCCCGACGAGTTTGATGACCGTGCGGCGGCTGTGCTGCGCACGGGGGCGCACCGGCAGCGCCCTGTGCGCGGTCGCCGCTGGATCATCTTCTTGTCGTGCACCCTGGCCGCTGTCCTGATCGCGCTGGGTGGTTTCGCGTACCTGAACGCCCGCAAGGCCGGTATTAGCTACGAGTTTGTCGGTGCCGTGTTCGGCTCAGACTCCTCCTCATCGGCTGTGTCCTCTTCTTCTCTTTCAGCCGATTCGTCCAGCGCTGCGGCCTCGTCGTCCCCGGCAGCGGAGTCGTCGAGCGCTGCTGTGGTCGACTACGGGGTGAGTGTCGTGGTGCTGAATGCGACCTCGACGACGGGGCTGGCCGCGTCCGCTGCGCAGGCTTTGGATGCTGCGGGGTTCGCGACGATTTCGACGGGCAACGCATCCTCTGTGGAGTCGTCGAGTTATGTCGCGTTCAGCTCGGAGGAGTACCGGGCGACGGCTGAGGCGGTGGCGCAGGATCTGGGTATTTCTGTGGTGTCCGTCGTGGATGGTCTGGACTACCCGGTGACGGTCGTGCTGGGGCTGGACTTCGTGGGCTGATCCCCGCGTCTGCGGGTTGACGGCCAGTCCGGCTGGGGGTCTCCGCTCAGGAGTATTACGCTCGTGGGGAGTGCGGTGTGCCGTGGTGAGGAGTGTGACTGCAGATGCAGGGTCGTCGTGTGTTCCCCCGTCGTGTGTTCCTCGGTGG
>DGEZ01000116.1 GCA_002391425.1 Micrococcales bacterium UBA3913 | reverse complement strand
AGATGTGTATAAGAGACAGCCAGCGCCCCGTATTCCCTGGCGGCCGCGACCGTGTAACCCGCGTGGCGGCACCCCGCACCCCCCTTCCCGGGGTGCCGCCACCCATCTCTCTCAACGTGCTGAAAGGAACGCATCCCGCATGGCGATCACCGCCACCACCGAGGGCAGGAACCTGCACCTCACGGTCGAAGGCATCGACGACCCGTACGTGATCCGCCCCCTCCCGGGCAACGCCGGGATGCAGATCACGGACACCTACCTGCGCGGCGCCACAGGGCAAGCCGACCAGGAGGAGATCACCGCGGCGCTGTGCATGGCGCTTGACGGTGCAGCGAAGACCGACGAAGGATGGGTGCCCATCCCTGAGGACGACAGGGTGAACTCGACCCGGATCGGGGACGAGCTCTCGATCGGGGAAACCGAAGACGTGTCGATGGCGGCGTTCTTCTGGCAGACGATCCTCTCCGACGCCGGCGTGAACCTCTACCTGTCGTCGGGGGGAGGCGTGGAGGGCCACACAAAAGCGATGTGGGCGCTGGTCACGCGTTTGGGACTCTCACCCCTGCTGACATCGCCCAGTTCGGCATTGGAAGACCTGATCCAGCTTCTGGGATCTACCCCGAGTACGTCTTCCCCCGCGGGTGGAAGGAAGCCCGGGAAGCAGCCGCAAGACAGGCTGCCGAAGCGGAAGAACGCGCCCGCAGTCTAAGCGCTCAAGAGTTCTGGGGGCTCCTGTTCCCTCACCTGTTCGGTGAGGTCGAACTGGACCTCGCACAGCATCACCTGATCCCGGACCTGGACCGGGCCTTGGAGACGAGGCCGTGGCATTTCGTCCGGTCAGCAGTTCACCGACTCGCCCAGATCGAGGGCTCTTGGACCCAGAAGGCGGTGAGCGAGCGTGTTCGAAGCGGGCTCCATCGTCTGGAGGATCCAGACAGTCGGGAAGCAGGTTCTCAAGCAGGATCTGGCTGAGTCTGAAGCTGCCGCCGAGAAAGCTGGTCGCGCCCTCGGTGGTGCGGCGGGCAAGGCGGAGGACCTTGGCCGGAAGGCTGAGGGTGCCCGGCCCCGGTTGCGTGGTGTCGCTGTCGAGATCGGCGGCATGTCGGAGAAGGCGCGCGCCGCCGCTGGAGATGTGGGGCGGAGTCTCGCGGTCATCGGTGCTGCCATGGTGGCGACATCGGCGTTGACGGTGAAGGCTGCCCGCGACTGGGAGACGGCGTGGACCGGCGTCACGAAGACCGTGGACGCGTCCCCGGAGAAGCTCGCTGAGATCCAGGCCGGGTTGCGTGACCTGGCGAAGGAACTTCCGGCGTCGCATCAGGAGATCGCCGCGGTGGCGGAGGCTGCCGGGCAACTCGGTGTCCACGCCGACGACATTGTGCGGTTCACCCGCACCATGATCGACCTCGGTGAGACGACGAACCTCACCGCGGATGAGGCTGCCACGTCTCTGGCGCAGCTGATGAACATCATGCAGACCGCCCCTGAGGATGTGGGTCGTCTGGGTGCCGCGGTTGTCGCGCTGGGTAACGATGGTGCGTCGACGGAGCGGGACATCGTGCAGATGGCGCAGCGGATCGCTGGCGCCGCGAACATCATCGGCCTGACCGAGGGTGAGACGTTGGGGCTCGCGAACGCGCTCGCGTCGGTTGGCATCGAGGCCGAAGCCGGCGGTTCGTCGGTGTCGAACATCATGATCGACATCTCCAATGCGGTGTCGCAGCGGGGGTCGAAGCTGATCGAGTGGGCGAAGCTCGCCGGGTTGTCGGCTGACGAGTTCGCCGCGAAGTGGCGGTCCTCGCCTGCTGAAGCGCTGGCGCTGGTGATCGAGGGGATGGGGCGTCTCAACGCGACCGGTGGGGACGTGTTCGCCACCCTCGCGAAGCTGGGACAGACCGACGTCCGTGTGCTGCGTTCGCTGCTGAACCTCGCCGGAGCGGGGAACCTGCTGCGCGACTCCCTCGAGCTTGGCAACCGGTCGTGGGCTGAGCAGTTGGCGTTGACGGCGGAAGCTGACAAGCGGTACGCGACAGCCGCGGCGCAGCTGGACATGGCCCGGAACTCGGTTGTGGACATGGCGATCGAGCTCGGCGAACGTCTGCTGCCTGTCGTGGTCGCTGGGGCTGACGGGGTTGCGAACCTCGCGAACATGGTCGGGTCGCTGCCGGATGGTGCGCAGACCGCGATCGCGGTCCTCACCGCCCTGGCCGGGGTGATCATCCTGTTCGGTGGCGCTGCGATCCTCGCGGTCCCGAAGGTTGTCGCGTTCCGGGAGTCGGTGCGGACCCTGGCTGTGGAGATGCCGAAGACGGTCGCCGCTGGGCGTGCGGCCGCGGCGTTCTTCTCCGGCCCGTGGGGCATCGCCCTCGGCGTCGCCGTCCTCGGCCTCATCTCGTTCAACGAATACCTGAAGACCACTCGTGCCAGCAGCGACGAAATGACCGCCGCGCTGAAAGCTGCCCGGTCCGCCGCCGACTTGCTCGGCACCGCCAGCAAGGGACTCGACACCGGCACCGCGAAGGAGCAACTCCGCGACCTGGACAACGTGCCCGAACACTTCGCGGAGTTCC
>DGEZ01000013.1:727-2550 GCA_002391425.1 Micrococcales bacterium UBA3913 | reverse complement strand
AGATGTGTATAAGAGACAGCACTGATACTGCTTCCGACTTCTCTTGAAAGATCATTGCCATGAGCCACCACACCACCATGCCCCGCAGAAAGCTGTTCGCCACGGTCGCCGCCGTACTCGTTTCTGGGCTCGCCCTGACCGGATGCGCCGCCCCCGCGCCCACCGCTGCACCGTCCGCAGCGAGCAGCGAAACCGGCGACAGTGAGTTCCTTGCCGAGCACAATCTGGACGGCCTCGGCGCGGCCCAGATCATCGAACGGCTCGACACCCTGCCTGTTGCTGACCGTCCGACTGACCTGATCGCATCCGTGCAGCCCGCCGTGCTCGTCCTTACCGACGGACAGGGCCGCGAAACCCAGCTCGCGATGCCCGAAGACGAGGTGTACATCTCGGTCGCGCCCTTCCGTGCGCAAACACACGACTGCTACTTCCATAGCCTCACCACCTGCCTCGGTGAACTCGCGAACACCGAGGTGCAGGTCACGCTCACCGACACGGCAACCGGTGACGTGCTGATCAACGACCTACGGCAGACGTTCGACAATGGTTTCGTCGGATTCTGGGTCCCTCGCGGTCTCGAAGCCTCCCTGACCATCGGACACGACTCGCAGACCGGCACCGCGACTATCTCAACGGTGAACGCGGACGACCCGACGTGCATCACCACGCTGCAACTGACATGACCAAACCGTAGGACCGCCGCCCCGGTCGCACCCTTAGGGCGCGGGCCTTCTGATTGCTTCGGCTACGCCGCTGTAGACGCTGTCACGCGGTACCCGTGATGTGGGGCGCTTGTTCAGCAGCAGTGTGGCGGCGGGTGTGCGGCGCGGAGCCCATTGGCGATCACGATCACCCTTGGCAACTTCGTGGACGAGCACAATGCCCGCAACACGATGATGATCAACAGCACCTCAGCCAGCACCCGCCGTATCTGGACCTCCGCTCTCGACGGGCACTGGCGTGGCACTCAGGCGCAGCAAGATAGTTGCGATGGATCGATGGTGAAGGACTTAGCGGCAATACGGATGCCTTCGGCCATGGTCAGGTAAGGGGCCCACGAGTCGGCGACCTCAGCGATGGTCTTACCCAGGATGTGGACGCCTGCGGCGGCAAGTTCGCCAGCATCCTTGGCGACGACGGTCAGGCCGAGGATCTCGCTCGTTTCGGCATTCACGACGATCTTGATGAACCCGCGGGTGTCCCGGTTCACCAGCGCGCGAGGTACGTGGTGCAGCGGCAGCACACGGCAGTCGCAGCGGATGCCAGCGGCGAGAACCTGCTTCTCGGTCATCCCGACCGCGCCGATCGCGGGACCGGTGAACGTCACCCGCGGCAGCCGTGCATAGTCGACGGACCTCTCGGCGTCGGCGAAGGCGTTCTCAGCGACCAGGGTGCCGTGGTGGGCGGCGACATAGACGAACTCGGGATGCCCGGTCACATCGCCTGCCGCCCAGATTCGCGGGTTGGACGATCGCAGTTGATCCGTGACCACGACCTGGTTTGAGTCTCCGGTCTTCACTCCCACCGCGTCGAGGCCGAGCCCGTCGGTGACCGGACGGCGGCCGAGGGCGACCAGAACCTGATCGGCGTGGAACTCCTGCGTCCCTCCGGCGACATCCGTGCTCACGACGACCTCACCGCCCGCATTACGAGACACCCGGGTGGGCGCCGCGCGGCGGATCACGCGGATGCCCTCGTCGGCGAACGCTCCTTCGAGCGCCCGCGAGACCTCCGGCTCCTCCTTCGACGCCAGCCTGGACCGCACCAGCAGCGTGACTTTTGACCCGAGCCGGGCGAACAGCTGCGCCTGCTCCAGGGCGACG
>DGEZ01000013.1:0-576 GCA_002391425.1 Micrococcales bacterium UBA3913 | reverse complement strand
CTGCGCCTGCTCCAGGGCGACGTAGCCACCTCCGAGCACCAGCAACGACGTGGGGACCTCGGTCAACTCCATCGCGGTGGTCGAGGTCAGATAACCCGCTTCTGCCAGGCCATCGATCGGTGGGGTCCAGGGCTGGGATCCAGTAGCGACCAGGTAATGATCGGCTTCGATAGTCTCGACGCTTCCGTCAGCTCCGGTGACTTCGAGGACCGGCGCATCAGGCGTGCCAGTGAACGCAGCATTCCCGCGACGCATCTGCCACTCGTAGGAGTCGGCGATGTCGGCATACTTCTCGCCCCGCAGTGATTCAACCAGCGCTTGCTTGCCACTGATCAGGGAAGACAAGTCGACCAGCGCCGCCGTGGTCGCGATTCCCGGGAACCGGTCAGATGCGTCGGCGGCGACATACCGGGCGTGAGCGGCGGCGATGAGGGCCTTCGATGGCACGCAGCCGGTGTTGACACAGGTCCCGCCGAGTGTGCCACGCTCGATCATCACCACCGACTTCCCGAGCGTGGTCGCACGGATCGCGGCGGCGAACCCGCCACCACCAGATCCGATGATGGCAAGGTCGTA
>DGEZ01000144.1:838-3968 GCA_002391425.1 Micrococcales bacterium UBA3913 | reverse complement strand
AGATGTGTATAAGAGACAGGGCCAGGGACACTTCCACCGGTGAACGGTCGGGGTGGCGCACCAGGGAGAGCCCGAGCGCGCTCGGGTCGAGCAGAGGGTAGCTCTCCACCTGCCACCCCTGCGCGGTCACCGCCTGATGGAAGTACCCGGAGCGGTAGAACAGGCCCACCGCGGTCAGCGGCACCCCCAAGTCGGAGGCCGCCTTCAGGTGGTCTCCCGCGAGGATGCCGAGCCCGCCCGAGTACTGCGGCAGTGCACCGTCGACCCCGAACTCCGGGGAGAAGTACACGATCCCCTCCGGGGCCGCCTCGCCCAGGCTCTGGTACCAGCGCGCCTCCGTCAGGTACTCGTTCAGATCTGCCGCAGCCTGCGCGACCGAGGCGACGAAACCGGTGTCCGCGGCGAGCTGCTCCAGCCTGCCCTGGTCGAGAGCGCCCAGGAACTCCAGCGGCGAGCGCACCGTCTGCCACAGTTCCGGGTCCATCTGCTGGAACAGACGACGAGTCGGTAGGTGCCACGTCCACCGGAAGTTATTGGCAAGACGATCCAGGGAGGCTAGGGACTCCGGCAACACCGGGCGAACAGTAAATCGACGAATCGCTTTCACAGGCTCGATTCTAAGGTTTCTTTGTTTCGGTAAGTGACACTGGCGTTCAGGCACAAGGGATGCCGCACGCGGGCAGCGAGATTGGTACGCTCGAAGGGTGAGTGTCGACGCTGACGCCACCCCAACGGTGGCAACGCGAGCGGGCAGGATCGCGATTCTCGATCCGTTCCCGGTCGTGGACTGCGCCCGCTGGCCTGCCCGGGCTTACGAGGGCGAGTGGGTTCCCTTCGAGGTGACCAGTTACCGCGAGGGCCACGACCTCATGGGGGTAATTCTCGAACTCACCGCCCCGGATGGCCAGGTACACCGGCATCGCATGGAGTACGCGAACCGTGGGCTTGACCGCTGGGCGACCCGCGCGCGCATCCGCCAGGCCGGTCGATGGCAGTTCCGGTTCTGGGCGTTCGGCGACGACTGGGAGACCTGGCTGCACGACGCGGGCATCAAGATCCCGCGCAGGCTCGACACCGAACTCACCCTCGCCATCGGTGCGCAGCTCCTGGAGAGGGCCAGTTCCGACGCGGACAGGACCGACACCGTTCGGGCAGAGTTCGCGCGACTTGCCGCCGTCATGCGGGACACCGCTGTGAGCCCCGAGGAGCGCTTTCACCGCGCAAGCCAGGATCGGATCGCCCAGGAGTTCCGATTGCGCCCGGCTGCCTCGGTGGAGAGCAGGTCAGCTGTCTTCGACCTCGTTGTCGACCGCGAGCGCGCCGGGTTCAGCGCATGGTACGAGCTCTTCCCGCGCTCCGCGGGGGCGCGTTTCATCAAGTCCCGCCAGCAGTGGAAGTCCGGCACGTTCCGCACCGCGGCGCGAGAGCTTCCCCGCATCGCCGAGCTGGGCTTCGACATCGTGTACCTTCCGCCGATCCACCCGATTGGGCTGACCAATAGGAAGGGCCGCAACAACTCGCTCACCCCCCACCCCGGTGACCCCGGCTCCCCGTGGGCGATCGGCTCCGCTCAGGGCGGCCACGACGCGGTCCACCCCGATCTGGGCACCCTCTCCGACTTCCGCACCTTCGTTCGGGCGGCCCATCGCGCCGGCCTGGAGGTGGCCATCGACCTCGCCCTCCAGGCAAGCCCGGACCACCCATGGGTGCGTGAACACCCGGAGTGGTTCACCACCCTCCCCGGCGGCTCCATTGCGTTCGCCGAGAACCCGCCCAAGAAGTACCAGGACATTTACCCGATCAATTTCGACAACGACCCGGCGGGGATCCGGGCCGAAGTGCTGCGCATCTGCGAGCATTGGATCGCCCAGGGCGTGACCCTCTTCCGCGTCGACAATCCGCACACGAAGCCCACCGAGTTCTGGGAGTGGCTCATCGCCGCGGTGCGCTCACAGCACCCCGAGGTGATCTTCCTGGCCGAGGCGTTCACGCGGCCCGCCCCGATGCGCACCCTCGCCAAGGTCGGCTTCCAGCAGTCCTACAGCTACTTCGCCTGGAGGCACACCCCCGGGGAGCTTGCCGACTACTTCACCGAGGTATCCCACGAGACCGCGCATTTTCTGCGCCCGAACTTCTTCCCCACGACACCGGACATCCTCACGCCGTACCTGGAGAACGGCGGCCGCGGCGCCTCCATCGCGCGGGCGGTGCTGGCCGCCACGGGGAGTTCGTCCTGGGGGATGTACTCCGGCTTCGAAATCCTGGAAACCGCGAAACGGCCCGACGCCGATGAGCAGCTCGACAACGAGAAGTACGAGTACCGCCCGCGCGACTGGGAGGCGGCCCGCGCCGATGGGCACAGCATTGAGGACGTCGTGCGGGCACTCAACCGGGCCCGCCGCGAGATCCCCGCACTGCACCAGCTGCGCAACATCACCATCCACCACAGTGACGATCCCGCCGTGTTCGTGTACAGCAAGTGCACCCCCGCCGATCCCGCCACCGGCGAGCCGCCCAGCGGCGTCATCGTCGTAGTGAACACCGCCGCACACACCGACATCTCGACGCTCATCCACCTGGACATGACCGCGCTGGGTTTAGACCCCGGCGCGCAGTTCCCCGTCACAGATATGCTCACCGGCGCACAGTGGACGTGGTCTGAAACGAGCTTTGTGCGCCTCGACATGAACGCGATACCCGCGCACGTGGCACGGATCACCTACCCGGACCGAACATAGAGGCATCACATGACTGCTCCCCAGGTCACCCCCAGCGACGACGAACTCATCGCCATTGAGAACGGCACCCACACCGATCCGCACCACGTCCTCGGGGCGCACGTAGTCGCCCAGATGGTAGTGATCCGCACCCGGCGCCCCGGCGCTGTCCGCGTCGAGGCGGTCCTCGGCGGGGGCACGAGCGTCGAACTGTCCCCCGTGGGTCACGGTGTCTGGCAGGGGGTCCTGGCCGACACGGAGGAGGTCCCCGGGTACCGGGTCCAGGCGCACTACGAGTGGCCGGATGCCACGGGCGAGACCCGCGAGTCGACCTGGGTCGCTGACGACGGCTACCGCTACCTTCCGACCGTGTCCGACCTTGACCTGTACCTGTTCGCCCACGGGAAGCACGA
>DGEZ01000144.1:0-519 GCA_002391425.1 Micrococcales bacterium UBA3913 | reverse complement strand
GTGGTGGCCGACTTCAACGGATGGAATGGGGCCGGGCACATGATGCGCCGGCTGGGGGACTCCGGCGTCTGGGAACTGTTCGTCCCCGGATGCGCGGCGGGGATGCCGTACAAGTTCGAGCTGCTCACCCCAGACGGACGCTGGGTGCTGCGAGCCGACCCCTACGCACGCCAGTGCGAGACTCCCCCGCACACCGCCTCGGTCAGCTACGCGAGTGACTTCACCTGGACGGACCAGGCGTGGATGGCCCGGCAGGAGAGCATCCCCCACTACCAGTCCCCCATCAGCATCTACGAGGTGCACCTCGGGTCGTGGAAACCCGGGATGGGGTACCGGGAGATCGCCCCCGCACTGATTGAGCATGTCACCGGGCTCGGCTTCACACACGTCGAGTTCCTCCCCCTCATGGAGCATCCCTTCGGTGGCTCCTGGGGCTACCAGGTGACCGGCTACTACGCCCCCACCTCGCGTTGGGGGTCCCCAGACGACCTGAAATACCTCGTCAACGCGCTGACATCT
>DGEZ01000088.1:10947-11469 GCA_002391425.1 Micrococcales bacterium UBA3913 | reverse complement strand
TGACACCGGGGTTGGTGAACTGAGCACCAGCAATATCCGGAGTGTCGTCCGCCGTCATGATGCCGTAGTTGCCGTCAGTTCCGTACACGTTGTCGAAGCTGTACCCTTCGGTGGCGAGCTCAGCGAAGATCGACTTCGACTCCTCGAAACCGATCACGACGACTGCATCCGGATCGTAGGACAGCGCCTCCGTCACCTCAGCAGTGAAGTTCGACGCGTTCGGATCGTAGGTAGTGCTCTGGACCTGCACGCCCGCATCCTCCAGCGTCGACACGATGTTCTCCTGAAGGCCGATGCCGTAGGAGTCGTTCATGTAGACGATCGAGACGTTCGTCTTGCCATCCTCGACGAGCTTGTTGCCCATGATCTTGCCCTGCAAGACATCGGACGGAGCGGTACGCCAGTAGTACCCGCCATCGTCGTAAGTTGTGAAGTCCGGAGACGTGTTCGCCGGGGAGACCATGACCACACCAGCCTGCGTGACCTGGTCGATGAACGTGAAGGACACGCTCGACGACGCCG
>DGEZ01000088.1:0-10673 GCA_002391425.1 Micrococcales bacterium UBA3913 | reverse complement strand
GTCACCCGAGTCCTTGTGCTCGACCGAGATGCTCAGACCTGCCGCGGCATCGTTGATGTCCTGAACGGCCAGATCAACACCAGCGAATTCGGGAGGACCGAGTGTTGCCAGCGAACCCGTCTGAGGAAGAATAGTGCCGATCTTCAGCGTCAGGTCCTCTGCAGTCGAGCTGCTAGCGGTATCGCCACTGCTCGAGCAGGAGACCAGCAGGAGTCCCGTGGCTGCCAAGGCGACTGCCTTGGTTCCCCACGCGAACACCTGAGTACGCGCTGAAGACTTTTCGGCCTTCGAGAATGCGCTCATGTTGCTCCTAAGTGATTTGATTGCATGAACAAGACCAGTCTGGGACTGGACCCATCACCCCAAACTAGACGGGGGAGCGACGCAATTAGCTACAAGGGTGTTTCGGACATGTAAAATGCCCCAATCGATACCTGTTCGTGATATTGCCTCAGAACAGAGCGAGGCTCAGGTCTCCCACCGCGAGGCCATCCGCAGACCGTTCCGCCGTCCCCGACTGCCCGACATAGTGGATCGATTCTCCCTCGCTCAGCGCCGTCGCGCAGTCACCAAAGCTCGTGCACGCGTAACCGTCAGACACACTGACCAGGGGGAGCGCAGACCCGACGGACACGGCCGCATCGGAGCCCGCCACGAGGTCAGCCAACGCGGCCACGATCACGGCGTCGTAGCTCTCCGCCGCATAACGAGAGTCTTCCAGTAGCGGGCTGATTGCCTCCAGCCGGGCAACGAAGTCGTCACTGGCAGTCACCGGAGCGTCCCCGACCTGCGCGACGACCACGCCCGTGGGAGCCTCGGCCTCCCCCAGGAAGGGGAAGTAGACGACATCGGCACCCTCCGGAACCTCCGTTGAAGTTCCCGCGTCACGAAGGACCAGAGAAACGGCCGGCCCCAGGCCGCTTGCCTCAATGTCCCGGACGGCCAGCTGTACACCGGCCTCTACCGCATCGGTGTAGGAGGAGTCATCCGTCGTACCCGGAAGCATGGCCGCGATGAGTAACGTCCCATCGCCTGCAACCTGCGACACGGTCACCGACTCGGCAACCGCGCTCGAGCTGACGGCGTCCGATCCCCCGGCGCAGCCCGCCAGAGCGACGACAAGGATTCCGGCCACGGTGACACCAGCAAGATGCCGCGAGAGTGAAGCGCGCATACCCCCAGCCTAGAACACTGCGGGACTGCCAGTCTCAGTGTCGGCTGCGACGCACCACATCCACGGAGATGATCAGCAGGGACAGCCACACCAGGGAGAAGCCCACCCAGCGTGCTACCGACATGCTCTCACCCATGACGAAAACCCCGAACAGGAACTGCAGAATAGGGGCGAGGTACTGGGTGAGTCCCACCGTGACCAAGCTGACCCGACGCGCAGCCCCTGCGAAGAGCAACAGCGGAATCGCCGTCACCACGCCAAGGGACATCATGAGAACCGCGTGGCCCCACCCCGCAGTACCAAAGGTCAAGCCCCCGCCAAAAACCTGGACAATGGCCAAGATCGCCACGGCCACCGGGGTGAGCCACAGTGTTTCCACCGTCAGCCCCGTGACCGCATCCACATTACGACCGACGCGATTCTTGATCAGGCCATACACCCCGAACGAGAACGCCAGGATGAGAGAAATCCACGGCAGTTGCCCGACCTCCACCGTAAGCACGACGACCGCCGCCGCACCGATGCCCACTGCCCCCCATTGGACGGGCCGCAGACGCTCGTGGAGGACGAATACCCCGAGCAGGATAGTCACCAGCGGATTGATGAAGTACCCCAGGGCACCCTCGACGATGTGCCCCGTCAATGTCGCCAGGACATACGTCTGCCAGTTCACATAGATGAGCGCCCCCGCCAGCGCGAACGTCCACCGCGCGCGGCGAGACCGCATCACGGCCCAGAAAGCCCCCCAGGCGTGCATGACGGTGAGCAGCACGGCGCAGAAGATCAGCGACCACAGGATGCGCGCTGCGACGACCTCAAAAGCATTCGCCGGGGCAAGCGCGAGAAAGTATCCCGGGAGCACGCCCCACAGCAGGTATGCCGCAACCGCGAGCATGACGCCGACACGACTAGCCGAGGGCCGACTCTCATCTGAGGACGCCATGGGACTCCTGTTCACACACACTAAGAGCCGAGCACCCCCGTGGGCACCCGGCTCTCAGCTCTGAGGCTCTCAGACTACTAGCCGATGATGGCCAGTACGTCGCGGCTGGACAACACGAGGTAATCCTCGCCCGCGTACTTGACCTCGGTTCCGCCGTACTTCGAGTACAACACCTTGTCGCCCACGGCGATGTCGAGAGGGATACGCTCGCCCTTGTCGTCGAAGCGACCTGGTCCAACGGCGACGACCTCACCCTCGCTAGGCTTCTCCTTGGCGGTGTCAGGGATCACGAGACCCGACTCGGTGGTCTGCTCGGCCTCGAGGGGACGAACGACAATGCGATCCTCAAGCGGCTTCAAATTGACCGACACTTGCGACCTCTTCTTTCGAAATTCAATGACACAAAACCAATTAGCACACTCGTCCTGAGAGTGCTAAGACAAACTGTAGCCGTCCGTTAGCACTCTCGCAACACGAGTGCTAACGCTCACAGCGTAACCGAGGCCAAGCCACGAGAATGGACCCGTGGATGAAAACCAATTGCGGCTCCTGCTCACCCCCGAGGGATTCGAAGCGGTGGCCACGGCGCGCGATCTACCCCTGGATAGCGTCCGTGAAGCGGGTCGGGCCGTCCAGCTGCTGCGCGCCCGAGGATACTCCCCGGAGCTGACCGCCGTCGCCCTCACCCAGGCACAGCTCGCGCGTCGCGGGCGTGAGAAGTTCGGCGACGTCGCCGCCTCACTCCTGTACACGGATGCCGGGTTGCAGCAGGCCACGCGGATGCGCATCGCGGCCGTCCACGCGGCCCGCTACCGCTATGCGGGGGCCACCGAGGTGGTGGATCTGTGCTGTGGCATGGGAGCAGACTCCCTCGCCTTCGCCGCAGCCGGGATGACGGTGACGGCCATCGAGCGCGATCCAGTCACCGCCGCGATCGCAACGTACAACCTCGCACCGTTCCCCCACACCAGCGTCGTCCTCAAGGATGCACAGTCCGTGTCCCTGCCCGCACAGGCCGCCATCTGGGCGGACCCCGCGCGTCGCTCGGATGCCGGGCGCAGCTACGACCCTGACGATTTCACCCCACCGGTGGACTGGGTGTACTCGCTGGCCGAGACCCACGCCGTCGGCATGAAGCTCGGCCCCGGACATCCCCATGACCAGATCCCCGCAGAATGCGAAGCACAGTGGGTATCCGACCACGGTGTAGCGCGCGAGCTCGGTCTGTGGTTCGGCCCCCTCGCACGCCCGGGACGCAGATTCAGCGCCCTCGTGCTCACCGACGACGCCGCGCACGAGATTGACGGCGACGAACACGACCCCGCGGTCCCGACCGCAGCGCTGGACCGTTACCTGTACGACCCCGACCCGGCCGTCATCCGTGCACGTGCCCTGGGGGAGCTATCGGCACGCCTCCAGGCCCACACGATCAGCCCCGGCATCGCCTACCTGAGTTCGGCGCAGTGCACGAGCACACCCTTTGCCGATGTTTTCGCCGTCGATGAGGTGCTCCCGTTCGACAGGAGACGGCTGCGCCAGCTTGTGCACCAGCGCAATATCGGGTCGCTGGAGATCAAAAAACGAGGTGCGGATGTTGATCCGGCCGTCTTGCGACGCGAACTGCGCCTACACGGCGACGAGCACGCCACCTTATTCGTCACGCGCATCGCGGGACGGCACCGCGCCATCGTCGCTCATCGCGTTACGCCGTGACGCCCCCGGTGCTGACGTCCTGCAGGGTCACCGTGCCCGTGATCAGATCCGTCACGGAAATCCCCATGCTCGTCATCCACACCAGCAGGGCGATACCGATCACCGTCAACAGCGCACCGACCACGATTGCGGCGATCGCGAGTCCTCGCCCACGTTCACCCGTGCGCGTGATCTGTCGTAGGGCGATGATGCCCAGAATCATGCCGATGAGGTTCGACACCACCAACGTGACGATGAACGCGACAACGGCCAGCACATTCATCTTGGTCGACCGGTTCGGATACCCACCCGGGCCCGACGGGGCGCCAGCCTGCGGATACCCGGCCTGGCCGTAACCCGATTGCGGGAGCGGGGTGCCCACATAGGGCTGGCCCGGTGTGTAATTTCCCGTCGGGTATGGATCTGTCTGCCCAGGCGAGGCTGGCTGCGGCGCAGCGCCCGGCACGGGGGTGATCCGTTCGCCGTACTTCGGCGGGGTGGAATACGCCGGGGTGTCCTGAGGAATCCGCTCGCCGTACTGCGGCGGCTCCTGAGCAGGCGCCTGTGAATTCGGGTTCTGCGGTTCGTCAGCCATGGCGGGCACGCCTTCCTTGCGGGGTTTCCCCCATTCTAGAGGGATGAGCTAATCCTGCCAGCGGAAGAAGCCCGCTCAGCCGACGAGCGCGGAGGTAACCGGCAGAGTCGAGTCCGCCGCAAAGCCGAGACCGCTGGCGGGTCTGCCCGCCATGATGAGCTGGGCGCCGATCGCCGCGATCATCGCCCCGTTGTCCGTGCACAGGGAGAGCGCCGGGATACGCAGCTCGACGTTCGCGGCCGCGCAACGCTGCTCGGCCGCCGCGCGGAGCGCGGCATTCGCGACGACTCCGCCGCCGAGGAGAAGACGAGGAATCTCGAAATCTCGACACGCGGCGAGCGCTTTCGTCAGAAGAACGTCCACGACGGCCTCCTGGAAACTCGCCGCCACATCCGGCACGCTGACCGTCTCACCGGCCGCCTGCGCGCGTTCCACATAGCGCGCCACAGCCGTTTTCAGCCCCGAGAAGGAGAAATCGTAGCGGTGCGCGGCCATATCCTTCGGCAGGCTCAGCCCGCGCGGGAACCGGATCGCGTTCGGATCCCCCTGCTGTGCCATCCGCTGAATGTGAGGTCCACCCGGGTACGGCAGGCCCAGCAGCCGAGCGGTCTTGTCGAATGCCTCCCCGGCGGCGTCGTCGATCGTCTCGCCGAGCAGGCGCACATCGGCGACCAGATCACGCACGAGGAGCAAAGAGGTGTGCCCGCCCGACACCAACAGTGCGATCGTCGGAGTCGTCACCTCACCGCGATCCAGGACATCCGCACCGACGTGGCCGACCAGGTGGTTCACCCCGTACAACGGCTTGTCCAAGGCCACCGCCAACCCCTTGGCCGCGCCGACACCCACCATGAGCGCACCGGCGAGGCCGGGTCCCGCAGTCACGGCCACCGCATCGATGTCTGAAACGGCGATTCCGGCCTGCCGGACAGCCTCACGCAACACCGGCTCGATCGCCTCCAGGTGCGCGCGCGCCGCAACCTCGGGCACGACTCCTCCGAAGCGGGCGTGTTCCTCCATGGACGACGCAATCACATTGGCCAGCAGAGTCGTACCACGCACGATCCCCACACCCGTCTCATCACAGGAGGACTCGATACCCAGAACCAGGGGTTCCCCCACGGACGACGTCACCGCACTTGCCGGCTCTGCCACCTCACGTCCCACGGGACCCGCCGATTCCCGCAACGCGCGCCTCATCACCAGCGCGGCAGCCCCGCTCGGATAGTACCCGGCACGCCGATTGACCACGTCGAATCCCTCCGAAGCGTACAAGGCGCGCGCCGCGACATTGTCCTCACGCACATCCAGGAACACATTCCTCACTCCGCGTTCCTCAGCCTCGGCGACGAGGGCGCGAAACAGCAGCCTCCCCCACCCGTGACCGCGCTGCGTCCTCGCAACCGCGATGGTCAGAATGTCCGCATCCGCGCCCTCCCCCGGCACGAGCACACCCCCGAATGCCTGCACGGAACCGTCAGCTGTCAGGACCAGGTAGTGCGACTGCGCCGAGCCAAGATCCTTGCTCATCGCCTGCCTGCTCCAGGACTCGGCACCGAATGCCTCCTGCTCAATGCGCATGATCGCATCGAGGTCCGCGGCCGCGGCGCGGCGAATCTGGGTAGTCACTGCAGCACCGACTTCCGCCCCGTGGCACGCGTGATGTCCGGGTCTCGCAGATACACCGGCGCGGTTCCCGCCTGCGGGATGCCCGCTCGCGCACGCCTCTCGGCGATGAGCCCAATGCCCCCCGCCGACACCTCGGCGGCTCGCAGCCATGTACCCGCCTCGGCTGCATCGACCACGGCCGGGCCGGAGGTACGCACGGGCAGACCCGCACCATCGAGACCGCTGTATCCACTCACGTACAGTTGCCGCCTGCGCGCATCCGTGGCCACCTGCAGACCGCCCGGAAAGGCATCCTCCTCGGCCCCTTCCAGGACAGCTAGAGCGACCGCATCGTGGCTGAGGACCCCGGCCTCGGGGATGCCCCGGGCCCACGCGAACGCGCGACCTGCGGCCATCCCCACGCGCAGGCCTGTGAACGGGCCGGGCCCCGTACCGTACGCCACGCAGGTGATGTCGCTGGGGCTCACCCCGGCGGTGGCGAGGGCACAGGCGAGCAGCACCCCGATCACCTCGGTGTGCCCACGCGTATTCGGATCGGAGCACTCCGCCACGGTGCTGCCGTCACTAACGACGGCGACACTCGTGCCGCACGACGAGTCGATTGCCAGAATCACCTGTTCAGCTTAACCGCGTGCCACGGTGATCGTCACCTCACGAGGGTCGGCGACGTCCGCATCGTCGGGATCCTGCGCGGCGGGTGTGCCCCCGAGCTCCCGAGAAATGTGGATGGCCAGCCATTCGTCGGCGAGGTCCGCGACGTAGGGCGCCCCCCACTCCACGACCACGATGGATGCGTCCACATCCACATCCACATCATCGAATTCCAGGACACCGCCGAGACGATACGCGTCAACGTGCACCAGGGGTGCTTCCCCGGACTTGCGCCGGTGCGTGCGTGCGACCACAAAAGTCGGGCTGGTGACGCGATCTCGGATCTCCAGGCCCACGCCGATGCCACGGGTCAGGGTCGTCTTGCCTGCGCCGAGTTCTCCGTCGAGCAGGACCACGTCCCCGCCGCGCAGCACGTGCGCGATCCGCACCCCCAGCGCCTCCATGTCCTCCGCCGTGGCCACCGTATAGCGGCCGAGAACGGACGCCCACCTCTGATCGCGATCAGTCCCCGACATAGGTTCGCACAGGCCGATTGCCCAGTCTCGTCACCAGCTCATAGTTGATCGTTCCGGCCGCCTTGGCCCAGCGCTCCACCGCCGGCTCCCCCTTCTCGGGGTCTCCCCACAACACGGCCTCGTCCCCCACCGAGACGGGATGCGCGCCGACGTCAACCACGAACTGATCCATGGCAACGCGCCCCGCAATCGGAAACTCCGTACCGTTGATCGACACGACTGCACCCGGACCGAGCACCCGCGGAATGCCGTCGGCATACCCCAGGGGTACCAGGGCTACCGTTGTCTCCTGGGTCGTGCGGTACAGGTACCCGTACGAGATGCCTTCGCCGGCGGGGAGGTGCTTGACGTTCACGATCCGCGCACTCAACCGCATGGCCGGGCGCAGACCGAGATCCGCGGAGGTCTTCGCGTCGAAGGGCGACAGACCGTAGGTCACGATACCTGCGCGCACCATGGTGAATCGCAGCTCGGGGAACATCCATGCGCCCCCGGTGGCGGCCAGGTGCAGCAGAGGCGGTTGCAGTCCGTATTCCGCTGCCACGGCTATTGCGGTACGGAAGCGCTCGCCCTGGCGCACGTCATCCGGAGCTGAGGTCCCCGATAGATGGCTAAAGATGCCCTCCACGGTGAACGCCCCCTCGCGCTCGTAACCGGCGGCGCGAGCGAAGACGTCACGCCACTGGCTCTCTGCCACGCCGTTCCTACTCAGCCCGGTGTCCACCGCGATGTGCACGGCGGGCACACCCGCCTTTGCCGCCGCATCGAGTTGCGCCAGGGTGCTCACGCCCACTGTGATGCTGTCCGCCGCCGCGCCCGTGAAATCCTCATCGGGGGCGTGCAACCAGGCAAGAATCGGGGCCTCAATGCCGGCCTCGCGCAGCTGACGTGCTTCGGTTAGGTCGACGACTCCCAGCCGGGTGGCTCCTCCGGCCAGCGCGGCGCGTGCCACCGGCACCGCGCCGTGACCGTAGGCGTTCGCCTTCACCACGGCGAGGACCTCGACACCGACCCGGTCGGCGAAGGTGCGGATGTTGTCCCGAACCGCGGACAGGTCGACACGCACTTCCCGAAATGGACGATTCACGATGCTCTCCCTTCCAGAATCACCACAGCGGCAGCCACGGGCTCGTCGTGGCTGAGAGTGACATGAATCCTGTGGACTCCACGGTCGGAGGCGAGCTGGCGAACAGCCCCCTCAAGGATAGCGACGGGGCGACCGTCACGGCCATGCGAAATCCCGATGTCGTGCCAGCGAAACTCTGACGAGCGCACGCCGCCGAACGCCTTGACGATCGCCTCTTTGGCCGCAAATATTGCCGCGCGATGCTCCATTGTCCCGGTGTCCTCGGTCGGGAGCAGGAGCCGCGCACGTAGGCGAGGGTTCTCCATGTGACGGCCGAATCGTTCGATGTTCACCACATCCAGGCCAATGCCGATGATCATTCGGGTCGCCCGTTCGCGCGCATGCCCACGATTTTAGGGCAGAATATGTGCGTGGCGCAGACGGCTGACGGCAGGTTCCCCCTCACCTGGACACAGCCGTCCCCATTCCTCGAGGTGGAACGCTCCGTCTGGGCGATGATCGCGGATGCGCAGGAGTCCCCCCTGACGGAGCAGGAGATCACCCAGATCCGCGGCCTCGGCGACAAGCTCGACCTGCGCGAGGTCAGCGAGGTCTACCTGCCGCTGAGCCGCATGCTGAGTCTGTACGTGGAGGAGCGCCGCGGGCTACAGGGCAGAGTCAATCAGCTCCTGGCCAGCCAGCAGGCGACCACACCGTTCGTCATCGGCGTCGCCGGGTCGGTTGCCGTGGGCAAGTCCACCGTGTCTCGCCTCTTGCGGGAGCTTTTGTCCCGGTGGGAGTCCACACCAAAGGTCGCCCTCGTGACCACGGACGGATTCCTGTACCCCAATGATGAGCTGGAGCGACGTGGCCTCCTGGACAGGAAGGGCTTCCCCGAGTCGTATGATCGACGCGCCCTACTGCGGTTCGTCGCGTCCGTGAAAGGTGGCGCCGAAAGCGTTGCCGCACCCGTGTACTCGCACCAGTGGTATGACATCATTCCCGGTGAGTCGATTGCGGTGTCCCGCCCCGATGTGCTCATCGTGGAGGGCCTGAACGTGCTCCAGCCCCCGCAGAACGGAGGTCTGGCCGTGTCGGACTTCTTCGACTTCTCCATTTACGTGGATGCGCGCGTCGGCGACATTGAGACGTGGTACGTCGACCGGCTCATCGACCTGAAACACGAAGCGTTCTCGCGTCCGGACTCGTACTTTCACCGATGGGCGAAGCTCTCCGATGAGGAGGTCCGGGAGATTGGTCGCGCGACCTGGCGCCGCGTCAACGAGCCGAACCTCGTGGAGTACATCGCCCCGACCAAGTCCCGGGCCGACGTGGTGTTGCGCAAGGCGGCGAACCATGCGGTGCACTCGGTGCTCATCCGCAAACTCTGAACTTCCCCACACCGGTGCGGCCGCCTCCGCTGTACGGCGCGGCGCGGGCGAGAACGTTAGGCGATGGAGATCTCGCTGCGGACCACATCCACGAGTCGTTGCGCAATCTCCCGAGCCGTGTTCTGGTCGGTGGCCTCGACCATCACGCGCACGACGGGTTCGGTCCCACTCGGGCGCAGGAGCACACGGCCGCTGTCCCCCATCTCGGCCTCTGCCTGTGCAACGGCGCGAGCGATGCCCGCGTTTTCCGCCACGGCGTTGCGGTCCACGTTCGGAACGTTGACGAGCACCTGGGGGTATACCGTCATGGCCTCATCCGCGAGCTCCGACAGCGGCTTGCCCGTCTTGGCCATGACCGCAGCCAGTTGCAGCCCGGTGAGTAACCCGTCGCCCGTCGTCGCGAAGTCGCGCATGATGACGTGGCCGGACTGTTCGCCGCCGAGGTTGTAGCCGTGCGCATTGATCTCTTCGAGCACGTAGCGGTCACCCACGGCCGTCTCGCGAATCGCTATCCCACGGCGGGCCATGGCCAGCTTGAGCCCAAGGTTGCTCATCACGGTGCACACGAGGGTGTTGTGCGCGAGCACGCCGCGCGCTGCCATATCGATCGCGAGTATCGCCATGATCTGGTCGCCGTCGATGAGCCGGCCGGTTTCGTCGACGGCCAGACAGCGGTCCGCGTCCCCATCGTGCGCAATGCCCAGCTGAGCTCCCTGCGCGACAACGGCCTCCTGGAGCTTCTCCATGTGCGTCGAGCCAACCCCCAGGTTGATGTTGATCCCATCGGGGTCCGCGCCGATCACGTGCACGCGTGCACCTGCGTCTGTAAAGACCGCGGGGGATGCGCCCGCCGCCGCACCATTGGCGCAATCGAGCACGAGCCGGAGCCCGGTCAGCGGATTCGGCAGTGCCTTGAGCAGGTGAACGATGTAGCGGTCCTCGGCATCTGCGAATCGCGTGATCCGGCCGACCGCTGAGCCGGTCGGCGTGAGGAAGGGACCGTCGAGTTCGGCCTCGATCTGGTCCTCGATCCCGTCGTCCAGCTTCACCCCACCC
>DGEZ01000055.1:2989-18914 GCA_002391425.1 Micrococcales bacterium UBA3913 | reverse complement strand
GGGGGGGGGGGCGGGTGGGGCGGGGGGGCGCGCGGGGCGGGGGGGCGGGGGGGGCAGACGGGGGGGCGAGCGGGGGCCCCCCCGCGACGCCCGCGGCCCAGTGCGCGTAGAGCGTGCTGCGGCCGGGGGCCTCCTCGCGGGCGAAGCGGGCATACCGCGCGCGCACCTCCGCCTCCGTCATCCGCCCATTCTCCCCGGCCGCGCCGCGGCGTCCGGATTGTGACGCCGCGAGGCGCCCGCCCGCGCCCCGGCAATCGGATCGCGCGTACGCTTGACGCATGGCCTACGAGGTGGAGAAGTCCGAAGAGGAGTGGCGCAAGGAGCTCGGTCCCGAGCAGTATGCGGTGCTCCGACAGGCGGCGACCGAGCGCCCCTGGACGGGCGAGCTGCTCGATGAAGAGCGCGCCGGCATCTACACGTGTGCCGCGTGCGGCAACGAGCTGTTCGTCAGCGGCACCAAGTTCGACTCGCACTGCGGATGGCCCAGCTTCTACTCGCCCTACGACAGCACAGCCGTACACCTGCGGCGCGACGACAGCTACGGGATGGTCAGAACCGAGGTCCTCTGCGCAAACTGCGGGTCACACCTCGGACACGTCTTCGACGACGCCCCCCAAACCCCCACCGGGAATCGGTACTGCATGAACTCCGTCGCGCTCACCTTTGACGAGGAAGACTAACCCCTAACCGTTTCCATCCCAGATGAAAACGGGGGCTCGCGCGCAACGCTTCGCGTTGCCTGAGCAGGCGACATAAAACCGTTTCCATCCCAGATGAAAACGGGGGCTCGCGCGCAACGCTTCGCGTTGCCTGAGCAGGCGAGCCCCGTGTCAGATTCGAACTGACGACCCTCGCTTTACAAGAGCGATGCTCTGGCCAACTGAGCTAACGGGGCACCGAAGGACAAAACTACCATGACAGCTGAGAGGGTCCGCCACCGCGCCAGACCCGAATTCCCCTACTCCGAAGCCGACGGGGAAGAAGAAACCGACACGGATTCCGACGGTGCCTGTGTCTCTGTCACGAAGACGAAAGACGAGAACGCGATCGGATCATTCGTCGTGCCCGTGAACTGCTCACCGTTGACGAACACCTCGGGAAGCACGTCCTCGCCCGCGGCGACGGCATCACTGCGCCCCTCACGGAAATCGTCGGCAGTCTGCACCGCCCAGTTCTTGTATGTGCCATCCTGAATACACGAATTCAATGCCGAACTCGTCACCCCGATGGTCTCTGTCGCAATCTGGGAGATCTGCGCCTCATCCTTGGTCAACGTCCCATCATTGGACGGCTCCATCATGGCCAGGGTGAAGGCGAGGAAAGAATCGGGCGAATAGTTCGCCACGCACGCAGCCGCATTAGTGGCCGTATACGAATACGACGACGCCGAGAACGCCACCGGCTCAAGCTCAACCGTCACCTTCCCGGACGACGACCACCCGCGGATATTCTCCCCATTAGCGACAAAGAAACTCGCGCAGTTTGCACAGTCAAAGTCGAACACCATGCGGATGTCCACCGTCGACTCTTCGGCCACGGCATCGCTGGACAGCACGGCGCTGGAGCCGACCATAAACTCGCCACCAGAAATATTCGCGGGAACCTTGCCCGCATCGCCAGCCCCCTGAACCAGGGAGACAACAAACGCCACGATGACCAGCAATACGAGGGCAGCCGAACCGCCCCACAGCACCCAGCGCCGCTGCTTGTCCGCCTGCGCCGCCTGGGCCCTGAGCTGACTCGCCTTGTGCTGCACCGCGATCGGTCGCGTCTGGGAGTTCTCCGGATCATCCACAGCCATGCATCCTCCAGAAAAACGACGGCACCCGATACGGGACACTAAGAGCCTATCCGACCTCATCACGCACAACTGCACAACATGGCGAATCCGATCCGTGGAATAATGGCGTCAGCACTAGTGCACCACTATTGCTCCGTTTCACGAAGGATCGTCCGGCACGTACCTGCCGGTGAAAGGAGTGCCAATCATGGCATCAGTCACATTTGACAAAGCAACTCGTATCTACCCCGGAGCATCGCGTCCGTCAGTGGACAAGATCAGCCTCGCGATCAAGGATGGCGAGTTCCTCGTACTCGTCGGCCCGTCCGGTTGTGGAAAGTCGACCACCCTCCGCATGCTGGCAGGACTCGAAGAAGTCAATGAAGGCCACATCTACATCGGTGACCGCGATGTCACCGATGTGCCCCCGAAAGACCGCGATGTCGCGATGGTCTTCCAGAACTACGCCCTCTACCCGCACATGACCGTCGCCGAGAACATGGGATTTGCTCTCAAGATCGCCGGTGTGGACAAGGAAGAGCGTCAGCGCCGTGTCGAGGAAGCCGCCAAGCTCCTTGACCTGACCGAGTACCTCGGACGCAAGCCGAAAGCTCTCTCCGGTGGTCAGCGCCAGCGCGTCGCCATGGGCCGTGCGATCGTTCGCCAGCCCCAGGTGTTCCTCATGGATGAGCCGCTGTCGAACTTGGATGCGAAACTGCGCGTGCAGACTCGTACACAGATCGCCAAGCTGACCCGGGACCTTGGCGTGACCACCGTCTACGTCACCCACGATCAGACCGAGGCGATGACCATGGGAGATCGCGTGGCCGTGCTCAAGGACGGCATCCTCCAGCAGGTGGATACCCCCCGTGCCCTGTACGAGACTCCTTGCAACGTCTTCGTCGCCGGGTTCATCGGCTCGCCCGCCATGAACCTACTCGAGCTCCCCTTCACCGCAGAGGGCATCGTGTTCGGCAACGAGAAGGTGGGCTTCCCCTCTGAGATCCTGGCCAAGGCATCCGGTTCCACCGTCACGTTCGGAATTCGGCCCGAGGACCTCACCATCTCCCCCGAGGACGTCGGCCTTCCGGTGATCGTGGATGTCATCGAAGAGCTCGGCTCCGACGGCTACCTGTACGGGCACGTCGACGACAACGCTGGCAAGCAGGAGATCGTGGCACGCATCGACGGCCGTAACCATCCGGCAGCAGGCGACAAGGTCTACCTCAAGGCGAACACGGATCACGCACATCTGTTCGACGTGGCCAGTGGCGAGCGCCTCAACTAGGCACCCAGCGGAGGCGGTATCCCCATGCGCACTGCGCTGAACATCACAGCCGCCAAAGTGGACCCGGCCCTGCTCGACCTGCCGTGGGATCTGCCACTCGCTGAGTGGCCAGACGACATCATTGTGGCGCTCCCGAAAGGGATCTCACGCCACACAGTGCGATTCACACGGCTGTCGGGCAGGGTCATCGCTGTCAAGGAAACCATCGACGAGCTGGCACACCGTGAATATACGACACTGCGCCAGCTGCGTAAGAAGGACATCCCCACAGTCGCTCCGGTCGCGGTCCTGACCGGTCGCCTCGACCGGGAGGGAAACCCGCTCCCGGCGGTGTTGATCACCCGGCACCTGAAGTATTCGATGCCCTATCGGGCCGTGTTCTCGCAGATGCTGAAGGCGGACACCGCCACACGCTTGGTGGATGCCCTCGCCCTGCTCCTGGTTCGCCTGCACAACGCCGGTTTCTTCTGGGGCGATGTCTCCTTGTCCAACACCCTCTTCCGCCGCGACGCGGGAGCCTTCGCCGCATACCTCGTGGATGCGGAAACCGGGCAGTTCTTCTCCGAGGGGCTCTCCGAGGGCAACCGCGAACATGACCTCGAAATCGCCCGCGTGAACATCGCGGGCGAACTCATGGACCTCGACTCAGGAGGTCGGCTCGACGAGGACATCGACCCGGTGTCCGTCTCTGAGCGCATCCTGTCGCAGTACCACCAGCTCTGGCATGAGCTGCATGGCACCGAGCGGTTCAACGCCGATGAACGCTGGCGCATCCGCGACCGTATCAAGCGCCTCAATGACCTCGGGTTCGACATCGACGAGATGTCCATCCGCACGGAGAACGACGGGCAGGTCGTGCGCATCCACCCCAAGGTCGTGGATGCGGGCCACCACCGCAGACGCCTGATCCGGCTCACCGGCCTCGATGTCGAGGAGAACCAGGCACGACGCCTGCTCAACGATTTTGATCAATTCCGCGCCGCATATTCCGATATGGGGATGAATGAGGAGCAGGCCGCGCACCAGTGGCTCGCGACACGTTTTGAGCCAATCATCGCGGCAATACCACGTGCCCTCCGCGGCAAACGGGAACCCGCCGAGATCTATCACGAGATCATGGAGCACCGCTGGTACATGTCCGAGAAAGCCGGCCACGAGGTCCCCCTCATGGAGGCGGTTCGCTCCTACACGCGGGACATCCTGTCCCACCATCGTGACGAGGAAGCCATGATCGCGCCACCAACCGAGTCCATCACCATGCCGATCTCCACGCTCAACAATGATGAGGACGAGGACGAGGACTGGCGCTCAAAAGTGTGACCGGCTGCCTCAGCAGATCGCCAGCACGGATATCTGTTCCGCGCGCGGCAGACCCCGGCTGCTAACCTGCAGGGAAAACCTACGCTAACGCCTGCGCGCGCGCCCGAGAGACCTCGTACAACGTCACAGATGCCGCGATACCCGCGTTCAGGCTCTCTGTCGCCGCATCAATCGGAATGGACACGACCTCGTCGCAGGTCTCCGTCACGAGGCGGGACAGTCCTTTGCCCTCAGAACCGACCACAATCACGAGCGGGTCCGCGCCCAGGGTCAGATCGGGCAAACTCACCTCACCGGCGCCATCGAGTCCCACCACGAACACGCCACGACGCTTGAACTCCTTGAGCGTGGACACGAGGTTCCCGGCCATCGCCACCGGGATGCGCGCAGCGGCGCCCGCGGACGTCTTCCACACGGCAGCGGTCACCCCTACCGACCTGCGCTGGGGAACTACCACAGCCTGCCCCCCGAAGGCCGCTGCGGAGCGCAGGATAGCGCCCAGGTTCCGCGGATCCGTCACCCCGTCCAGCGCGACAATCAACGGCACCGCGCCTCTGGCTTCGATCGCATCCAACACATCCATGGGCGCTGCGTACTCGTACTCGGGAACCTTGAGTGCGATCCCCTGGTGCACCGCATCCGGTCCCGTCATGCGGTCCAAGTCGACTTTAGTCACTTCAAGAATCGGGATGCCCCGATGGTTCGCCACCGCGATCGCCTCCCGGACCCGCTCGTCCACGTCCATGCGTGCTGCCAGGTAGAGCGCATTCGCCGGAATCTTCGCCCTCAGTGCCTCCACGACCGAGTTACGTCCCGCGACGACCTCGGTGCCGTCCTTGGAACGCCGAGGCGTCGGCGCCGACCGACGCGCCGGGGAACTCTGGCGCTGCGGAGTCTTCGCCGCGTCCCGCTCGGCACGGGCCTTCGCCTTCGCCGCGGGGTGGTACGGGCGATCTTCCGCCTTCGGTGTCGGCCCCCTGCCCTCCAGGGCCTTCCGCCCGTGCCCGCCAGTGCCACCGGCTGCGACCTTCTTGCCCTTCTTGCGCACTGCTCCTGCGCGTGGCTTATTTGCCATTGATGCTCCAAACCGGTCCAGCAGGGGTGTCCTCCACCTGAATGCCCACCGCAGCTAACTCATCTCGAATATGGTCAGCACGCGCAAAATCACGTGCCTGCCTGGCCTGTTCTCGCTCGGACAGCCGGGCATCGATCAGCTCACCGAGCGCGGCCTGCTCGACCGACTGCGCGCCGGGGGTTTCAGCATAGTCCCGGGGATTCAGGCCGAGCACCGTGAGCATGCCGAGCACCCGCCCATAGGATTCCCCGGCGTTGCGCCACTGCTCCGCATCCATCGCAGCATTACCCTGACGAACCGTGTCGTGGAGCACCGCCAACGCGACGGGGACGGAAAGGTCATCATCCATGGCATCCGCGAATGCTTCCGGTACCGGAGCCGCGGTCAGCAACTCTGCGTAGCGCGTTTGGGACAGCTTGCGCTCGGCCCTTTCCAGGAAACCCAGGATGCGCTCGACGGCCGCCTCCGACTCCCCGAGGGAACGTTCCGGGTCGAACTCCACCGTCGAGCGGTAATGGGCTGCCCCCAGGAAGTAGCGCACCACGATCGGGCTCGCCTGGGCGAAAAGGTCGCTGGCCAGGGTGAAGTTCCCCAGCGACTTGCTCATCTTCGTTCCGCCCACGTTCACCAGGCCGTTGTGCAACCAGATCCGTGCGAACCCGTCACCCGCTGCGCGAGACTGCGCCAGCTCGTTCTCGTGGTGCGGGAATCGCAAGTCAAGACCACCACCGTGGATGTCAAAGGTGGCCCCCAGGTACCGCACCGCCATCGCAGAGCACTCAATGTGCCACCCGGGACGCCCCCGCCCCCACGGGGACGGCCAGCTCGCATCCTCCGGCTCTGAGGCCTTGTTCCCCTTCCACAGGGCGAAGTCGCGCGGATCGCGCTTGCCGCGCGGATCACCGTCTGCGGCCGGCTCCATATCGGCCAGCGATTGACGCGTGAGCTCGCCATAGCTCGGCCAGGACCCTGCGTCGAAGTACACGTCCCCCGTGCCATCCGTCGCCGCATACGCGTGGCCCCCCTCGATCAGCCGATTGATCAGTTCAATCATCTGCGGTATGTGCGCCGTCGCATGGGGCGTGTATGTCGGGGGGAGAATATTCAGACGGTCATATGCCGCGGTGAAGGCCCTCTCGACCCGAGCAGCCAGTGCCCACCACGGTTCCTGCGCCGTCGCCAAGGCGAGGATCTTGTCATCGATATCGGTGACATTGCGGATCACCGTCACATCAAACCCGCGATAACTCAGCCACCGCCGCACCTGATCGTAGATCAGAGCCGACCGCAGGTGCCCGATGTGCGGCTCCGACTGCACTGTCGGACCGCAGAAGTACATGCCGATATGCCCCGGGGTCACGGGGATGAGGTCCTGGACAGATGCCGTCAGTGAGTCGTAGAAGCGGATAGCCACCCTTTTAGATTACTTGCACTAGGAAGCGTGCGAGGAACACAAGGTCACAAAACACGCTCGCCGTCCGGCACACGGCGCACGAGGGCCGTCGCCACCGCCGCGATTCCCTCATCCACGCCCAAAAAACCGAGCTGATCCGTTGACGTGGCCCCGAAAGAGACCGGAACGCCGACGCACGCACTGACATGCTGCTCGACTTCCGACCTCCGTTGGCCGATCCGAGGACGCTCCCCAATCAACTGAACGGCAACCTGTACCGGAGCGTACCCGGCGTGTTGAAGGATCCGCAGCGTCTCGCGCACGAACACGGCACTATCGGCGCCAGCGAACTCCGGGCGGCTAGTGCCGAATTGAGTTCCCATGTCCCCACACTCTGCTGCCGACAGAAGTGCATCGCAGATGGCGTGCAGCACCACATCCCCATCACTGTGCCCGAGGAGGGGATGCTCGCCGGGCCAATCCACGCCCGCGAGGCGAAGGGGGCCGGGGGCATCCATGTCGAGGCGATGCATGTCAACACCAATTCCGGTGCGCACATGTGCCTCTGCGGGCGTCAGGTCGGACAGGAACGTGATCTTTTTGGCGAGCGCATCCCCCGGAACGGATATGACGCGCCCTCCCGCTGCCTCGAACAATCCCGCGTCGTCCGTGAACTCCCTCGTAGCCTGTCGATACGCGGACACCAGGGCCGCCGCGGGGAACCCCTGCGGCGTCTGGGCAGCAAGGTACTCGGCGCGATCCACCGACTGCAGCCGACCCGAGACAACATGCTTGAGCGAGTCCACCACCGGCAGAGCTGGAATCACTCCACACTGCTGCGCAGACACGGCCGCGATGACAGCCTCGAACACCTCCGGAGGGGTGTCCGCACGTGCGGCGTCATGCACGAGCACGATCTCTGTTCCTGGGGGGATGGCATGTAGTCCGTGCTGCACCGAGGCTTGACGCGACGATCCACCGGCCACGACATCCACGGTGTGGAGGCTCCCCTCAAGGGATCGCGTGGCCAGCTCCCGCATACGGGCAAGGGAGTCTGCCGGGCCCACGACGATAACGTGCACCGGAGAGGAGATACCACGGATGCGCGCGAGACACGTCTCAATGAGAGTGGCGCCCCTCCAGGGGGCGAAAGCCTTGGCCAGTCCCAGCCCGAGCCGCTGTCCGGCGCCGGCGGCAGCGACCACAACAACCGGTGGCGTTGAGCCCATCGTGGTGATCCCGCGTTACGAGGCGAGAACCTCGTCGAGGATCGTCGCGGCCTTCTCCTCGTCGGTCTTCTCAGCGAGGGCAAGTTCGGAAATAAGAATCTGCCGGGCCTTGGACAGGATGTTCTTCTCCCCGGTGGACAGACCGCGATCCTGTTCGCGCCGCCACAGATCGCGAACGACCTCCGAGACCTTGATCACGTCACCGCTGGCGAGCTTTTCCATATTCGCCTTGTAACGACGCGACCAATTCGTCGGCTCCTCCGTGAACTCGGCACGCAGAACCTCGAACACTTTGTCCAAGCCCTCTTGATCGATGACGTCACGGACCCCGACGCTCTCCACGTTTTCCGCGGGAATCTCGATCGTCAGATCACCCTGAGAGGTAACGCGCAACACCAGGAAAAGACGCTGTTTCCCGTTCTCTTCGCGGTACTTAAGTTCTTCGATTGTGGCTGCACCATGACGCGGGTAGACAACAGTCTCTCCGACACGAAACTCCATAGTTGTTAAATCCTTTCAGGGATGACTATGATAGCACGCCCCATCTTCTCGGCTTCGGCCGGAGTCGCCCAGAACACGGTGCTGACGGGGGACTTCCGCCTCTGCCGCACCGCCGGAGCGCACTCGAGTTCCGGTACCATGGCAATCGGCGCATGCGTGAGCGCCACTGCCTCTAAGGAGCACAAATGACGAGAATCACGAGAATTTCCTGCGCCCTGAGTTCGGCTGCGCTTGTCCTTGCGGTGAGTGGATGCACGGCGTTCAGCCCCATCGCCACCGAAGAGTCGTACAACCCCAGCGACGGCGTCACGATCATCTCCGGGGATGTCACGATCAACAACACCCTGCTCATCAGCGACGACGGAGAGACGGCACGGCTGATCGGCCAGGTCACGAACACCGGTGACGAGGCGGTCACCGTCTCCATCCAGGTGCGCGGGGACGAGGACACCTCCTTCACGGGGCAGATTGCCGCCGATACGGCGATGGCGCTGACAGACGATATGGTCGCTACAGGCCTCGGATCTGAGCCCGGGGCAACGGTGCCGGTCTATGTTCAAGCCGGATCTGCCAGCGGCCAGGAGGTCGATGTCCCTGTCCTGAACGGAGACCTGGAACAATACGCGAGCCTGGTACCGTCGCCGAGCGCCTCCGAGTAACGGGACTCCATCCAGGCGGGGCTGTGCCCGACGCACGGCGATTCCCGACTTGTCAGTCGTTGAGCTTGTACCCCAGACCGCGGATCGTCACCAGCCTGCTGGGGTTATTCGGGTCCGGCTCGATCTTCGCGCGTACGCGCTTGATGTGCACATCCAGCGTCTTTGTGTCCCCGAAGTAGCTCTCGCCCCAGACCCGGTCAATGAGTTGACCACGGGTGAGGACGCGGCCCGCGTTCTCTGACAGGTAGGACAGCAACTCGAATTCCTTCAGGGGCATGGTCACAGGCTCCCCATCCACGGTGACCACGTGCCGGTCGATGTCGATGACGATGTTCCCGGCGGTGATGACATCCTGCTCCCGATTCTCCCCGTGCTTCCGACGAAGCACTGCGCGAATTCGAGCCTTCAGCTCGCCGCTGGAATACGGCTTCGTCATGTAGTCATCCGCGCCCGCTTCCAGGCCGGCGATGATGTCCGACTCGGTGTCCTTCGCGGTGAGCATGATGATCGGGATCTCAGACTTCTGGCGAATCGCCTTGCATACCTCTATGCCGCTCAACCCAGGAAGCATGAGGTCCAAGAGCACCAGGTCCGGCTCAGAGCTGCCGAAACGCAGCAGAGCCTCGGGCCCATCCGCCGCCTGGGACACGTCGTACCCCTCCTGCTGGAGGAGATAGACCAGGGGAAGCCGGATCGCATCCGAATCCTCCACCACCAGTATCGACTCAGCCACGTGCACTCTCCTCTGTTCTTACTTTGTCTGTGCGGCTCGGGATCTCAAAATGAAACGTCGAGCCGATACCCAGGTGCGACTCGACGGATACCGCACCCTGGTGGATGCTCGCCGTATGCTTCACGATGCTGAGCCCCAGCCCCGACCCCTCACGGCTACGCGAGGGGTCTTCTCGATAGAACCGTTCGAAGACACGGTCCACGTTCTCTGGACGGATCCCCACACCCTGATCCGTCACCGCCACCCGGGCGCGGCCGTTGCCGTGCGAGACGCGCACATCCACATGCGTACCGCCTCGGGAATACTGAATGGCATTCTCCACCAAATTCGACAGTGCGGTCGTGATCATGCGCCGGTCCGCGGTCACCATCGCGTCCGGGTCGGACTCGACGGACACCGTGATGCGTTTGTTCGCCGCAGCATTCGCGTTCTCCTCCACAGCATCCCCCACCGCGTCGGTCAAGCAGAACCGATCCCGGTGGGTGTCGACCGCCCCCGCCTCGATGCGCCCGAGTTCAATGACATCCCGTGTCATTCGTGCCAGCCGAGCCACCTCCTGCCCGAGAGAGGCCGCAAACCCGCGCACCGCGTCAGGGTCCTCCGCAGCAGCGGCGAGAGCTTCAGAGAGCAACCCGATCGCGGCAACCGGGGTCTTGATCTCGTGGCTGACGTTGAGCAGGAAGTCGGTGCGCACGTTTGCCAATCGCTTCGACTCGCGGCCATCGGTGATGAGTACGACAACGAACACTCCGGCGACCGGGACCGCACAGATGGAGAAGGCATCGTCGGGATGCTCAGGGATCCCTAGGCTCGAGACCACCTGTTCCACGTCATTGTTTACCAGCGCCGTATCCGCGACGACGGCGACATCCTGCCGGGCCCTGCTCTCATCGATGCCCAGTTCTGTTGCGGTCTCCGACTGCGCGAGCAGGTCTCCGTGGGCATCCACCAGCAGAGCCGGGGTCGGAGTTCGCTGGACGAAGTCGATCAGTGACTTCCGAGTGCTGGCCAGAAGTTCACGTCGACGTCGCATGAAAGAAATGACGCAGACACCGAGGGCACCTATCGTCACCCCAACGAGGAGACCGACAAACAAACCCATACGCCATAGACTAGGTCACACTGTGGTGGACTGGGGCGACCGGCGGTGCGCTGCCCGGGATGGTCGCTCAATGTTTGAGCGAGTGTAACCCGTTGTTCACCTGAGAGAACGACCATAGGCTTGGATGCTGAGGACAATTTCCCGGTCCGCAGCGACCTTGACGATGAGGGTAGAGGACACCACGTGCGCGAAGTATTCCAGCAAGAACTGAGCCAGGTCAAAGACCTCTTGGTCTCCACCTCTAAAGAAGTCACCTATGCCATCCAAGGTGCCACGTCCGCGTTGCTCAACGCCGACCTTCCCTTGGCCGAGAGCGTCATCACGCACGACAAGGCGATCGACTCTCTCACCACCGATCTCGATGAACTGCTCATCACGATTCTTGCCAAGCAGCAGCCAGTGGCGCGCGACCTGCGCGTCGTGCTCAGCGCCTTGCGCATCAGCGCGAATCTCGAACGCATGGGGGACCTGGCCAAGCACATCGCACGAATCGCCACGTATTACCCCGAGGGCCGACTGGGCGAGACCACGGAACTCTATGAGATTTTCGCGGAGTTCACGGAGAATGTGGTCGACTTGTCCGAGCAGGTGACCCGCCTCCTGGAGACCGAGGACGTGGCCATCGCGCAGCGGATCGCTCACGACGACGACATTGTGGATAGCATCCACGCCCGCGTTTTCGAGATCACCCTCGCTGACGACTGGAAGGGTTCACGCCGGGACACCGTGAACATCACCCTGGCAAATCGATTCTTCGAGCGCTTCGCCGATCACGCCGTGCGCATCAGCGAAAAGATGGAGTACCTCGCCACCGGCGACTGGAACGCTTGAGGCCAAGCAACGGCGTATTCCGGCCAGACGTTGTTAACCACTGTGGGCCCCGCGAAAACGCGGGGCCCACAGTGCACTTATACGGCAAACCTGTCGTGCCTACTTCTTCAACCCCTGAGCCGCAACAGCCGCTGCACCTGCGGCCGCAGCCTCGGGATCCAGGTACTCGCCACCGGGGACGATCGGCTTGAGGTTCTCATCCAGCTTGTACACCAGGGGGATGCCGGTCGGGATGTTCAGGCCTGCGATATCCGTATCTGAGATCCCATCCAGGTGCTTGACCAGTGCGCGCAGCGAGTTGCCATGGGCTGTGATGAGCACGGTCTTACCGGAGACCAGGTCCGGCTTGATCTCGGATTCCCAGTACGGCAGGAATCGCGCGATGACATCTTTCAGGCACTCTGACGCAGGCAGTTCGTCACCGAGTCCCGCATAACGCGGGTCATTCGTCTGCGCATAGGGAGAATCGGGGTCGATGGCAGGAGGCGGCACATCAAACGAACGGCGCCAGAGCTTGAACTGCTCCGGACCGTACTGTTCCAGGGTCTGTGCCTTGTCTTTGCCCTGCAGTGCGCCATAGTGACGCTCGTTGAGCCGCCACGAGCGTTTGACGTCGAGCCACAGCATCCCGGCAACCTCGAGGGCGATATTCGCCGTCTTGATGGCGCGCAGCAGGCGAGAGGTGTAGAGGATGTCTGGCTGAATGCCCGACTTCGCCAGCAACTCGCCAGCGTACCTCGCCTCCTTGACGCCCTGCTCGGAAAGGTCAACGTCTACCCAGCCCGTGAACAGGTTTTTCGTGTTCCATTCGCTGTTGCCGTGTCGCAGCAATACCAGCGTGTGTTCGGTAGTCATGGCTTTAGTCTAACGATGAGAAGAAGTCCGCCAAGTCCTTTGCCACATCATCCCAGGAAGACTCGCGGGCAAAAGTGTGGGCAGCTCGTCCCATCTGCCGTCTGCGCACCGAATTTTCGGCGAGATCCTCTAACACCCTCGCCCAGGCATCCGGGTCCACCGAGTCGACGAGCACGCCGGTGACCCCGTCCTGCAAGGTTTCAGGAAGCCCGCCGACCGCGTGGGCAACCACCGGGACCCCGGCGGCCTGAGCCTCCAGAGACACCAGCCCAAACGACTCCGTCCGCGACGGGATCGCCACGACGGTGGCAATCGCCAGCCACAACGCAAAATCGTGGCGCGAAACAGCCGGACGCACCGCAAACCGACCCACCAAGTCCGGCTCCTGAGCTCGCCGGCGCAACGCCTCCGCGAACTCCTCGTCCCCAGGAGGAGGGTCACCCAGCACCACCCCGACGATGCCGCTGTCCGTGGATGTGCGTGCAATCGCCTCCGCGAAGATGTCCTGCCCCTTCGCCGGTTGCAGCCTGCCAGCAGATAGCACGAGGACACTGTCCTGAGGGATGCGGTTCCACAGTCGCCAACGTCGCTTCACCTTCGGGCCACGACGCCGGAACACACTCGCATCCACAGACGGGTGGATGATGCGGATTCGTGCTGCGGGGACGCCGTACAGCGTCCGCAACGCATGAGCCTCGGCCTCACTGACGCAGCACACGGCGCTGGCCGTATCACAGATGCGCTGCTCCGTATCGGCCCGGACATCCGACTCGGGTGTCGCAATCGTCTCCGCCTTCATGCGCGCCAAGGTGTGGAAGGAGTGCACCCAGGGAATCCTCCACTCGGATCGCAGCACCGCCAGACCAGAGATCCAATAGTGGCTGTACACAATGTCATAGGGGCCGAAGTCGGCCAGGTTCATCGCGAACTCATCGACCACCTCGACCAGCTGGTTCTTGTCGAGAGGACGGCACGGACCTGCAATGATGCGGTGCACGCGCAGACCCGGAGCAACCTCGACCGAGCCCACCTCGCGCGTGCTCACCGCCCGCGTGAAGACATCAACCTCGTGTCCGGCGCGAGCGAGCGCAGCCGCCGTCTCCGCGACGAATACGTTCAGACCGCCGGCATCACCGTGCCCAGGCGCATCCAGAGGGGAGGTATGCACGCTTACGTAGGCGATTCGCACCGTTACGACCCCCGCCGGGCAGCGCGCAGCTGGTCGATAGCAGACCGTGCGATTCCGCCCGCATCCGGGGGCACGATCACTTGTTGCGCAGCGGTGACGTGGGAATCTCCGTGCTCGACATCCAGCAGAACATCCACCGGGACTGAGCGCTTCACCAACGCCAGAGCGATGGGGCCCTGCTCCCAGTGCCGGACCGCGGACGTGATTGATCCCACCCGCGCACCCGAAGACCAGACCCCGTCACCACGGGCCGGGAGCTCGCCGGTGATGCCGTCGAGAGAGAGGAAGACCAGACGGCGCGGCGGATGCCCGACATTGTGCACTTTCGCGACCGTCTCCTGGCCCCGATAACACCCCTTGTCCAGGTGCACCGCGGTGCGCAGCCAGTCCACTTCGTGGGGCAGCAGGCGCGCATCCGCCTCAGCACCCCACCGCGGACGCCACGCCGCCACGCGTGCAGCCTCAGGAGCGGCCCAGCCCACCACGTCGAGCCCATATGCACTCGTCCAGCGCTCAGACAGTTCCCCAACGGAAGAACGCAGCACGATCGCGAGCGCGCAAAAGTATTCGTCGCGCGCGGCGTTCTCCCCCGAGTACTGTGCGCCACCGTCTGCGACCGTCGGCCATGGGTCCAGCCACCACGCCCGCACCTGAGAGTCGGCTACCCGAGGCAGACGCGGATCGGACACCGCCAGCACCTCGACATCGTGTGAAATATCGGAAACGTCGACCTGCATGAGGAAACGCATGGAGGTCAACCAGGCACCGATGCGCTCGGCTTGTCCTGGTTCCACGATGAGCAGAAAGCGCGCATCTGACTCGCGCACCACTGCCGCCTGGGCATCGACGTGCCCCGCCGCGTCCAGGAGAAGCGCTTCCGCGGACCCCCCGGCATCGAGCGCATCCAGACGCTGAGACCACAACGCGGCAAGGAACCGCGCCGCATCCGGACCGTCCACCTGGAGGGTGCCCCACTTCGGAAGCCGCGCGAACGCACGCCCCTGCTCCCAGAGACGGCCTTCCCGGAAGGGGCTGGAGACAAACTCCACAGCCGCGTCAGACACGAGCAAGCCTCGCCGAGGCCATCGAGCGCAGGGACACCCCCAGTGCCGCAGCGTCCCAGGCCCAGAGCAAATGTCCCTCCACCAAACCGAACATGCGGGTCGCTGCACGATAGTCCCGCGCATTTTCGGGACGTAGGACAGCATCCGTTACCAGATCGATACGGGGGCCATCCACACGCCCCAGGTATAACTCTGCGATTCCGTCGGGATGCGCGATCACCGCCTCGATGTCAAAGGACCCCGCATCATTGCGCAGCCCTTCCACGCTCTCCGCAGTTGTGAATGGGGAGGACCCGACACCGGCGATGAGCCCCGGCCCCGCATCAAAGCTGTGCGCTGGGCGGGCGATGCGCCAGTAGCCCGTCTCGGACGTCACCGGCGAATCGTCGGACAGGCGGTGAAAAATCGCGTTGTAACGCAGAACGGAGGAAGATTCGACGGTGAAAGAGACGTCTTGGGAGAACTCGTACTCTCGTGCGGAGTCGTCGAGAGTGCCCTCCTCCGTGGCGTACGACACCCACCCCGACCCCTTCCATGAGCCCACCAACCAGCTCAGGGGGACAAGCTCTGAGGGAAAATCCGCCGGAATCTCCAACATGGCGCTTACCGCTGACCTTTGAATAACTTGACCAGGACAACGGCAGATACGAACGCGATCGCGATGCTTGCTGCGATGAGCAGCGCCACGAAAAAAATCTCCAACACAACGACTGGCATGGCACCATCATAAGTGGCAGGGCAGACGATGCCCAGGAAGTGCACTAACATAGGGGCCATTGACCAGCGGAATCCGCAGGGGACGGCATGACGTCAGCGGCTGTACGTGAACACAGGAGTCGTAGTGGCACAGCTATTGGTACTCAGCTCAGTACCCGATTCTGAGGTGTTGCCCGCGCTGAGCCTGCT
>DGEZ01000055.1:0-2776 GCA_002391425.1 Micrococcales bacterium UBA3913 | reverse complement strand
TGGCAAAGAGCCTGTGCAAGATCATCCAGAGCACCGGCAACTCGGTACCCATCGTCCCGGTGCTCACCGAAGGCGGGCTCACCGCGGTAACCCCGGACTGGCACGTCGCAGACGTCATCCTGGAAACCGCGGGGCCAGCAGAAGTGGACGCCCGCATCCGCCTCGTCCTGGGTCGAAGCCAGAGCGCCCAGACCGGCGGGAAGATCCAAGCCTCGGGCGTCGTGATCGACGAAGCCAGCTACTCTGCGAAAGTGCGCGGACGCACCCTCGACCTGACCTTCAAAGAATTCGAGCTTCTGCGCTTCTTCGCGGCACATCCCTCCCGCGTGTTCACGCGCGAGCAGCTGCTCAGCGAGGTGTGGGGCTATGACTACTTTGGCGGAACCCGCACCGTCGACGTCCATGTTCGCCGGTTGCGTGCGAAACTCGGTGACCTCGAATCCCTCATCGGGACCGTGCGCAACGTCGGATACCGCTTTAACGTGTACGAAGACGATCAGCTCCCACCGGCACAGGTCAGCACATCGACCAGACAGTGACGGGACGCGTCCGAGGGGTGAGCTTCAACGCCGACGACCAGTGGCATGCAGGCCTCCAGCAGGGGATGCTCGCCTTGGCCCAGCGAGCGCGCCAGGTCGACGGCCATCCCCCCTTCAACGACCAGATGCTCGTCGACCTGCGCAATGGCGCCGCCGACAGCGTGATCGTAGCGGATCCATCGGGGCAGACCATCGGGGCCGCCGCAGCCCGGGGTTCCCTCTTCGAGCTCGTCGTCGATCCAGCCCAGCGGGGCAACGGCATTGGCACGCGCCTCGGACGCGCCAGCCTTCGCCGACTCCTCGACCAGGGTGAGCGTGTGGCACAGACCTGGGCTCATGGAACACTCGAACCAGCCCAGCGCCTGGCATCCGCCCTCCACATGGAGCGCAGTCGGGAGATTCACGTCATGGTTCTGGACCCACGACCCCACACGCCCACCCACCCGAATGCCACCGACGTGCTCATCCGCGAATCGACGCTCACCGCCGAGCAGGTGGCGCGCCTCAATCACGCAGCGTTCAGCACTGACCCCGACCAGGGCTCATTGACGACCGACGATATACGGGCGCGGATGCGGGAACCCTGGTTTCACCCCCAGGGCCTGCTCGTTGCCTCCTCGCGGGCAGGACTCCCGGTGGGATACTGCTGGGTGAAGGCGGAGCCAGACAGTACGGAGGGGGAGATTTATGCCCTCGGGCTCGTTCCCGAAGCCCGAGGCAAGGGGATCGGTCGCGCCCTTCTCGATGCCGGTATAGACGCGCTACGCGCACAAGGGCGAACGCACATTATTCTGTATGTCGACGGTGCGAACGCTGCAGCGATCATGCTGTACCAGCGCCGAGGGTTCCACGTTTCCAGCACGGACACTCAATACACCATCAGGAGTGCAAGGATAGAGCCATGACGACCAGCCGACGGACTGCAATCGCACCAGAGCCTGAGGAAAAGCCCGACCACGAGCATCCGCTGCCAAAAGATCGCTATCTAGACAGAGAGCTCAGCTGGCTCGCCTTCAACGAGCGCGTGCTCGAACTCGCCGAGGACCCGAACCTGCCTCTCCTCGAACGCGCCAACTTCGCCGCAATCTTCGCGAACAACCTGGATGAGTTCTTCATGGTTCGCGTTGCGGGCCTCAAGCGCCGGATCGCCACGGGTCTCGCGGTGCCCTCCAACTCCGGCCTCGCACCCCTGGATATGCTCGCCGAGATCAGCAAGGCCGCGCACGCACTGCAGAACCGGCACGCCACGCTCTTCCGTGAAACGCTGCTGCCAGCCATGGAAGCGAAGGGCATACGTATCGTGGGGTGGGATGAACTCGACGAGACCGACAAAACTAGGATGGACATTTTCTTCCAGGAAGACATCTTCCCCATCCTCACCCCCCTGGCGGTGGACCCGGCCCACCCCTTCCCCTACATCTCAGGCCTATCGGTGAACTTCGCCGTCGTCGTCGAGAACCCGGAGACAGGGAAACACGAATTCGCCCGGGTCAAGGTTCCCGAGTCCATCCCGCGGTTCATCAGTCTCGACGAGGACGACGGACACAGCCCGGTACGCTTCATCGCGCTCGACGAACTCATGCGCACCCACCTGGACCAACTGTTCACCGGCATGAACGTGCTGGAAGCGCACACCTTCCGCGTGACGCGCAACGAGGATCTCGAGGTCGACGAGGATGAGGCCGAGAACCTGCTACAAGCCCTGGAAAAGGAGCTTCTGCGCCGCAGATTCGGGCCACCCGTACGCCTGGAAGTCACGAACGATATCAGCCCCGAGGTGCGCGGACTGCTCGTTCGCGAGCTCGGCGTCACCGAAAACGAGGTGTACCCACTGCCTGCGCCCCTCGACCTCACCGGGCTGTGGTCGATCATGAAGCTGGACCGCCCGGCGCTCAAGTATCCCGTCGCCGTGCCCACCACCTCGCCGATGCTCTACGACATCGAGGCGAATCAGCACTCCGAGTTCTGGGCAGCTATCCGTTCCGGGGACATCCTGCTGCACCACCCCTACGAATCATTCGCGACAAGTGTTCAGGCGTTCCTCGCTCACGCCGCAGCCGATCCCAAGGTGCTGGCCATCAAGCAGACCCTGTATCGCACGTCCGGGGACTCCCCCATCGTGCAGGCGCTCATCGACGCAGCCCAGGCCGGCAAACAGGTCCTCGCCCTCGTGGAGATCAAAGCGAGATTCGACGAAGCGAACAACATATCGTGGGCTCGCAAGCTCGAACGTGCCG
>DGEZ01000031.1 GCA_002391425.1 Micrococcales bacterium UBA3913 | reverse complement strand
AGATGTGTATAAGAGACAGGTCTATATCTACTCCCAATTTCTCGGCATAGACCGGGTCAAGCGCATGCTCGGCATCAACGAAGGCCGCGATGCCCCCAGCAGCCTGCGCGTTTGCAATCGCGTGCAGAGCGACTGTCGTCTTGCCCGATGACTCCGGCCCATAAATCTCCACGATACGGCCGCGGGGGAACCCACCGATGCCCAGAGCTGCATCCAGAGCAATGGACCCTGTCGGGATCACCTCAACCGGTGCTCGCTCATCGCTGCCCAGCCGCATGACTGAACCCTTGCCAAACTGGCGATCGATCTGCGCTAACGCCGATTCCAGCGCCTTTTCGCGGTCTGATGCTGCAGCCATATCTATAACCCCTTCACCTGGCAGTGTGGGCGTGCCCACGAACTCCTCAACGATGTTCCGAGAGTAGGCGAAGCCTCCGACATCGTGGCAGCACGACAGATTATCTGGAAAACTGCCGGAGGATCACGCCTGTGAAAAACTGTATCAAGAATCGAACATATGTTCGATATTGTTTCGGTGTGTCGTCATTCGCAGATACCCACCACAGGAGGAGTCTCGACAACGTATCCGAGAAAAGACTCCTAATGCGGCCACTCGGCCGGCCACGGGGATACGCGGGGCGAGCTTTCCGCCGCGCGAGCAGCCGCGCGCGCGGACGGCTTATCCCGGCCATGCCATCTCTCTGGCGGGACCTCCGCGGCCTCACACAGCGCCAGCCACACCTCTCGGGGATCGCGTCCCTCGTGAAGCGCTTCCTGCGCGGTCCTGCCCCCGACACCCGTCAGGCTGAGATCATTCACCAGCACACGGCCGTAGGACTCCCCGAATTCGAACGCGACGAAATCCCAGAACTGACTCATCCTCATTCGCAGGACCCGTGTGTCACGAGCGCAACAGGTCGGCGTCGTAGCGCGACACGAGCTCCGGAGGGACAACATCCGGCACGCGCGAAACCGGCGGCATCACCCGCTCGCGGCCCAGTGCCGCGGATTCCATTTCCTCCACCATGGCGAGCCGATCGCTCACCTCACGCATAATGACAGACACCGGAGTGTCCAGGGCGTCCGCGACCGACGCGAGGATCTCCGAGGACGCCTCTTTATGCCCGCGCTCCACCTCGCTGAGATACCCCAGAGCAACACTCGCCCGTCCGGCCACCTGACGCAGTGTCCTCCCCTTCTGCAGACGCACGTCGCGGAGAACATCACCCAATTCCTGTCGGACAAGCACCATGAGTTCCTCCTTGCATCATCGGTGTGACGGGGCTGAAGCACCGTGCAGGCTTTGTTGCAACACTAGACCGTTGCACCGGCTCGCACCCCACGAACTACCCGAACGTTACGAACGGGAAACACCGAAGTTCACAGACAGTAACGCACATCCATGCCATCTTGTTCCCGCAGCGTGAAGCCATATGAACCCATGTTACCGAGATGAGGGCGGCATCCACACCCGGGTTGCGGGGATATTCAGAGTCTGCCCAGACGGACTACAGGTGGAGGTAATCCCGGAGGTGCTCGAGAGCGGCCTGAACCGTCGCCTCTCGGATCTCCTGCCGGCCGCCGCTGAAAGCGTGCTCGAAACTGTGTACCCCCGACTGCGTGGCCAAACCGATGAATACGGTCCCCGGAGGCTGGTCGTCCTGCCAGTCTGGACCTGCCACGCCGGTGGTGGACAGCCCCAGAGTGCTGACAAGTGCCCCCTCAGCCAGGCGCTCCCGCACGCCGAGCGCCATCTGCTCGGCCGTATCCGCGCACACAGCGCCCTGAGTGTTGAGCACGTGCTCGTCCACCCCGAGCAGACGATGCTTGAGTGAGGTCTGATACGCGACGATCCCGCCCTGGAAAACGGCGGATGCTCCGGGCACATCCGTAAACGCCGCCATGAGTAGACCGCCGGTGAGAGACTCCGCCACGGCAACACGCAGCGAATGGGTCTTCAGCGCGCGGACGATGCGCTCCTGCAAGTACATGCGCTAGCCCTCCTGAGGTGTCGGACGATCCGATCGGGAGTGGGCGCCGATCCGCACCGCCTCGATTACGTAGGTGGCACCGCTGTACAGAGTGAGGATCAGCGCTGCCGCCATGAGCACCGCATTGACCACGTGGACCGGGTCTCCCCAGAGCATCCACAGCGGGAGCATCGCACACGAGATGGCAACGGACTGCACAATCGTCTTAATCTTGCCCGCCCACGATGCGGCGATCACCCGGTCCTTCAGCAGAACCAGACGCATCACGGTAATTCCCCACTCGCGAATCAATATGAGAATGGTCACCCACCACCACAGTTCGCCCAGGATGGAAAGCCCCACCAATGCCGCACCAGTGAGAATCTTGTCCGCGATGGGATCCATCAGCTTGCCGAAATCCGTGACCTGGTTGCGGCTACGCGCGATGTGACCATCGATTCCATCGGTGGAAATGCCGATGATAAACAGGGCCGCCGCCCACCAGCGCGCGGAACCGTCTGCCCCAGCATCCACCAGCATCAGCACGAGAAACGCCGGCGCGAACAGGATGCGCACGACTGTGATCGTATTGGGCAGGTTCCAGGGGCTTGGCACAGGCCCGCCCGAGGTCACCTGTTGGTCAGCTGCCATGCGTCCTCTCCTGATTCTCCTTCGGGATGATCCAGGTCTGCATCGCTGATCTCGACGTCATCATCCTCTGCGCCGACGGCGGAATACCCGGAGCCCTCGATGACGGCCGCCTGCTGAGACGGAGGCTTCTCCCCGCGTAGCTCCGCCAGCGCATCCCCGAGCTGCTCCGGGGCGACCAGCACGTCACGGGTCTTGGTCCCCTCCGACGGGCCCACCACCTCATGGGACTCCAGAATGTCCATGAGCCGACCTGCCTTGGCGAAGCCCACCTTCAGCTTGCGTTGCAGCATCGAGGTCGACCCAAACTGCGTGTTGATGACCAGCTCTGCTGCACGGAGGACGAGTTCGAGATCGTCCCCGATCTCCGCGTCCACCGTACGCTGGGGGCGAGCCTCGACGACATCCTTGCGGTACTCCGGGCGCGCCTGCTTCTTCACATGCTCGACGACCTTGTGGATCTCCTGCTCGCTCACCCAGGCACCCTGCACCCGAATCGGCTTGTTACTCCCCATCGGCAGGAACAAGCCATCGCCTTGCCCGATGAGTTTGTCGGCGCCGACCTGATCCAGGATCACGCGCGAGTCGGTGGAACTTGTGACGGCAAAGGCGAGCCGGCTGGGCACGTTCGCTTTGATGAGCCCGGTGACCACATCCACACTGGGCCGCTGAGTGGCGAGCACAAGGTGGATGCCCGCGGCTCGAGCCTGTCTCTTATACACATCT
>DGEZ01000072.1:4473-4757 GCA_002391425.1 Micrococcales bacterium UBA3913 | reverse complement strand
GCCGAACTGTTTGCGCAGCAGGTCTGTCACGGGATGTCCGATGGCGGCCAGCATGCGGCGCACGATGCGGTTGCGTCCCGAGTGCAGTCGGATCTCGACCAGGCTCTCCGACGCGGTGCTGTCGATGACGCGCGCCGAGTCTGCCTGCACCGGCCCATCGGGAAGGTCAATGCCACGCTCCAGCTGGTGCATCTCGCGGTCGGAGACGTGGCCGCGCACCCGCGCCAGGTACACCTTGCGCACTTCGAAGGAGGGGTGCGCGAGCCGGTGGGCGAGCTCGCCGT
>DGEZ01000072.1:0-4338 GCA_002391425.1 Micrococcales bacterium UBA3913 | reverse complement strand
GGGGCGGGGGGGGGGCGGGCCGGCCCCGCCCCCCCGCCCGGCGGGGGGGGCGGGCCGTGGGGGGGGGGGGGGGGGGAGCCGGTGGGCGAGCTCGCCGTCGTTGGTGAGGATGAGCAGCCCGCGGGTGGCCTCATCCAGACGCCCGACGTTGAAAACCCGTACCCCGGACTGGTCTGCCCAGGCGGAGAGGTCCGGGCGGCCACGCTCGTCGTGCATGCTTGAAACCACCCCCACGGGTTTGTTCAGCATGTAGTACACCTTGGTCTGGTCTGTCTGGATGGGGGTGCCGTCCACCCGGATCAGGTCATGGTCGGGATGCACCCGGGTACCCAGCTCCCGGACGGTGCGCCCGTTGACGCTCACGCTGCCGGCGAGGATGAGCTGCTCGCTGGCGCGGCGGGAGGCGACCCCTGCGGCGGCGAGGACTTTCTGCAACCGCTCTCCTTCGGGATGCGACGCGGCGGTGTTGTCAGGGCACATCGAAGCCCTCCTGACCGTCGGGCAGCAGGGGCGAGACTGGCGGCAGGTCGGACAGCTCGTTGATGCCGAGGGCGCTGAGGAACTGGGGTGTGGTCTCAAATCGGGTCGCCCCGGTGTCCGGATCGATGTCTGCTTCCTGGATGAGTCCGCGGTTCAGGAGCGTGCGTACGACGGAGTCGACGTTGACGGCGCGCACCGCCGCGACCTGTCCTCGAGAGATCGGCTGCTTGTAGGCGATGACGGCCAGGGTCTCCAGGGCCGCCTGGGACAGCCGGGGCGAGGTTTCCTGACCCACATACGCACTGACGGCCGGGTCGAAGTCGGCGCGCACGTACAGGCGCCATCCGCCCCCGACTTCGCGCAGTTCCAGGGCGCTGTCTGTGTCGTCGAGGCGCTGCTGCAGGGAGTGCAGTGCCGCTTGCACCTGGCCGAGGGGATGCTCGATGGCGGTTGCCACGCTGATCGCGCTCACGGGCTTGTCCGTGACGAACAGGATCGATTCCACGGCTCCGACGATCGGCAGTTGTGCTGCCGCAGAGGCAGGCTCCTCGGGTGCGTCGATCAGAGCGGGTTCTTCGGGTGCGTGCTCCACCGGCTCACTTCCTCTCATCTGCATGATCGTAGTCCGCCCCGAGTGCGGAGAGTTGCTCATCGTCCCAGCTCTGGGCTACCCAGCGTATGGTGAGCGCACCGAGCGGCTCCAATTGTTCGAATGCGACGGCCGCGACGCGGTACAGTTCGAGGACGGCGACAAACCGTGCGACCACCTCCCCGCGGACGCGCGTGTCGGCCACGATCTCCGAGAAACTGGCGCTCCCACGCTGGCGCAGCGTCGAGACGACGAGGGCGGCCTGCTCTCGCACGCTCACGGCGGGCGCATGCAAGTGGGCGAAACCGATCACGGGTGCCTCGCGCGGTGTCAGGGCGATCACCGCCAGGGCGGCGAAGTCCGCCACGCTCAACGGGATGCGCACATCGGGCACCACCTGGTAGCGCTTGACGTCCAGCGGAACATCCCGGGTGTGCCGGCCCTGTTCTGCCTGGATGCGCTCATGAAACCACTGCGCCACCTGTTTGAAGGCGCGGTACTGCAGTAGACGGGCGAAGAGCAGATCGCGGGCCTCGAGCAGCGCCACATCTTCGGGGTCGACCACCTCCCCGCGAGGAAGCAGCTCTGCAATCTTCATGTCCAGCAGCGTGGCGGCGACCCCGATGAACTCGCTGGACTCCTCCAGCCTGCCCTGCTCGTCGAGGGCCTGCACATAGGAGATAAACTCGTCTGTCACGCGGGACAGCGAGATCTCCACGAGGTCCAGCTCGTGCCGGGCGATGAGCCGGAGCAGGAGGTCGAAGGGACCGGAGAAACCTGCCAGGTCGAGCGCAAACGGGCTGCCACCGGCTCCCTCCTGCGCGGTGGCAGTCTCCTCGGTCGGTCCGGCGGTTATGGAGCACCCCCGCGGGCGACGAGTTCTCGTGCCAGCCGGCGGTATGCGGCAGCACCCGTGTGATCGCTGGCGAAGGTGGTGATCGGCTCGGCGGCCACTGAGGCGTCGGGGAATTTCACCGTCCTGCGGATGACCGTGTCGAACACTTTGTCCCCGAATGCTTCCCGCACCCGTTCGAGCACCTCTTTCGAGTGAAGCGTTCGGGGGTCGTACATCGTGCCGAGGATTCCGTCCAGTTCCAGGGCCGGGTTGAGCCGGTCCTGGATCTTTTCGACTGTCTCGATGAGCAATGCGACGCCGCGCAGCGCGAAGTACTCGCATTCGAGGGGGATGATCACACCGTGCGATGCGGTGAGGGCGTTCACCGTGAGCAGTCCGAGGGACGGCTGGCAGTCGATGAGCACCACGTCGTACAGCCCGGTGACTCCGCGTAGCGCGCGCTGCAGGGTCTGTTCCCGCGCCACCTCGTTGACCAGCTGCAACTCTGCCGCCGACAGGTCGATGTTTGCCGGGAGCACATCCAGGCCATCTATCGCGGTGTGCTGGATGACCTCGGCCGTGCTCAGTTTGCGGTTGACCATGAGGTCATACACGGTGGGGGCATCCAGGGTGCTCACTCCCAGACCAGCAGAGAGCGCCCCCTGCGGGTCGAAGTCGACGAGGAGAACCCGCCTGCCGTACTCGACGAGGGCAGCACCCAGGTTGACGGTCGTCGTGGTCTTGCCCACGCCACCTTTCTGGTTGCACAGCGAGATGACACGCGCCGGACCGTGACCGTTCAATGGTGCTGGTACGGGGAAATCTGCGCCCTCAACCTGCTCGGGTACCGAGGAGTTCGTCTTGCTCACCGCATCCTCCTTTCACCTGAGCGTCTACACCATTCTAGGGGTCCATGGCCGGGTGTTCTGGATGCTCGCGGGCGCGCGGGTGCGCGGACGCGAAGCTCTCCCGCAGCGAGTCCACCGTCACGTGCGTGTACAGCTGGGTCGTCGTCACGGAGGCGTGTCCGAGCAATTCCTGGACGACGCGAACATCCGCGCCGGCCTGGATCAGGTGCGTCGCGTAGCTATGCCGGAGCGTATGCGGGGAGATGTCCACACCCAGCTGCGCCCGCTCGGCGGCACGCCGCAGAATCAACCACGCGTTCTGCCTGCTCAGCGGGCCGCCACGCTGCCCCAGGAACAGGGCCGGCGATCCTGTGCCGTGGGATGCCCATTCGGGCCGGACACGCACCAGGTACGCCTCGATCGCGGCGCGCGCGTAGCTGCCCAGCGGAACGATTCGCTCTTTGTCCCCCTTTCCGCGCAACCGGATGAGGTTCTCCTCCGGGATGTCATCCACAGCCAGTCCTACCGCCTCGGAGATGCGGGCCCCAGTGCCGTAGAGCAGTTCGATGAGGGCACGGTCGCGTATCTGCACGGGGTTATCTCCCGAAACCGCGGCGATGAGCTGCTCGACCTGGCCGATACTCAGGAACACGGGCAGGTGCTGGGGTCGTTTCGGCGGGTGCACCTGTTCGGCAGGACTCGCCGGGATACTCCCCTCGCGCACGAGGTGCGCGTACAACCCGCGCATGCTGGAGACGGCTCGCGCGATGCTGCTGGGAGCTTTCCCGCCGGTGCGGCCGAGCCAGACGGGGAACTCGGCGATCTGCGCGGGGGTCGCCTTCGTCACGCTCTGTACTCCCACGGTGCTGAGGTAGTCGGCGAATTCGCGCAGATCCCTGCGGTACGCGTTCACGGAGTTGGCGGCCAGTCCCCGCTCGGCGCGCAGGTAGTTCAGGTACGCGTCGATCTGCGCGGGCACATCCCCCACCCCGGACCCGACTGGGGAGGTCACGGCCTGTGTCGCTCCAGCCAGGCTGCGTAACCGAGAACCCCGGTCAGCAGGCTCGGATTGCTCACGCGGGAGGCCAGAATCGCATCCAGGATCGTGTCAAGGCTCGCCCAGCCGATCGCCATATCCGCTTCTTCCTCCTGGCGGTCTATGCGACCATGTATGTGCGCGACCACATGCGGCCGGCCTTCCACAAGGCGCTGGGCATCGACCCGACCGACTATGACTACCGGGTGTTCCGGATCACGTCGGAAATCTCGAGGCAGGTCTTCCCGTTCACGCTCGACATCGACCATCCCGCCTTCAGGAAGGGGCTGGACCGGCTGCTGGCGATCGTGCAGGCGACCGAGGCGGCCAAGGCGCGCGGCGGCCTGGTCGGCAGGGTCCAGCGGCTGTGGCTGGGCCTGCGCGGGGCGGCCACCTTCGCCCGTCTCTACACCCTGCCGGTGGTGCCGAACGACCTGCCCCGGCAGGTGCGCCTCGCTCCGGCCTGGTGAGGGAGGGCGGCAATGCTCGAGATCGCGCTTCCTGCTGTGGTCACCATCCTGCTCTGGTGGTTCAGCACGGGCGCGATCCT
>DGEZ01000155.1 GCA_002391425.1 Micrococcales bacterium UBA3913 | reverse complement strand
GACTAACCAGCACTACGTTGCCCCCTTCGATCGCGATGAGCCCATCGTCCATGCTGATGACGTCGCCGTAGACAGTAAAGTTCGCAATGCGTGGACGGACGCGTGGAATTCGCTGCGCAAGCGCGTCATGTTCTGGATTTCCGCGATCATGATCGTGTTCATCATCTTCGTCGCGCTGTTCCCCGGGGTGTTCACGAGTGTGTCCCCCACGCTTGGCTGCGATTTGGCTAAGAGCTTGGCCGGGCCAGAGTCGGGCCACCCGTTTGGTTTTGACCGTCAGGGCTGCGATATTTACGCCCGGACGATCTATGGAACGCGCGCATCCCTCACCGTCGGGCTGCTCACCACTCTTCTCGTGACCGTTGTGGGGACAATCCTCGGGGCGTTCGCCGGATACTTCGGAGGGTGGGTCGATGCCATCATCTCGCGGTTGGGTGACATCTTTTACGCGATTCCCACGGTGCTCGGAGCAATCGTGCTGATGACAGTGCTTCCGACGCGAAATGTGTTCAGCGTGTCCATTGCGTTGGCGCTGTTCGCCTGGCCGCAGGTCACACGCATCGCTCGAGGTGCGGTTCTCGGCGCAAGTCGTTCCGATTACGTCATGGCCGCCAACTCCCTGGGGCTGAGCAGGATGCGCACCCTCATGCGTCACGTGCTTCCCAATGCGCTCCCGCCGATCATCGTGATTGCCACGGTGTCGCTGGGCACATTCATTGTGGCGGAGGCGACATTGTCGTTCCTGGGTATCGGCCTGCCGCCGAGCACGATGTCCTGGGGTAATGACATCCAGGCCGCCCGGACGTCCATGATCACAGACCCGCAGGTGTTGCTGTACCCCTCAGCGGCGTTGTCTGTGACGGTACTCGCGTTCTTGCTACTCGGGGATGTTGTCCGAGATGCGCTGGATCCGGAAGAGAGGGCACGTCGATGAGCGAGAGCACACACACCCCGCTGCTGAGCGTGCGCGGCCTGCGCGTCGGGTTCAAGACGCAAGACGGCATCGTCGAGGCACTCCACGGTGTGGACTTCGATCTGGGCGCGGGGGAGACTCTGGCGATCGTTGGCGAGTCGGGGTCGGGGAAGTCGACCGCGGTCCAGGGAATCATTCGGTTGCTGCCGCGCTCGGGGGAGATCACCGGCGGCCACGTTCTTTTCAACGGTCAGGATCTGACCACCCTCGATGACAAGCAGATGCAGCATATTCGCGGTCGCGATATTGGATACGTACCGCAGGATCCGATGTCCAACCTCAACCCGGTGTGGTCAATTGGCTTTCAGGTGCGCGAGGCAATCACAGCGAACAGCGACCTGCGTGGCCGCGCCGCAACCCAGAAGACGATCGAAGTCTTGCAGAACGCGGGTTTGTCTGATGCTGCCGAGCGGTTGCATCAGTACCCGCACCAGTTCTCAGGCGGGATGCGCCAGCGCGTCCTCATCGGAATGGGGCTGTCTGCGCGTCCCCAGCTGCTGATCGCCGACGAGCCGACGAGCGCGCTCGACGTCACCGTCCAGCGCACGATTCTGGATCACCTGGCGACGCTGACCCGGGATTACGGGACCTCCGTCCTCTTCATCACACACGACTTGGGGTTGGCTGCCGAGCGTGCCAGCAAGCTCATCGTCATGTATCGGGGCAATATCGTGGAGTCGGGCCCGTCGCGGGAGATCTTGACCAATCCTCAGCACCCCTACACGCAGCGGCTCGTGGCCGCCGCACCCAGCCTGGCATCGCGTCGGATCCAGTCCACCCAGGTGGCTCCCGAAGTACCACCAGCATCGGGAACGGACGCCCCTGGAGAGCAGGCGTCTCCGACGGGACTGATCGAACTCAGTAATGTGACGAAGATCTACCGCATTCGCCAAGGCGGGTTCCGATCGACCCAGCTGCGGGCCGTCGACGATGTCACCTTCTCGGTGCCCCGCGGGACGACGACGGCGATTGTGGGAGAGTCGGGATCTGGTAAGTCGACCGTGGCGAAGATGCTCCTGCACCTGGAGACGCTCACCTCTGGGAGCATCCACTTCGATGGCAAAGATGTGTCGCGGTTGAGCAAGTCGGAGCTGTTCACATTCCGCCGCCGCGTCCAGCCCGTCTTCCAGGACCCGTACGGTTCCCTGGACCCTCAGTACAATATCGGCTCCACCATTGAGGAGCCGTTGCAGATTCACTCGGTGGGGACCCCAGCCGAGCGGAAGGCACGAGTTCTCGAACTTCTCGACCAGGTCTCCCTGCCCCGGGAGATCCGGTACCGCTACCCGAATGAGCTCTCCGGTGGTCAGCGTCAGCGGGTGGCGATTGCGCGCGCTCTGGCGTTGCGGCCCGAGGTGCTCGTGCTGGATGAGGCGGTCTCAGCACTGGACGTGCTCGTTCAGGGTCAAATCCTTACCCTCCTGGCCAACCTGCAGGCTGAGCTCGGGCTCACCTACCTGTTCATCACCCACGACCTGGCGGTGGTCCGGCTCATCGCGGACAACGTCTGCGTGATGGAGAAGGGGCGGATCGTTGAGGCCGCTGCCACAGACGAGGTGTTCGAGCATCCCCAGCAGGAATACACGCGTCGACTGCTCGATGCGATTCCCGGGGCGAAGATCCTGGCGTGACCGAACCGCGAGTGTACCGGTCGTGGCGGAATGTCCTCGCCGTGGTGATCATCTTCGCCCTGTGTGGGGTCTTCGCCGTGGACGCGGTTATCCGCGAGGGCTGGTCTGGCTGTGCATGGGTTCTCGTCCTGAGCGCTGCCGTGTGGATCGGGTGGGTCGTTTTCCTCAGCCCTCGGGTCGTGGTCTGTGATGAGGGAATTGACGTTCACAATGGTCTACGTGTATGGCACCTTCCCTGGCGAAGCATCGCGGAAATCCGGGTGAACTACCGCATTGAGGCGAGGCTGGTCACGGGGCGCCGGGTGATCCTCCGGGGTGCGCCTGACCGGATTCGGCCCACCCGGGGCAGCATGGTTCGGCAGGAGCCAGGGAGAGGACCCCGGGTGTTGGAGTTCGCGGAGGAACTGGAGCGTCGGCGTGTCCCCGCCGTCGGGGACGCCGAACCCACCGTGGGGTGGGACTCGCGGCTTCTCCTGTCCGGTGCTGGGGTCGCGCTGGCCGCCGTTGCCGGAGTGTTCTGGCTGGTGGCCTGACAGCTGGCCCGGTGATGGCGTACAATTGCCGGGTGGCGTTCGCCACCGTCCCTTCTGATTTCCGAGGTAATTTCTATGTCTCTTGCGCGTCGTGAAGACCTGCGTAATGTCGCCATCGTCGCCCACGTCGATCACGGCAAAACCACTCTGGTGGATGCGATGCTGAAGCAGACGCACTCCTTCGACGCGCACGCGCAGGTCGAGGACAGGGTCATGGACTCGAATGCTCTGGAACGCGAAAAGGGCATCACGATCCTGGCGAAGAACACCACGATCTTCTACAGTGGCCCGGCCACCGACGGAAACAAGCTGACGATCAACGTCATCGACACGCCTGGCCACGCCGACTTCGGCGGAGAGGTAGAGCGCGGACTATCCATGGTCGACGGTGTGGTGCTGCTCGTCGATGCGTCTGAGGGGCCCTTGCCCCAGACACGCTTCGTGCTGCGCAAAGCCCTCGCGGCGAAGCTCCCGGTGATCCTCGTGGTCAACAAGACGGACAGGCCGGATGCGCGCATCTCGGAGGTCGTCTCGGAAACCCAGGACCTCCTGCTGGGCCTGGCCGGTGACCTCGCAGACGAGGTGCCCGATATGGATGTGGACTCGATTCTCGACGTCCCGATCATCTACGCCTCCGGGCGTGCCGGGATGGCGAGCTGGAACCAGCCAGCCGACGGGTCGCTGCCGGACAACGACGACCTGGAACCGTTGTTCGAGGCGATCGTCAAGCACATCCCCGCGCCGGAATACGATGACGAGTTCCCTCTGCAGGCGCATGTGACGAACCTGGACGCGTCCAACTTCCTGGGCAGGCTCGGTCTGGTCCGGATCTTCAACGGGACGTTGCACAAGGGCCAGCAGGTGGCGCTGATCCGCAACGACGGTTCCAGCGAGACGGTGAAGATCACCGAACTGCTGAAGACCCAGGCGCTCTCCCGCGTCCCGGGAGAGTCTGCCGGACCCGGCGAGATCGTCGCTGTGGCGGGCATCCCGGACATCATGATTGGTGAGACGATCACTGATCCGGAGGACCCGCGGCCGCTTCCGCCGATCACGGTGGATGACCCCGCGATCTCGATGACGGTGGGCATTAACACCTCGCCCATGGCTGGTCGTGTCAAGGGAGCGAAGGTGACGGCGCGACTGGTGAAGGACCGCCTCGAGCGCGAACTCATCGGCAATGTGTCGATCAAGGTTCTTCCCACGGAGCGCCCCGACACCTGGGAGGTTCAGGGTCGCGGTGAGCTCGCTCTGGCCATCCTCGTCGAGGAGATGCGCCGAGAGGGGTATGAGCTGACCGTGGGCAAGCCCCAGGTAGTGACCAAACTCGTTGACGGCAAGGTGTTCGAGCCGGTGGAGCGCCAGACGATTGACGTGCCGGAGGAGTATCTCGGTGCGGTCACGCAGCTGCTCGCGGCGCGCAAGGGCCGTATGGAGAACATGTCGAATCACGGTACCGGATGGGTGCGCATGGAATTCGTGGTTCCTGCTCGCGGGCTGATCGGGTTCCGCACGCAGTTCATGACGGAGACGAAGGGCACCGGAATCGCCAGCTCGATCGCTGAAGGCTACGAGCCGTGGGCCGGGGAGATCCAAACGCGCACGACCGGCTCGCTGGTGGCCGATCGCACCGGTGTGGTCACCGCGTACGCGATTATCGGTCTGCAGGAGCGTGCCACCTTGTTCGTGGAGCCCACCCAGGAGGTGTACGAGGGGATGGTCGTGGGGGAGAACTCCCGTAACGAGGACATGGATGTGAACATCACGCGAGAAAAGAAGCTCACGAATATGCGTTCCTCCACCGGTGATGAGCTGGAGCGGCTCACGCCGCCGAAGCGGCTCTCCCTGGAGGAATCGCTGGAGTTCGCCCGAGAAGACGAGTGCGTAGAGGTCACCCCGGAGGCGATCCGTATCCGCAAGGTGATTCTCGACCAGAACGAGCGCCGCAAGGCGGCCGCTCGAGTCCGCAAGAACTAGGTTGTTACGGGGCGGACCACGACGGTGGAAGCCCCGACAACGAGGGCGTGACCGCGCATGACGCGGTCACGCCCACTTTTATTTTTGCCTCCATGCGCGAATCCGAGAGTTTACGGCGTTCCATCAGTACCTGGCACAGACGATCCCGGAGACCGAGTGAAAATCAGGAAAACAACCCCTGGCCGATGTACCCGTCACTCGTGGTGACTCCGGGAGGGACGGCGAACACGGCGGATGAAATGTGGCGAATGTATTCGTTCATCGCGTCGTTCTGGGCCAGTCTGTTCTGCACGTTGATGAAGGTTTGTGGGGTTGATTGGAAGCAGATGAAGAACAGCCCGGCGTCGAGCTGTCCGAGTTCGGTGGTCCCGTCCACGTAGTTGTAGCCGCGCCGGAGCATGCGCGCTCCGCTGTTCTGCTCCGGGTTGGCTAGGTACACGTGCGAATCGTGGGGGATGAGCGGGGATCCGTCGCTCCCGGTGCTCGCGAAGTCGGGGTCGGTGAACTCGGTGCCACCGCTGAGGGGAGCCCCCTCTTTCTTATCACGCCCCGTGATGGTTTCCTGTTCGTTCAGACTCGCCCTGTCCCACGTTTCGAGGGTCATACGAATCTTTCGGGCCACGAGGTAGGACCCGCCGTTTATCCAGGACTGGTCTGAACCGGACACCCAGACGTGCTCATTCACCGCGGCGGTGTCCTCCGACTTGAGGTTCGCGGTTCCGTCTTTGAACCCGAAGAGATTTCGCGGCGTGTCCTGGCTCTGAGAGGTGGACGAGGTGCGTCCGAAACCGAGCTGGCTCCAGCGAATCTGCGCGCGCCCGAAGGCGATGCGGGTGAGGTTGCGGATGGCGTGCACGGCGACCTGGGGGTCATCGGCGCACGCCTGGATGCACAGGTCGCCTCCGGAGATCGCCTCGTCTATCAGGTCCCCGCGGAACCCCGGGAGGTCTTCGAGGTCGGCGGGTTTGCGGGATGCGATCCCGAATCGGTCGTTGCCCTCCGCATCCTGGAACAGGGATGGGCCGAAGCCGAAGGTGAGGGTGAGACTGCTGGCGGGCAGTCCCACGGCTTCACCGGTGTCGTCGGGCGGCATCAGGGGAGCTCCGAAGGCACCGGTCTCGCTGACCTCGAGCCCCTGCATGAGACGATTGGCCGCAAAACTCCAGTCCTGGAGCAGTTCGATGAGATCCGTACGCGTGGCCGAGGATGTCATCGTATAGGCGGCGAAGTGGAGGCGGTCCTGCGCGGGCGTCACGATTCCGGATTGGTGCTCGCCGTGGAAGTCATACGTGTCTGAACTCGACGATCCACCCGCGGTGAACGCTGTTGTAGCTAGTGCTCCGCCCGCTCCGAGTGCTATCCCGCCCGCCCCGGCCCCGAAGAGCCCGAGCAGCCCTCGGCGGGAAAGGCCCCGCCGAGGGGGCTCGTCGGTGCGGGGCGAGTCTTCGGACGCGGACCCGCCAAGGGGGTCTGGATCCGTCCGGTCGTCCTGATCGTGCTCCGTGTCATGCACCGGTGCTCCTCCTCCTCATTCTGCGGCGGGCAGTTCCAGCACGACGTGCGCGAGGGTGGACAGCGGCTCGCTCAGGGCATTCAGCTGGGCGCCGAGCGCGTTGCGCTCATCCTGGCTGACCGTGTCGTAGGAGACGAATCCGTCCTCGTAGGAACCGTACTCGCTGAGCATGGTCAGCATGGCATCGAACTGCTCGTCCAATTCTGTGACGAGTTCTTCGCCTTCGTCGCCCTTGGAGAGTGCGATGTCCCGTACTGTTCCGTAGGCGACCTTGGACCCCTCCACGTTCGCGTAGAAGTCGGACAGGTCCGTGTGGGAGAACTCGTCCTCTTCTCCCGAGAGCTTCCCATCGGGCGCGGCGACCTCGTCGAGTAGCCCGATGGCGCCATTCGTGATGTCGGTGATTGTCAGGCTGAAGTCCGCTGCGTTCACCTTGTCGGAGAGCTCGGTGATGTCGGCGAGGAGCTGATTGCCGACCTCGGTGCGCTCGTCGGTTGTCAACGCGGTGATATCAGCGTTCGGGTAGTTCTCATGCGCCTGTTCCAGCCACAGGTCGGCTTCGATCCGGTGGAATCCGGTCCACTCGAGACCCTCCGCGTCGGCGCCGGGCTTGCGGTAGTCGATCTTGGGATCGAGATCACCGAACTGTTCCGCTGTGGGCTCGATGCGCTCGTAGTAGACACGCGTCGCAGAGTACAGGGACCGTGCGGTGTCGTCTTCTCCTGCGATGTACGCGTCCACGAACGCTGTGGTGGCGTCGACGAGTTCAGATACCTGGGACTGGACGTAGGAGAGGTAGAGCATGGCGGCCTCGTCGAGGGCTTCCTGGTTGTCGGCCTCCGCGATGGTGTCGCCGGTGACGGTGAACTCGGTGAGCCCGATCGGGTCGCCCACGAGCTGGAACTTGCACGCCGTATAGTAGGTGCCCGGTTGCAGCTGCTGGACCAGGGTGGCGGTTTGCCCGGGGGTGATGTTCTCTTTTTCTCCCACGATGCGCAGCTGATCTTCGGCGAGGATCTCGAATTCATTGACGTCGGTGCCGGAGTTTGTCAGGGTGAACGTGACGGTCCCGCTCGTGGCGGTGGTCGCGGAGACGACGCAGCTGGTGTCATCGATGGCGACGTCGATGGCGGCGGCGCCATCCGAGGCTGTCGTGGTGTTGGGCACGCATCCGCTGAGCAGGAGCGCAACTGCGGGAACGAGTGCGAGGGTTGTGCCGATTCTGGGCATGGATTGCCTTTCCTAGGGTGTGTTTCTGTGCTGCAGGTCTTGGGGAGGGGAGTTTCAGGGAGTGGGAACCGCTGCGTCTGTCGGAGCTGCTGTACCCGGCTGTGCGGCATCTGACGCATCCTGCCCGGACGTCGGGCTCTGTCCGGGCGTCCGGCGCAGGGAGACATATAGGTAGGCGGGGACCGCGATCGCGATGTAGATCCACCATCCGACTACCTGAAGCCAGCTGGGGTTCGGGATGTAGTTGAACATGCCGAAGAGCAAGCTACCGACGACCCCGGTATGGGGCAACCATGCGCCGAGTTCGTAGGCGACGGCGGTGGGCAAGAAGCCTGCCTCTTGGAGGTCCCCGATCCCATATCCGAGGATGCCCGCTGCCACGACGATGAGCAGGAGACCGGTCCAGAAGAAGAAGCGGGAGAGATTGATGAGGACGATGCCTCGGTAGATGAGCCACCCCAGCACAATGGCGGTGACGATGCCGAGGATCGCGCCGGTTGCCGCGGTCGCGGCGGTGCTGGTGCTGTGGATGGTTCCCCACACGAACAGCGTGGTTTCGAGGCCCTCGCGTGCCACCGCCACAACCGCGATGAGTACGACTCCTCGACTCCCGCCGTGTAGCGTCGCGGATAGTTTCTGTTCCAGATCGGACTTCAGGTGGCGTGATGTGGCGGCCATCCAGAAGATCATCCAGGTGACCAGTCCCACCGCGAGCAGGGAGAGCGTCCCGCCGATGATCTCCTGTGCCTGGAAGCTCAACCCGTAAGGTCCGAAGGTGAGGATGGCCCCCAGCGTGACCGCGGCAGCGACGACCGCCCCGATCCCGACCCACATGGTTGGTAGCGCGTCTCGCCGCCCTGCCTTGGTGAGGAAGGCGACGATGATTCCCACGATCAGGGCAGCTTCAAGACCCTCGCGCAACCCGATGAGGTAGTTTGCCAGAAACACGGGGTCCTCCTGACCGTGAGACGGAAGTTATGCAGGTAAGGCTTACCTAAGACGTTGGCGATATTAGTGCGTCTGCTCAGAGATGTCTACGAAAAATCCGTCTCCTGGACAATGTGCTTGTGTGGAATGCACAGGTGTGTGCACAGCGATGGCACAACACAACGCATTAATCTGAGGTGCGGGAGTATTTGGGCAGAGAGGGAGATCGTGGAGCAAACCGGTGAATCGAAACGCGTGCTCTTCGTGTTCGCGCATCCCGATGATGAGACGCTCAACGCCGGTGCGACGATTGCTCACCTGATTGCGCGCGGGGACGATGTCCTCGTGCTCACGGCGACCCGCGGGGAACACGGGGAGGTCATCCCCGACCGTCTCGCCCACCTGCGGGAGGATCCGACAGCGCTGGCCGCGTATCGTGACCAGGAACTTCGCCGGGCACTCACGGAACTCGGTGGTGCTCGGCAGCTGTACCTGGGCGGTCGCGGCGCTCGTGCCGCCGGGCTGGAACTGCGTCGGTACCGCGACAGCGGGATGGAGTGGAATGGCACGCACCCGGTGGCGCCCGCTGTTCTCGACCCGGATAGCTTGTGCGCGGCACCGGTGGAGGAGGTGGCTGCGGATATCGCCGCGGTCGTGACCAGCTGGGCTCCCGATGTGGTGGTGACGGAGAACAGTACCGGAGGGTACGGTCATCCCGACCATCGGCGCATCCACCAGGCGGTGTTGCGTGCCGTGAATCAGTTGCCCGCTGCCGAGCGACCGCTCGCGGTGTTCGGCTCGGTCCGGCCTGCCCGGGTCGCGCGGGACGAAGCTGCAGCTGTGGCCCGGGCAGGGTGGTTTCACCCTCTGCCGCGCGGACCGCAGACGACGGTGCCGGATCGGTGGGTCGACGCGGTGATCCGGGATGACCCCGAGGCCGTTTCCGCGAAGAAACGCGCGCTGGCCGCCTACGAAACTCAGTTCCGCCTGCGCGACGGTCAACTGGGACACTCGGACGGCCGCGGCCAGCTGATCGACACCCCCGAAGCATTCCGTCTGGTTCAGGGCACCCTGACGCGCAGCACGGATCACCCCCTGCCCGATTTCGTGGAGGGCTGGGATGAGGTGGCCACCCGTGATGATGGGGCGATGGTGAATGCGCGCACAGGTGCCGTGCTGGGACGCCCTCGGCGCTGGCGTCACGATGTCCCCGCCTTCGCTGGCTGGCTGTTCGCCGGTGTTGCACTGGGGGCGATTGCAGCTGTCGGGCACCGGGCCACGGTTGCTGATCTACCGGTCGGATTCCCCCTCACTCTGGTGGCTATTGCCTCGGCACTTGTGGCGGTGCGGCGCTGGTTCGTCACCTCCCTGCCCGTGGGCGGGCTCGCGGTGGGCGTGATCGTTGCGATCGCCGTCCTCGTGTCGACCGGTCCGGGAGGATCAGTCCTCTTCCCGGCCAGCAACGTCGTCCTGGTCGACTCCGTGGTGACCGCTGTGGACAATGTGTCGGGCATGGTGTGGATCGTCGCAGCGACCGGTATTTCGGCAATGGTAGCTCTCTGGCCGCGTGGTGCGGACGCGACTATTCGTCCGTACGGGGGATAATGGGACGAGCTGTTTCTCATTTCGGAGGATTACCGTGACCTATGTCATTGCCTTGCCCTGTGTTGATGTCAAGGATCGGGCATGCGTCGATGAATGTCCGGTGGATTGCATTTACGAGGGGGAGCGGACCCTGTACATTCACCCCGACGAGTGCGTGGACTGCGGCGCATGCGAGCCCGTCTGCCCCGTCGAGGCGATCTACTACGAGGATGACCTTCCGGAGGAGTGGAGCCAGTACTACAACGTGAACGTCGAGTTCTTCAGCGAACTGGGGTCTCCCGGGGGAGCGTCGAAGGTCGGCCCCCAGGGCTACGACCACCCGTACATCGCGGCGCTGCCGCCACAGGCGGGCGCTGAGTGATGCCCTCCCGACGCAACCTCATCGAGCAGACCCCGGCGTACATCTGGGGTCAGCTCGCTCCGGCACGGGAGCGCGCCAGCGCGTACCCGGGCGGTCTCGTTGATCTGTCTGTCGGCTCCCCGGTGGACCCCGTGCCAGAGATCGTTCGCACGGCATTGGCTGCGGGTGCGAACGCGCCGGGTTACCCCTCTGCGGCAGCTCGCCCCCAGCTGCGGGACGCGATCGTGGGCTGGTATCAGCGTCGCCGCGGCGTGGATCTCACCGAGGCGAATGTGGTGCCCACGAACGGATCGAAGGAGTTTATCTCCCTGCTGCCGTTCTGGCTCGGGCTTGGGCCGGATGATGTGATTGTCGAACCCCGGGTGCACTACCCGAACTACGGCGAGGGAGGCGGGTTGGTGGGGGCCCGCATGTTCGCCAGCACCGATCCTCAGCAGTGGCCGGAGTCTGCCTCGTTGATCTGGCTGAACTCCCCGGGGAATCCCGACGGCGTCGTCAACGACGTCGGCTATCTGCGCGCGGCTGTGGCGCGGGCCCGTCAGATCGGTGCACTGATTGTGCAGGACGAATGCTACGCCGAGCTGGGCTGGGAAGGCAGGTGGCGCAGCGAGCGCATCCCGAGCATCCTGGACCCCCGGGTCGTCGGCGGGGACTTCACCGGCGTGCTCGCGTGCTATTCGCTGAGCAAGCAGTCCAATATGGCGGGGTATCGCGCTGGGTTCGTCGCCGGGGATGCGCGCGTCGTCGCTGGGCTGGTGAATGTGCGCAAGACGGCAGGGCTCGCGGTGAACGCACCGGTGCAGTCCGCCATGATCGCGGCGCTCGGCGATGATGAGCATGTTCGGGAACAAAAAGCCCGCTACGGGCGTCGTCGCGAGATTCTCCTGGCCGCCCTGGAGAGCACCCGTTTTCGTGTGGAGGGTAGCAGCGCGGGGCTCTACCTGTGGTGCACGGATGGCGCGGATGCCTGGGATGGTGTGGACTGGTTCGCCGGTCATGGCATCCTCGTGTCTCCCGGGCACTTTTACGGCCCGGACGCGGCGCGATATGTGCGGATCTCCCTGACGGCCACTGACGCGTCGGTGCAGGAGGCGGCCAGGCGCCTGGGCGCTGACTAGGCACTGTTCCGCCGAAGTGCGTAGGATGGTGACCTAAACCTGTCACAGCCTTGATGGAGGGTGGTCAGCGAGTATGCCCGAGCACACAGGAGCACCGATTCTCGACACAACTCCTATTCCGGTCATCCCGGAGAATGTTCCGAAGGCCGTTCTCGACCTGCCGGATAACGAGGTCGAGTTCCCCCTGGTGGATGCCACCGAGGGGCCGGGCGCGATCGCGATTTCGTCGCTCAACAAGCAGACGGGTCGGAACATCCTCGATCCGGGCTTCATGAACACAGCCGCCACGAAGTCGGCGATTACCTACATTGACGGGGTGAAGGGCGTCCTGCGCTATCGTGGCTATCCGATCGACCAGCTGGCGGCCAGTTCCACCTTCCTGGAGGTGGCGTGGCTGCTCATTTATGGGGAGCTTCCCACGGAGGCCGAACTGGAAAAGTTCGATACCCGAATCCGCAGCAAGTACCTCGTGCATGAGGGGGTACTGCGGTACATCGAGTCCCTGCCGCTGTCCATCCACCCGATGACGGCGCTGTCCGCATCCCTGGCTGTGCTCTCCGCCTATAACGAGGACGTTCTCGACCCGCTGGACGCCAACCAGGTGGACGAGGTGACGATACGCTTGATCGCCCAGCTGCCCACGATCATCGCTGCGGTGTACAAGCACAGTGTGGGTCAGGCGTTCATTTACCCGAATCGGGACCTGGGGTACATCGAGAATTTCCTCACCATGATGTTCGCGGACATGGCCGGTGAGTACCTGCTGGAGCCAGTGCTGAGTAAGTCGTTGGAGCGTTTGCTCATCCTGCATGAGGACCACGAGCAGAACGCATCCACCTCAACGGTGCGTAACGTCGGTTCCACGCATGCCGACCTCATCATGTCGATCATCGCCGGGGTGGCTGCGCTGAGTGGCCCGCGGCATGGCGGTGCCAACGAGGCGGTGCTCGAAATGCTTGAAAGCATTCGCGACTCGGGTACGGGGGTGCAAGACTTCGTCGATCGGGTGAAGAACCGCGAAGAGGGCGTCCGGCTGATGGGATTTGGCCACCGGGTGTACAAGAACTACGACCCGCGGGCGCGGCTCGTGAAGGAATCGGCGCACGACGTGCTGGAGGCCCTCGGAGTTCAGGACGACCTCCTGGACATCGCCGGAGAGCTTGAGGCTATCGCGCTGGCGGACGACTACTTCATCCAGCGCCGCCTGTACCCGAATGTGGACTTCTACACGGGCGTGATCTACAAGGCGATGGGGTTCCCGACGAATATGTTCACCGTGCTGTTCGCTCTCGGACGCTTGCCGGGGTGGATCGCGCACTGGCGGGAGCTTGTTGAGGAACCGGATATGAAGATCCTGCGCCCCCAGCAGGTGTACGTGGGTGCGCCTGAGCGTGACTACCCGGCGAAGTTCGTCGGCATTCGTCCCGCTCGCCGATCGCGCCGATAGCGATGGTCTCGGCGGGGAAGGGCCGCCTCAGGCGGGACCCGGGGGATGACTGGGTGATCGCTCCTGACGGGCGTCGGTTCTGGGGACGATTCGGCGCAGCCGGGTTGCTGCTGGCGGATGCTGGTTTCGAGCGGGTGCTCCTCCAGTTGCGTGTCGGGTGGAGCCACTTCGGCGGGACGTGGGGAATTCCCGGCGGTGCTCTGCACGAGGGGGAGGATGCCGCGGCGGGCGCCCTGCGCGAGGCTCATGAGGAGGCCGGGGTTCCCAGCTCCCAGGTGCAGATTCTCGACCAACGCACGCTCGATCTCGGTTTCTGGTCCTACACCACCGTCTTCGGCGTCGCTCTGGCGCCGGTTGAGGCGCGCTGCACCGATGCGGAGAGTGTTGCCCTCGAATGGGTTGCTGCGGACGAGGTGACGCAGCGTCCCCTGCACCCGGGGTTCGCAGAATCCTGGCAGCAGTGGCGGGCGGAGCTGGACAGTCGGCGCTCGCCCCGACGCGTGTGACGCCGGGGCGCACCCCGGGACGGGCCCGAGTCCGCCATGCACGAGAGCTGCGAGAACTCGTGCGGGCGAGGTGACGGGACGAACCCTACGGTAGGTCGTTCTCGGAGATGATCGGGATCTCTGCCGTGATCGTGGGGACAGACGCCGTGATGAGGGTGCCATCGTCTCGTCTGTTCCCGCGCAGTGCCCGGAGCGTCGGTTTGCCGGGGAGGCTTGGCCCCTGGCCGTCCAACGGCACGGTCACGCTCTGGCCGGATGCGAGCCGGTAGGCCACCCCCCGCACACTGAATTCGACGTCTGGCGCGTCAGACTCGGCAGCCGTGACGGTGAGGTCCTCCCGCGTGACGGATACGGTCAGAGGCATGCAATGCCAGGTCAGGTGGAACGTCAGTCGGGGCCAGGTCAGCGGCAGGCGCGGGTCGAACGAGAGCTGGCCCTTGTAATCGCGCATCCCGCCGAAGCCGCAGACAAGGGCGCTCCACACCCCGCCCGTGGACGCCACGTGCACGCCGTCCGAACTGTTGTGATGCAGGTCTGCCAGGTCCACGTACAGTGAGTGATTGAAGTACTCCAGGGCGAGACCCTGGTAGCCGACCTCGGCTGCCATGATGCACTGCACCACCGAGGATAGCGTGGAGTCTCCCGTCGTCAGCGGGTCGTAGTAGTCGAAGTCCGCCTTCTTCTGGTCCGCGGCAAACTCGTCGCCGAGCAAGAACAGCGCCAGCACGATATCGGTTTGCTTGAGGACCTGGAAACGGTAGATCACCAACGGGTGGAAGTGCAGCAGAAGCGGACGCTGATCGCTGGGGGTGTGCGGGAGATCCCACACCTCCCGCTCCAGGAAGTGGGCGTCCTGAGGGTGGATCCCGAGGTTGTCGTTGAAGGGGACGGCAATCGCGTCGGCAACGGTGTCCCACCCAGTGATTTCCTCGCCACTGACGCGCAGACGGTCGGCCAGGGCCGCAAACTCCTCGGGGAGTTCGCGTTCCAGCTGGCGCATGATCGTGGCCGCGTAGCGCAGGTTGAACCGGGCCATCACATTCGTAAACAGGTTGTCGTTCACGACGGCGGTGTATTCGTCGGGGCCGGTCACCCCATGGATGTGGAAGGTATCATCGTCGCGCCAGAAACCGAGGGTGACCCACATGCGGGCGGTCTCGACTACGATCTCGGCACCCTGCCGGGCGAGGAAGTCGAAGTCACCGGTCGCAGAGACATACTTGGCGATTGCATAGGTGACGTCGGCGTCGATGTGGTACTGCGCCGTCCCTGCCGCGTAGTAGGCGGAGGCCTCCAGGCCGTTGATAGTGCGCCACGGGAACAGAGCGCCGTGTTCGTTCAGCTCCAGCGCGCGCTGGCGGGCGTTCGGTAGCATCCGGTAGCGCATGGTCAGGGCGTTTCGCGCAAACAGCGGGTTCGTGTACGTCAGGAAGGGGAGGACATAGATCTCGGTGTCCCAGAAGTAGTGCCCGCTGTACCCGCTGCCGGTGAGACCCTTCGCCGGGATCCCCAGGCCGTCGGCGCGGGCGGAGGCCTGGATGAGCTGGAAGAGGTTCCAGCGCACCGCCTGCTGCACGTCGGGGTGGCCCTCTACGATGACATCGGAGCGCGTCCAGAACTCGTCCAGCCAGCACCGTTGGCGCTGCAGCTGCACATCGACGCCTTCGGCCGCGATGCGGTCCAGGGTGCGTCGGCAACGGTCGATCAGCTCGCGCGTGGGGACTCCCCGTGAGGTGTGGTAGGCGATCGTCTTGGTGATCGTGATGGGCACTCCGCGCCGGCCCTGAACGCGGAACACGTTCTTGGCGATGTCCGGCTCGATCAGGGTGTGCTCGGTGTATTCGCACTCGGTGTCGATGACGTGATCGACGGCGACGGCGAGGGTCATGCCCGAATCGTGGGCGCGATAGCTCAGCACGCTACGCGAGCCGAGCTGCCAATACTCGCCCGGGTCGAGTACGCGTCCGGATATGGTCTCGGCTTTGCGCGGATCGAATGCGGCGCCGCCGCGCTGGCGGCCGTACTCGTCGTGGCCATCCTGACGGTTGATGACCTGACAGGACAGGGCGACGGGGGCATCCGCGTCGAGAAGCTCCACGCGGTAGCGCATCACCGCCAGGTGACGCTCCGTAAAGGAGACAATGCGCTCGGTGTCGATGCGCACGCGCTTGCCCGAGGGGGTCTGCCAGATGAGGTGGCGCCGCAGCACGCCATCTCGGAAGTCGAGACTGCGCTCATACTCGCGGAAGTCCGCGTTCTCCATGGACAGCGGCTCATCGTCCACGTACAGGCGGATCACCTTCGCGTCGGGTGCGTTGATGATCGTCTGGCCAATCTCTGCAAAACCGTAGGCGGTTTCGGCATGGTGGATCCGCCAGGTCTCGTGGAACCCGTTCACGAATGTGCCGTGTTCGACGCTGTCGCGCCCCTCGGAGTTATTCCCGCGCAGTCCCAGATAACCGTTACTCAGGGAGAAGAACGTTTCGGACTTGCCCAGGTTCTCCGAGGTGTACTCGGCCTCGACCAGGCGCCACGGGTCCACGGGATATTGACGGCGATTGATCATAGGGTGACGCCTCCACGTCTGACAGGTGAGTTTTTTAGGACAGGAGTTCCGCAAGGTCGGACACGACGACATCTGCCCCGGCAGCGCTCAGCGCCTCGGCGCCCGCGCCACGATCCACGCCGACGACGGTGAAGCCCCCGTTGTGGCCGGCGGCCACGCCTGAGATGGCGTCTTCGACGACGACGCTGCGGGCCGGGTCCATGCCCTCGAGCTGTGCAGCTCGCACGAAGATGTCCGGGGCGGGTTTCCCGGCCAGGTGCTCGCGTGCGGACACCACGCCGTCGACCACGGTGCTGAAGCGGTTGTCCAGGCCTGCGGCCGCCAGTACGGGACGCGCGTTACGCGAACTGGATGCAACCGCCACGCGCACCCCATGTGCCCCCAGCCAGTCCAGCAGCGCGACCGAGCCCGGGTACGGGGTGACCCCATCTCGCTTCAGGGTGTCCGCGAACACAACGTTCTTGCGGTTGCCCAGCCCGCACACGGTGTCCATCTCCGGGGCATCCTCCGGGCTCCCCCAGGGTAGTTGGATGCCCCGCGACTCGAGCAGGCTGGCGACCGCGTCGTAGCGGGGTCGGCCGTCCAGGTGCGCGTAGTAGTCCGCGTCCGTGTACTCGGGGGTGACATGGTGCTCGGTGAAATAGGCACGGAACAGCGCTCCCCAAGCGTGCTCGTGCACAATCGCGGTAGGGGTGAGCACTCCATCGAGGTCGAAGACGAAACCGTCGTAGCTGTCCAGCGGACGCAAAGCAGTCATGCTTCTAACGATAGGGGACTTCTCCGTCGTGTGTGTGCTGCACCGCGCACAAAAAGTCCGTGCCTGTTCCACGGCATGCGTCGACGCTGGGAGGGGGTGCGTCGGCGCACCCGGTTCCCGGGTTCGCGCCCGGGCGGACAGGGCCGGCATCGTTAGGATGGAGCCCGGTGGAAGGAGTGCGAACGATGACAGTGACGGTTCCTCGGGCAAGTGAGGTGGATGCGTATGTCGACGCGTTTCGCGATTTCGTCGTCTCTGCGCCGACCGCGTTTCACGCGGCCGAGCAACTGGCTGCGGCCTTCGGCGAGCGTGGTTTTGCGCGCCTGGCGGAGTCAGAGCCCTGGGAGTGCGTTCCCGGGGGCAAGTACGTCGTTGTTCGCGATGGGTCTGTTATCGCCTGGGTGATGCCGACGGCGCCGACTGCGGTGACGCCGTGGCGCATCCTGGGCGCGCACACGGACTCCCCCTCCTTACGGGTGAAGGACCTATTTGGGCAGCGTGATGCAGAGGGATGGGCGCAGATTCCGGTCGAGGTGTACGGAGGTCCGATCCTGTCGTCCTGGTTCGACCGCGATCTCGAGTTCGCGGGTCGCCTGGTGACCGGTGACGGGCGCATCCTGCTCAGCCGTTCGGGTCCAGTCGCCCGGGTCCCCCACCTCGCGGTGCACCTGGACCGTTCCGTCAATGACAGCTTCTCTCCGGACCGTGAGGCGCACCTGCAACCGATTGTGGGCACCGCGGGCAGCGAAGTCGGCCTGCGTGACGTACTCGCGGATGCGGCGGGGATCCTCCCGGAGGAGGTCGTCGCCGGTGACATCTTCGCCGTCGACACCCAGCCTCCCCAGCGCCTGGGTGTGGGCGACGACCTGCTGGCCTCGCCACGGCTGGATAACCTCGTGTCCACCTTTGCCGCGGCAAGCGCACTGGTGAACGCCGGGCCCGCGGACGTGATCCAGGCAGCCGTCGCTTTCGATCACGAGGAAGTCGGGTCGCACTCGCGGTCCGGGGCGGGTGGATCTCTCCTCGAGGACGTCTGGGACCGTGTCTCTGAATCCCTGGGTGCTCGGAGGGAGGAGCTGCTGCGCTCGCGGGACGCCTCGGTGCTCGTGTCGATGGATGTGGGGCACCTGGTGCACCCCAACTACAGCGCGCGTCACGATCCGCGCATCCACCCGGTGCCCGGTGGCGGCCCGTTGATCAAGGTGAATGCGAATCAGCGGTACACCACCGACGGGTGGGGGGAGGCGCTGTGGATGCGCGCGGCAGCCCGCGCCGGGGTGCCCGTGCAGCGCTTCGTGTCGAACAACGACGTCCCGTGTGGCTCGACCATCGGGCCGATCATCTCGACGCGTCTCGGGGTGCGCACGGTGGATGTGGGCGCGGGCGTCCTCTCGATGCACTCGGCGCGTGAATTAGTGCACTGTGCCGATCTTGCGGGGTTGGCTGCGGTGGCGGGGAGCTTCCTCGAATCCGCGTAACCGCTTCCACCAGTTTCCTGAACTGACCCGGACGACGTTCGGGCCGTGTCGCTACGCCTTCGGCGTGGAGAGGAGCTCGACGAGCTCGGCCTTGGTGAGCCGGGAGTACCCGGACAGGCCTGCCTCCTTGGCGAGGGCCTTCAGCTGTGCGACAGTCTGTGTGCTGAGGTCGACAGCGCCCTCCGTGTCTGCGGAGTCGGTCTCGGTCTGGGCCGGAGGCTCCGCGGTGACGATCGGCGTGGCGGGCTCGGGTTCGGCGGTCTGCGCTTCCCGAACGGCGGCATCGACGGTGTCTTCCACTTTCTTGCCAGCATCCTTGACGTCATCGGCGACTTTCGCGCTGAATTCGGCAATTTCTGCGCCGAGCGCATCGAGTCGTGCCCGCGCCGAGCGGGACCCGGCCTTCTTGACGGCGGCCTGGGCCTTGCGCAGAGCCTTCTTTGCCTCTGCCAGTGCTTTTTTCGCGGCTTTCTTGGCCTTTTTCCTCGTGCTCATGATCTGTGTCCTTTCGGGGCCTCTCGTGATTCGAGCGTAGCGGGCGCGCGTGGAGATGGGCGATGTTTACGTCACAATGTCGGGCAGGGTGTCCGCTTGTCCTCCGCACATATGCTCATCCGTGAATGAGGTGTTGTGCGGCGGCGACGTGCCCGGCGCGAATCACCTCGTCGAAGGACTCCCCTGCGTGCATGGCGAGCGCACAGTGGGCGGCGAAGACATCACCGGCGCCGACGGGCGACTGGATGCGCTCGGGTGGTATCGGTCGGGTGGGAACTGTGATTGTCTCCAGATCCTCTATGCCGAGGGCGGGCTGGTCGGCGCAGGTGACGATCACGCGTGGCCGGTGGGGGAGCTCGGTGAGCCACCAGGCGAGCACCTCGGGGTCCGGGGAGTCTTCATCAGAAAAGACGATCAGCGCGCATTCGGCGGCTACCGGCAATAGCTGCGTGCTCAACGTCTGGGTTACGGCACCGTCGGGGCCGACCTGGCGTAGGTACCCCTGCGGGAGCAGGGCCACGAGTGTGTCCGGGCGAGCCGCATTCAGGGCAGTGGTGACGTAGTCAGCTGGCAGACGATTGACTAGGGGGGTGAGGATCACGATGTCCGCATTCGCGAGGGCCCGCCGCTCTGGGCGGGTGAGGGGCTGGGGCGTGGCTGACTCGAGTTCGTGCACACTCTGGGTACGTTCGTGCGCATGGATTGTGTTGTCGAAGGACAGCGTGTGCTCTCCTCGTGTGGGAGTCGCGAACTGCAGGTGGTGCGGGAGTGCGTCAAAATCGTGTCCGTGTGGCGCGATGACGGTGACGTGCGCGTTCGTCAGAGTGCGAGCGATGAAGTAGGCGGGGGACCCGGGTGCGGTTGTGGAATGGCCGTCCCGGGTGATGTGGTCAATGCATACGTGCCCGAGAATGACAACATGGACCGCGGTATCCCGTTTCTGCGTTTTCATACGGTCCGTCACCGGGTGCCTTTCTCTCCTCCGAGGTGGCGTTGACTCTGGTGAGCTTCGAAGCCATCCTATGGGCCTTACGGTTGTGCGGCGACATCGATATCCTGGACATATAGGTCACGGGCTGGAGAAGAGGGCCACCATGGAACAGGAACTGAAGTCAACGATGACAGGCAGAATCGTCGTGGGGGTGGACGGCTCCGGACCTAGTGAGGCGGCGGTCGCGTGGGCTGTGGAGCGTGCAGCTCTTGTCGGCGCGGAAGTCGATCTCGTCTACGTCATCGACATGTCTGCGTTCTCCCGCGAGCCGGTTTTCCTGGACGAAGCGCACAATGCGGCCGAGGACGTGCTACGCCGGGCGGTGTCTCAGGTTGCCGGAAAGTACCCCTCGGTTGTCCTCACCTGGCATATTCTCGTCGGGTTCCCGGTGCGAGAACTGGCGAAATATGCCGCGAAGGCGGAGCTTCTCGTCGTGGGCACGCACAAGGGCAGCAAACTCCAGGGTGTGCTGGCGGGGACCAAGGGCATCAAGCTGGCCGCGGTGTCTCCGGTCCCGGTGTGCGTTATTCCCGAGTTCGACGTGTCGGCGCGCTCGGGCGTCGTTGTCGGAGTGGACCAGGAGAAGGTCTCTGGGGTGGCGCTGGATCGCGCGATCGCGGAGGCCCTGTCTGGCGGGGATGAATTGACCGTCGTGTATGCGTGGTCCCTGCCGGTGTCTCCGAGCGTGCAATACGTGTGGAGCCCGGAGATCCTCGATCGTGTGGAGGCGGATGCGAAGGAGTTCGTGCAGGAGACGGTCGATGAGGTTGCGGCCAAACACCCGGGGGTGAAGATCTCTGGCGTGGCAGTGCAGGGAAGCCCGGTTTCCGCGTTGGTGGACTACGGCAAGAAGGCCCGCCTCGTGGTGGTGGGTAACCGCGGCCTGAAAGGTGTCGGTCGGCTCCTTCTCGGGTCAGTCAGTCATGGCGTGCTGAATAACCTGACTGCTCCGACGTTGATTGTGCGTGCTGTCGCTGTTCCCGAGGATGCGCTGGACGAGCCGGAGCAGTGAGTTCGGACTCCTCCTGGTGGCACGGGACCGCTCCCAGGAGGGGGGCGATGGCCGCTTCAGAGGTCGCGTAGTGCGCCGAGGACTTTCCCGACGGGTTCATGGACAACCAGACTGGCGGCGTCGTCGCTGGGCGTTATATCCCGGTTGATGATGATGAGCGTGTTCCCGGTGAACCAGCTGACCAACCCGGCGGCTGGGTAGACGCTCAGTGAGGTGCCCGCGATGATGAGGGTGTCGGCTCGCGCTATCCACTGGGCGGCGTCGATGAGGGGTTCGTCTGGCAGGGGCTCTTCGTAGAGCACGACATCGGGCTTGATCACGCCCCCGCATCCTGGGCAGGTCGGCACATTCCTGCTCTGGTATACAACATCCAGCCCGTAGGCCTGTCCGCAGTCTTGGCAGTGGTTTCGGTGGATGCTGCCGTGCAGTTCCGCGACGCGACGGGACCCGGCTGCTGTGTGCAGCCCGTCGATGTTCTGAGTCACCACTCCGCTGAGCAGGCCGATGCGTTCCCAGTGTGCGAGTGTCCTGTGCGCCGGGTTCGGACGAGCTTTCGGGTGGATGAGGTGGGTGCGGTAGTAGGAGTAGAACTCCTCAGGATGGCTGACGAAGAAGCTGTGCGACAGGATCTGCTCGGGACTGACGGACCCGAAGCTCTTGCTGTACAGGCCGTCCGCGCTCCGAAAGTCTGGAATCCCGGACTCCGTGGAGACCCCGGCGCCGCCGAAGAAGGCGATGGTGTTCGCGGCGGAGAGCAAGGTCCGAAGTGCGTGAATCGAGTCGGTGGTCATCGGTGGATACGATACCGCGTTCACGTTAACGTTCGATTGCGGGGGCGAGATAAACATGAGCCTTGGTGACTCAACTTTGGGAATAATTTGCTCATACCGCCGTTAACTCTTAGTGAAACGCCACGGGCCTGGAGCCTGTGGGACTGTTGAGGAAGGAAAAAACACATGATTGCAACGTTTGATCCTTTTCGTGAACTCGATCGTGTCATCAGCTCACTGACCAAGCCCGCCACGGCACCACGGCTGATGCCGATGGATCTGTATCGGGAAGGTGACCATTACGTCCTATCCGCTGACTTGCCGGGGGCTGATCCGGGAAGTGTCGATGTGAGCGTGGATGGCCACCAGCTGACCATCCGTGCGGAGCGCACGGCTCGGAGCCAGGACGGCATTGAGTGGATGGTGAATGAGCGTGAGTTTGGTAGCTACGTGCGCCAGCTCACTCTGGGTGACGGCCTGGATCTGGACAAGATCGCGGCCACCTATGACAACGGTGTGCTCACGATCACGATTCCGGTGAGCGAAACGGCGAAACCACGGAAGATCTCGGTGGGCTCAGGGAGCACTCCTGAGGCAATACCCGCGCAACAGACTGCTACGGCGGAGTAAATAGGTAACGTATGGGGCGGACGGCGCATGGCGTCGTCCGCCCCATGGCGTTTAACTCCCCGCATGGCGGCGCCGGGTTCCTCGGCCTCGTGCGCGGGCGCATGCTGGCGTGGCGTCCCGATACGTTCATGCGTGCCACGCGGACCATAGTGCGGGTGCGTACACCCCGATGCAGGATCCGACATATTTTGTAGTAGCAACCCCCCAACGGTTTTCAGAACGGTCACCCCGTCACTAGGCTGGCGGGGTGAGTGAAGTAATCAGTGTGCAAGAGAGCTTGTCCGAAATTCTTCCCGCTGACGTTTTCTCGGTCGATGACGACCAGATCGCGCGGGTATCGATCGACACCAGTGACGGAATCCCCGTCGGGCGTGCAGCTGCCGTCGTGTACCCGACGACAACGCAGCAGGTAGCCGACCTGGTGCGATTCGCGGCTCGCGAGAGCATCCCGATCGTGACACAGGGTGCGCGCACCGGTGTGGTCGGCGGCGCAACTGCAGTCGATGGCGCGATTCTGGTGAATCTGACGCGGATGGATGCGATTCTCGAGATCAGCGTTGAGGACCAGACCGCGACCTGCCAGCCCGGCGTGAACACGAAACGTCTCGCGGATGCTGTCGCCGAGAAGGGCCTCTTCTACCCGCCGGACCCGGGATCCGTGTCGATTTCAACGATCGGGGGCAATATCGCCACGAATGCCGGTGGTATGCAGTGCCTGAAGTACGGCACAACGGGCCGGTTCGTCCGGGAGCTCACTGTAGTTACCGGAGCAGGCGAAATCATCCGGGTCGGGCACAAGACGGCAAAGGGCGTGGCCAGCTTGGATCTCGCTTCCCTCTTCGTGGGCTCTGAGGGCACGCTGGGAATCATCACCGAGGCGACCCTCGCCCTTCGTCCGGCCCCCGGGGAGGTCCTCGGCGCGTACGGGGTGTTCCGCACGATGTCCGAAGCCCTCGAGGCCGCGAACCGCGTCGTCGCCTCGCCCTACGGCCCGACCGCGCTGGAGGTTATGGATGGTCAGATCATCCGTGCGATCAATGCGCTCAACCGTGCAGAAGTGTTGCCGAACGACGCGGAGGCGATCCTCATCGTTCAGTCGGATGCGACCGGTAGTGCCGCCGAGGACATCGGGCACTTTGCGGAAATCTTCACGACCTCGGGAGCGATCCGGACGGTGACTGCGACAACGGCTGCCGAGGTCAGCGAGATCATGGACCTGCGCAGGCAGCTGCACCCGGCGATGCGTCGCGCGTATGGAGCTGTGCTCAACGAGGACATTGCTGTTCCTCGCGGGCGGCTTCTAGAACTCTTTGAGGGCATCGCCGAGATCGCACAAGAGCTCGACGTTCCCATCGCCACTGGTGGTCACGTTGGTGACGGCAACCTCCACCCCCTGATCGGTTTCGACGCAGACAAGCCTGAATCCCGTGCCCTGGCGGATGCCGCCTTCGAAAAAGTGATGGCCCTAGCCGCTGAGCTGGGTGGAACGATCACTGGAGAGCACGGGGTCGGTGTGATCAAGCGCCCCCTGCTCGACTCGGAGCTCTCGGCCGAGGTGCGCGCCCTGCAGCGCGGGATCAAGGCCGTGTTCGATCCGGCGGGGATCCTCAACCCCGGGAAGAAGCTGTGACGGATCAGACGGATCAGATGTAGCTCAGCGTCGTCGGGCGTGCCCGACGACGCAGCTGGATCGCCACCGCTGACAGTGCGCATCCGGCGGCAAGCCAGCCGAGCAGGGCGGCGACTGCAGCACCGAGTCCGCCCCCTCCGGAGGCGATCGCGGTAAACCCGTTGGCCGCAGGCGTGAGTGGAGAAAATGCGGCGGCGGCCTGGAACATCCCGGGCGAGCCCGAGATCAGGGTGGTCGCGATCCCGAGTACGGCCAGCACAACCGTCAGCCAGCGCCCCGCACCGCCGAACGCTGCGACCAGTGCGTAGACGATCACGGTGAACGTGACCGCCGTCGCTAGGGTGAATCCGGCCAGAGCGACGAGCGTACCGGTGCTCAAGTCGAGCACGCTCGCGGCGATCCCGGTCAGGAGCACGGTGGCGCCTGCTGCAACGACGAGTCCTGGCCAGATGCCCGTGGCGAACATAGCCAGGGCCGACCGCGACGATTCGATCGCTCGGGCGGTCACCGGCCGGATCACGACGAACGTCGCCAGCGCGCCCAGCCACATCGCGAGGATGATCAGTGCCCCCGCTGCGGCGGAGGAGGAGAAGATGGAGCCGTCCTCCCCCGTGGTGACCGGTTCAGCAGCGACACTCGCGAGGTTCTCGCGCTCGGAATCCGTATACGTGGGGACCGCGCTCGCGCCCTCAGCGACCCCATCGGCGTAGTCCTGTGCTCCCTGGGAGAGCGAGTCGAGTCCCTCCGAGAGCGACGTCGCGCCCGTGGAGAGAGAATCAGCCCCCGCAGCGACGGAGGCTGCGCCCGTGGATAGCTCCGTAGCGCCGTCGGCGAGGGTGTCCACAGCTGAGACGTACTGCGATACCCCGGAGGCGAGTTCTGCGGCGCCATCGGTCAACGTCGAGCCGCTCTCTGCCAATGTGGATAGCCCAGTGCTGAGCGTGCTGGCCAGTCCCGTCACGCTGTATCCGGAGGCAGGATCCTGCTGGGAAAGGGCCTGGGCTGCCTGGGACAAACCGGTGGACAGGCTCTGGCAGGCCACTGTGGCCGCGGTCTGCGCCAGGTAGGCCAGTTGGGTGTCCGTTGCGGACACCCCCACCTCGGTGGCCGTGCTCTGGATAGCCGCCTGGGCGGCGGAGGTTACGTCCGCGGGGCAGGTGGAGCTATCGGCGGCCTGGGCAGCGCTGGCGTTCAGGGAATCCACTGCGCCATCGAGCGCGGAGGACAGCCCTTGGGCCGCACTGGCGAGTCCGGCCTGCTCGGAGGTTCCCGAGATTGCTGCCGCGTAGGCGTCCAGGCCGCTCGCGACCGAGCTTGCCCCCGATTCGAGAGTGTCGCCCGCATCGCTGAGCTCGGTGGCTCCACTGGCGAGTTCTGCGGCGCCATTCGCCAGCTCCGTGGTGCCGCTGGCGAGTTCATCTGCACCGTCGGCAAGCGTGGTTGCGCCCGCATCCACTTCACCTGCTGCGCTGGCGAGCGACGACGCGCCGTCACTGAGCTGACCCAGCTGGGTGGCCAGGGTGTTGAAGCCCAGGTAGATATTCTCCAGGTAGCTCGAGGTCAGCGTCTCGTTGAGTACGGAAACGGCTGCATTCGAGATGGACTGGGCGATCGCCGGGTCGGCCAGGGCGGTGCTCTGGGAGGTGGTGACCTCCACGGTCGCCTGCTGAGCGTCGGACGCGTCCCCCGAGAAGGAGGTCGCGGCTGCGGAGAAGTTCTCGGGGATGGTCAGGGCGGCCACATAGCTGCCATCCTCGATTCCGCTCTGCGCCCCGTCGGCTGTCTCCAGGTGCCAGGTGAAGTTCGTGCTGTCCGAATCGGCGTCCGCGGACATGAGGCCGGCGGCCAGCTGGCGCCCCAGGAGTACGGTCTGGTCGTCGACGGTCACCGCCTCGTCCAGGTTCACGATTGCGGCATCCACCGTGTCCAGGCGATCCTGGGGGTTCCAGTTCGCCCACAGCAGGGCCCCGGCGATGATGGCCGGAATCGTGATGAGTCCGGCCAGGCTCAGCCAGGTGACCTTCTTGCGGGAGTTCGCTCTCTCGATTGTCATCTCAAATCCTCCCTGTGAGAACAGTGGATGGGCGCGGCTGCGACCCGGGTCCGGCGAGTTCCACGACCCGTATGGGTACTCCCGTAAGAACATCGGCGGCGCGTTCGAGGTGCTCCAGGGTGACCACGGCGCATCGTGTGGATCCGGGGGCCACCACGCTGGTCAGCGTCTCGTGAAGCAGCTGACGGGCGGCAGGATCCCTCAGGGTGTCCAGGTCATCCACCATGATCACGGCACCGCGGTGCGATGCAGCGCGCGCGACGTCCGCGTAGGCGTTCTGCGTGGACCGGCAGGGGATGAGCGCGCACCGCCTGCGCACGGAACCAGCCTGCTCGGGGAGCACGAACCCGCACACGGTGACCGAGCCCGCGTCGATGGGCATACGGCCGCTGAGCATGAGGGCACGCGCGCTCTTGCCCGAGCCGCGCGGCCCACGCAGGACGACAACCTCGCCGGGGGCCGTCCGGAGGTCGCTGGCGGCGACGATGACGCCGCGGGGGCCGAGCTTGGTGAGCCCTTCGGCGGCGATCACGCTGCCATCGGCGGGCCAGGATGCGAGCTCGCGGATGTGGGCGACCCCGCTGCCTTCGACATCCACATGGGGTAGCCAGCGGTCCAGCCAGCGTGGCAGCCACCACGCATGTGCGCCCAGGAGGGTGAGTACAGCGGGCACCAGGCTCATCCGGACGATGAAGGCGTCCACGAATACCCCCACGGCTAGCCCCAGGGCGATCGCTTTGATCGCGCCCTCGCCCTGGGGTACGAACGCGGCGAATACGAAGAACATGATGACCGCGGCCGCGGTGACGACCTGTGCGGAACTCAGGAACCCGCTGCGAACAGCGGCGCGAGCATCTCCGGTGTGCACGAAGTCTTCACGCATCCGCGACACGAGGAACACCTCGTAGTCCATGGCGAGTCCGAACAGGACGCCCATCAGGATGATCGGCATGAAGCTGATCACCGGCCCCGTCTTCTCGACGTTGAGGATGGTGTTGAACCAGCCGTATTCGAAGACCAGGGTGGTCACGCCGAAGGCCGCGGCGACACTGAGCAGGTACCCGAGGGTGGCCTTCAATGGGACCCAGATGGATCGGAAGATGATCGTGAGGAGCACGAGCGAGAGGCCGACCACGAATAGGCCGAACGGGATGAGAGCGTCTGCCAGGCGCTGGGACACGTCGATCTGCAACGCGGTCACGCCGGTGACCTGAAGGTCGACGCCGTACTCCTGCTCGATCTGCGGAGCCAGATCGCGCAGTCGGCTGACCAGATCCGCCGTCTCCGGGTCGCTTGCCCCCGTGGTGGGCACCAGCTGGAAGATGGCGGTATCCGCATTCGCGTTCGGCGTGGCCAGTGCGACGTAGTCCACCCCATCCACGGTGCTCAGCTCGGCGCTGATCTCGTCGACCAGAGTGACAGGGTCGGTGGACTCGATAATGCTTCCGGTCAGCAGCAGGGGAGCGTTCTGACCCGGGCCGAAGTACTCGTCGATGAGGTCGTACGTGGTGCGCGCGGCTGTCCCGGGTTCGGAATCGCCATTCGTGGGCAGGGCGAGTTGCAAGTCACGGGCGGGCAGGGCGAGTGCGCCGAGACCGACCACGATGATGAGGATCGTGACGGCGGGAACGCGGGTGACCAGGCCTACCCAGCGCCGGGCGAATGGATGAGCAGCCGGCTGCCCGGGTGTGCGGCGTGAGGAGCGGGGGCGAAGCCGGGGTCCCAGCACGCCCATGAGGGCGGGGAGCAGGGTCAGCGCGATCACGACCGCAATGGCCACCGCGATGGCAGCGGCCACACCCATCACGGTGAGGAAGGGGATATTCGCCACAAACAGCCCCACGAGTGCGATGATCACGGTCATCCCTGCAAAGACGACCGCCGATCCTGCAGTGGCGACGGCGATGCCCGCGGCCTCCATCGGGTCCCGGCCCTGGCCGAGCTCCGCGCGGTACCGGGACAGGATGAACAGGGCGTAGTCGATGCCCACGGCTAGCCCGAGCATGATCGCGAGGATCGGGGTGGTCGAACTGATCGTCGAGAAGGCGGTGGCCAGCACAATCAAGGCCGCCGAGATCCCCACCCCGAGCAGTGCCGTCGTCAGGGGGATCGCTGCTGCAATCAGCGATCCGAAGGTGAGCGCGAGGACGAGCAGGGCGATCACTGCGCCGATCGCCTCTGTGGCGCCGAGGCTGACCCCGGTGATGCCGTAGGCATCCCCTCCGGCCGTGACCGTGGAGCCGGGGATCTGCTCCTGGAGTGCGGCTGCCGCCGCGCTGATCGCGTCGGTCGTCTCCGTGCTGACGTCGACGCGGGAAACATCCAGTTGCACCGCGATGAGGGCCGCCATACCCGCATCATTGATCAGCCCGGTGACGGTTGAATCGAAGGGGTTCTGGACCGAGTCCACGTGGGGGATCTCGGCGAGCGCGTCGACGGACTTCGCAACGGCATCGGTGATGGATGTGGAACTCATCGACTCGCCCTCGGGAGCGACCACGATGATGGTCGCCGACGAGTAGGCCATCTGCGGCAGGGTCACCTCGAGGGAGTCGAGTGCCTCCTGGGACTCGGTGCCGGGAATCGTGAAACTGTCCTCGAAGCCGCGGGAAAACATCGCGGCGGCGCCACCGATCACGCCGAGGATGAGTACCCAGGAGATGAGAACGATTCCACGGCGGCGGAAGCAGAACTGGCCAAGAGAGTACAGGAAACTGGACATGGGGCTCCTACGCAGGGCCGTGGGCTGTGATGATGCTGTGTGGCTGGATTCTAGTGAGTGCACGTGAAGAACGGCTGGGAGAATGGATGCGCTTTCGACGCGGACTTCTCGCTAGAGTTTCGGCTATGAGTTCTGCTCCTGCGCGTCTGTGCCACGCCCCTCTCACACAGATCGCTCCTGCCACCTTGCTGCAGATTCTCCGGGTCCGGCAGGACGTTTTCATCGTCGAGCAGGAGTGCCCCTACCCGGATATTGACGATGTGGATGCACATCCGCTGACCCTCCATCACTGGGCACAGGACGCGGCAGGCGTTGTCCTGGCTGTGATGCGCTCGTACACCTCCACCAGGCCGGGTCAGGCGCACATCGGTCGCGTGGCCACGCACCCGGCGGCGCGCGGGCGGGGCCTCGCGTCGGCGCTCATGGGCGAGGCGATCGACCGGGTGGGGCGGGACTTCCCCGGCTGCGAGATTCAGATCGGCGCTCAGTCCTACTTGCGCGCGTGGTACGAGGGGTTCGGGTACCGTGTCTGCGGTCCGGAGTACCTGGAGGACGGCATTGCGCACCTTCCCATGGTGCGGGCCGCATTGGGCCGGGTCCCGTCTGACGGCTAGCCTGCTATCCTGTCCAGAGCGAAGGGGAGTATCCCGTAATCTCACAGCCGTCAAGACGGCACCAGTTCAACGGTGCCCGGTTGTGTGGCGGCCTGTGTCGGGGAGAGACTTTCGGAGATTCACCGTGACGAGAAAGGCCTCCGCTGTCTATGTCTGAAGTTCCTGTCTGGTTTGAGATCGTCTCCATGGCGGTCATGCTGCTCATCCTCGCGTTCGACCTCATCCTTGCGGTCAAACGCCCGCATGTGCCCACGATGCGTGAGGCCACCGGGTGGATTCTGCTGTATGTGGTTCTCGCTCTGGTCTTCGCCGGCATGCTGTTTGCGATCGGGGATGCGCAGGATGCGGGCGATTTCGTCACCGGATGGCTTACCGAGTACTCCCTGAGCATCGACAACATCTTCGTGTTCATCCTGCTGCTGACTCGGTTCCGGGTGCCGAAGACGATGCAGCAGGAGGTGCTCATGATCGGGATCATCATCGCCTTGGTGCTGCGTGGTGTGTTCATCCTCCTGGGTGCCGCCCTCATCGAGCAGTTCAGCTGGATCTTCTACATCTTCGGGGCGTGGCTGCTGTGGACGGCGATCCAGCAGGTCCGTGGCGAGGACGATTCCGCTGATCAGGACAATGCGCTCATTCGGATGATCAAGCGTCGGGGGCACTTCACCGACGAGTTCCACGGGATGAAGTTCCGGGTCTCTGTCCAGGGCCGCCGGGTGTGGACCCCTGTGGCGATTGTGGTGCTCTCCATGGGAACCACCGACCTGCTGTTCGCTCTGGATTCGATCCCGGCCATTTTCGGCATCACGCAGAACCCGTTCCTCGTGTTCGCCGCCAATGTGTTCGCCCTCATGGGGCTGCGTCAGCTGTACTTCCTGCTTGGCGGTCTTCTTGAGAAGCTCAAGTACCTGCACTATGGCATCGCGTTCATTCTGGGATTCATCGGGGTGAAACTCGTCTTCCATGCGCTGCATGCGAACGAGGTTCCGTTCATCAACGGCGGTCAGCCTGTCGAGTGGGTGCCCGATATCTCGACGACGATGTCCCTGCTCGTCATCGTCGCGTCCATGGCGGTTGCCACGGTGGCCAGTCTGATCGCGTCCGGGCGTGACCGCCGCAGCAGCCGCGCCAACGGTTCCGACACGCACTGACTCCGGGACGGATCCGTCCCGGCGGAGCTGTCGTGTCCGCTCAGGACACGACAGCAGGGGCGGCGGTGGCGGGTTTGCCGATCTTCTCGATGAAGGCCAGCGCCAGCGCCGAGACGATGAACGTCAGATGGATGACGACCTGCCAGAGCACTCCCTCGGAGGTGTAGGTCTCGCCGGTGACGGTCTCGCCGTTGCGCGCTCCGATGTCGCCGACCTCGATGAAGGTCTTGAGCAGGTGGATGGATGAGATGCTGATGATCGAGATCGCCAGCTTGACCTTGAGCAGGTTCGCATTCACGTGGTGCAGCCAGTCCGGTTCGTCGGGGTGGCCATCGACTCCGATCCGGGACACGAAGATCTCATACCCGCCGATGATCACCATGATGAGCAGGTTTGCGATCATCACCACGTCGATGAGCGCCAGAACGCTGAGCATGATCATCGTCTCGTCGATGCTCGCCGGATCGGCCACGACGCCTTCGACCAGATGCCACAGCTCGATCATGAAGACGACAACGTAGATGAACTGGGCGACAATCAGCCCCAGGTACAGAGGGGCCTGGAGCCATCGGCTCGCGAAAATCATGTACCCCAGGGCGCGGGGTGCGCGGGTGATGTGTCGGTCTCGTCGTGTTTCGGCCATGGCAATCTCTCTCGTCGTGGTCTTGGCGGTGCGGCGGCGCAGCAGAGCACAGGATACGTGATCGCGCTGTGTGCGCGGCGACACCTCTGGTGCCGGGATGTCCCCGAGAGATGTTATCCTGTCGGCATGGCGTTCGGCGGTCAGCTTCTTATCGGCCGCGGCGGGCTCTCGTTCTAGGGCAATCCCGCCGCGGGTAAGCGGCGTGCCCTCTTCCTGAATCTCAGTGTTGTGACAGAAGAATGAGAGAAGCGCATCCACATGACAGCAGCAGCACATCCGCGTACCCTCGCGCAAAAGGTGTGGGACGACCACGTTGTCGTCCCCGGCACCGATGGTCAGCCCGATCTGATCTACATTGACCTCCACCTCCTGCACGAGGTGACCAGCCCGCAGGCCTTCGAGGGGCTCCGCCTGGCCGGGCGCACCCTGCGGCGGGTTGACCAGACCATCGCCACTGAGGACCACAACACGCCCACGCTGGCGATTGACCGCCCCATAGCAGAGCCGACGAGTCGCACCCAGATTGAGACGCTGCGACGTAACGCCGAGGAGTTCGGCGTGCGCATCCACTCGCTGGGCGATCGCGAGCAGGGCATCGTTCACGTGGTTGGCCCGCAACTGGGTCTGACCATGCCGGGCATCACGGTGGTGTGCGGCGACTCGCACACCTCCACCCACGGCGCATTCGGGGCGATTGGGTTCGGCATCGGCACCAGCGAGGTCGAGCACGTAATGGCCACGCAGACGCTCCCCCTGAAGCCGTTCAAGACGATGGCCATCAACGTCGAGGGGACGCTGCGCCCCGGTGTGACGGCCAAGGACATCATCCTGGCGGTGATCGCCAAAATCGGTACCGGCGGCGGACAGGGGTACATCCTCGAGTACCGGGGCAGCGCGATTCGCGCGCTGTCGATGGAGGGCCGCATGACGATATGCAATATGTCCATCGAGGCGGGGGCTCGGGCGGGGATGGTCGCGCCGGACGACACCACCTTCGAGTACCTGAAGGGTCGGCCCCACGCGCCACAGGGTGCCGATTGGGATGAGGCGGTCGCCTACTGGCGCACGCTGCCCACCGACGAGGGTGCCGTGTTCGACCGCGAGGTTTTCCTCGACGCGAACGAGCTTGAGCCGTTCGTGACCTGGGGGACGAACCCGGGCCAGGGCATCCCCCTGTCTGGCTCCGTTCCTGACCCGGAGAGCTTCGCGGACGAGAACGATCAGGCGGCAGCACGCCGGGCACTGGAGTACATGGACCTCACCCCGGGTACGGCGATGAAGGACATTCCCGTGGATGCCGTGTTCATGGGGTCGTGCACGAACAGCCGGATCGAGGATCTCCGCGCATTCGCCTCCATCATCCGGGGGCGCCGCAAAGCCGACGGGGTACGGGTGATGGTGGTGCCCGGCTCTGCGCGAGTGCGGCTACAGGCAGAGGCCGAGGGCATCGACCGTATCGTCGAGGACTTCGGCGCCGAATGGCGTTTCGCGGGGTGCTCCATGTGTTTGGGGATGAACCCGGACCAGCTCGCCCCGGGTGAACGGTGCGCATCCACGAGCAATCGCAACTTCGAGGGCAGGCAGGGCAAGGGCGGGCGCACCCACCTGGTCTCGCCGCTGGTTGCCGCCGCCACCGCGATTCGCGGCCACCTGGCGAGCCCCTCCGATGTGCTCGCCGATGTACCGGAAGGGGTATGACGATGGAAAAGTTCACGACACACACGGGAGTCGGGGTGCCCCTGAAGCGCTCGAATGTCGACACCGACCAGATCATCCCCGCGGTCTACCTGAAGCGCGTCACGAAGACAGGTTTCGAGGATGCGCTGTTCGCCTCCTGGCGCCAGGACCCGGCCTTCGTGCTGAACGACCCGGTGTATGCCGCCGGGAGTATCCTTGTCGCCGGTCCGGACTTCGGCACCGGGTCGAGCCGGGAGCACGCAGTCTGGGCGCTGCGCGACTACGGTTTCCGCGTTGTCATCTCCGCACGTTTCGGGGACATCTTCCGGGGGAACGCGGGCAAGCAGGGGCTGGTCACGGCACAGGTCTCCCCGGAGCACGTCGAGGAGCTCTGGACGCGGATGGAGCAGAGCCCGGGACTCGAGCTGACGGTGTCGCTGCCCGAGCGCACGATCACGGCAGGTGGCGAGCGGATCCCGTTTGACATTGACGGGTACACCGCCTGGCGCCTAACCGAGGGCCTGGATGACATTGCTCTCACCTTGCGCAACGAGGAGGCGATTACCGAGTTCGAGCAGCGGCGCGCCCGCTGGCTGCCAAAAACGCTTCCGGTGCGGGAGTCGGTGGCAGAATGAGTCCTAATGAATTTTCAGCATGAGGCCACGGGCCTGACCCGTCCACACCGAAACGTCGAATCGATGCGGATCAACGGCGGTAAACCGCTGCATGGTCGCGTCGACCTCAAGGGTGCGAAGAACGTCGTGCCGAAAGCGATGGTCGCCGCCCTCCTGGGCGAGGGCATCAGCGTGCTACGCGATGTGCCGGACATCAGCGACGTCGATATCGTGTCCGGTCTGCTGGAATTGCACGGGGTGTCCATCACCGCGGGCGCGGAGCCCGGGGAGCTGATTCTTGATCCGAGCCGGGTGGAGACAGCGCACATGGCAGAGATCAACGCGTACGCGGGGGATTCGCGCATCCCCATTCTGTTCTGCGGCCCGCTGCTGCACCGCCTGGGCGAGGCGTTCATCCCCGACCTGGGCGGGTGCCGTATCGGCAGTCGTCCGATCGACTTTCACCTGGATGCGCTGCGCAACTTCGGGGCAAAAGTGGAAAAGCTCCCCGAGGGGGTGCGGATGACCGCACCGGAGGGGTTGCACGGGGCGAAGATCGAGTTGAAGTACCCGAGCGTCGGGGCAACGGAGCAGGTTCTGCTCACCGCCGTGCGCGCCGAGGGGATCACCGTGCTCAAGGGTGCCGCCATCGAGCCGGAGATCATGGACCTGATCGCGATCCTGCAGAAGATGGGTGCGATCATCTCGGTGGACACGGACCGCGTTATTCGGATCGAGGGCGTCACCACGCTGACGGGGTTCACTCACCGTGCACTGTTCGATCGCAATGAGGCGGCGAGCTGGGCTGCCGCGGCCCTGGCCACGGAGGGAGATATCTTCGTCGGCGGGGCCCGGCAGCAAGAGATGATGACGTTCCTGAACGTGTTCCGGAAGGTGGGTGGCGCGTTCGATATTGAGGATGACGGCATTCGCTTCTACCATCCCGGCAGGGCGCTGAACTCGATCGCGTTGGAGACGGACGTTCACCCGGGCTTCATGACGGACTGGCAGCAGCCCCTGGTGGTGGCGCTCACCCGCGCGGAGGGCCTGTCCATCGTGCACGAGACCGTGTATGAGAATCGGTTCGGCTTCACCCAAGCGCTCGTCAAGATGGGCGCACAGATCCAGCTGTACCGAGAGTGCCTGGGATCCCACCCGTGCCGTTTCGGGCAACGGAACTTCAAGCATTCCGCCGTGATCTCGGGGCCGCGCGAGTTGCACGGCGCCGACATCGTCGTCCCCGACCTGCGCGGTGGGTTCTCCCACTTCGTCGCCGCCCTGGCGGCCCACGGTGTCTCGAATATCAGCAATGTGGGGATCATCAGCCGCGGCTACGAGCACTTCATCACGAAACTCGACCAGCTGGGCGCGGATTTCGAGGTGACGGACTAACCTCCGTAGCGCCCCGAGGAGAAGATGTCGATGACGCGTGCTCGCGCAAGAGGAGACCGGACGTGGCTGTTCCGGATCGCCTCCGTGATTGTGCTCCCCCTGTTTGCCCTGGTGACGCGCATCCGCATCCAGGGCTTGGAGAGACTGCCGCGTACCGGTCCGGCGATTTTCGTGGCCAATCACATCACGGAGATTGACCCGGTGATTTTGGGCATCGTCGTGTACCGGGCCCACCGTTCCCCCCGGTTCCTGGCGAAGGGATCTCTGTTCCGGATCCCCGTGCTCGGGGGCATTCTGCGTGCGCTCGGGCAGATCCCCGTCGAGCGCACCGCGACCGGTGGCGGAAGCGCTCTGGCGTCCGCCGAGGACATGCTTCGTGCTGGCGGATCCGTGATCGTGTACCCCGAGGGGACGCTGACGCGGGACCCGGATCTGTGGCCCATGGTCGGCCGCAGCGGTGCGGTGAGGCTCGCCTGGGCCACCGGTGCACCGGTGATCCCGATCGCGCACTGGGGAACGCAGAATCTCCTGGGCCGGTATGAGAAGCGTCCGCACCTTGTGCCCCCGCGTAAGCGCATTCAGGTGCGTGTGGGGGAGGCGGTGACGTTGCCGGCCAGTGCCGAGGCAGAGCACGACGCGCGGCTGCTGGAGCATGCGACCGACCAGGTGATGTGGGCAATCACCGCCGAACTTGAGCAGATCCGTGGCCCCAAGCCGGATGGGCGGCTGTGGGCGGATCGGACCGTCCCCGCGCGGGCACTGACGCCCCGGGGCATTGAGAAAGAGGAGTGAACGGGAAATGACGTCTCTGGCCGTACTGGGCTCGGGAAGTTGGGGAACCACCTTTGCGAAGGTCCTCGCGCACGCGGGGTCTGAGGTGCAGCTGTGGTCGCGCAGGCCCGAGGTTGCCTACGAGATCAACACCTTCAACAGGAACACCGATTATCTTCCCGAGGTGATGCTGCCGTCGACCGTGTCCGCGGACACCGATGTGCACGATGTTGTGCGGGGGAAAGACGCGGTGTTCCTCGCCCTGCCCAGCCAGGAGTTGCGCGCTAATCTGCGCGAGTTCGCCTCAGCTCTCGACCCGGGCACAGTGCTGGTGAGCCTCATTAAGGGTGTCGAGAAGGGCACCAATATGCGCATGAGCAGCGTCATCGAGGAGGAGATCGGCTGGCCTGCCGGGCAGGTCGCTGTGGTTAGCGGTCCGAACATCGCTCTGGAGATCGCACGGGAGGAGCCCAGCGCCGCTGTGGTTTCGTGCGTGGATGCGGATGTCGCCCGACGGGTGGCGAAACTGAGCACCACGGACTACTTCACGACGTTCACCAATACCGACGTGATCGGCACCGAATTCGGCGGCACCTTGAAGAACCTCGTGGCCGTCGCCGTGGGAATCGTGCACGGGGTGGGCTACGGCGAGAACACGAAGGCCTCCATCATCACCCGCGGGCTTGCAGAGATCACACGATTCGCCGTCGCATACGGGGCATCCCCCTCCACGATGACCGGCCTGGCAGGACTCGGCGACCTGATCGCCACCTGCGAGTCCCCGCTCTCGCGTAACCACACCGCGGGCCGGCTGCTGGGCGAAGGCAAGCCGCTGGTCGAGGTGATCGACCGGATGCAGCAGCTTGCCGAGGGGTTGAGCTCCGTGCATCCCATCCTGGCGCTGGCTGAGGCCAAAGGCGTGGAGATGCCGATTGTCCGGCAGGTCGCCGCGGTGCTGGAAGGTAGGATGGAGCCACAGTTCATCGCCCCGCATCTGACGTCACAGAGCGACACACCCTCAGGCGAATAGGCGGAGTTGTCGAAGGAGGCCCCGTGTCTGGCGACACCGAATCCCGCATCGTCGTAGCTCTCATCTTCGGGGGCAGGTCGAGTGAGCACGAGATCAGCTGCGTGACGGCGGGGGCGGTGCTCTCGGCTCTCGATCGCACCAAGTTCGCCCCCTTGCCGATCGGCATCACCCAAGAGGGCCGGTTCGTGCTACAGCCCGACGATCCAGAGGTGTTGCGCCTGAACGCGAAGGCTATGCCCCAGGTGTCCGATAACGGCCCGGAAGTGCTGTGGCCGGAGAGCGCATCCTCGCATGTGCTGCGCCGTGTGGATGCACAGGGGCACGTCACACCGCTTGCTGAGGTCGACGTGGTGTTCCCCCTTCTGCACGGGCCCTGGGGGGAGGACGGCACGATCCAGGGACTTCTCGAGTTGTACGGGCTGCCCTATGTGGGCGACGGGGTGCTCGCCTCGGCGGTCGGCATGGATAAGGCCTTTACGAAGACTGTGCTTGCAGCGGCAGGGATTCCCGTCGCCGCCTCCATCACGGTGACGCGTTGGCGCTGGGAGAAGGAGCCGGATGCCGTCCGTGCCGACGCGCAGCAGTTCGGCCTCCCCGTCTTCGTGAAGCCGTGCCGTGCCGGCTCCAGCGTCGGCGTTTCCCGCGTGGGCAGCTGGGATGAACTCGACGCGGCCGTCGCGCTCGCCCTCTCGGAGGACTCGAAGGTCCTCATCGAGGAGGCCGTCTCCGGCCGTGAGATCGAGTGCGGTGTGCTTGCCGGACGCGGGCACGGGGAGCCCCGTGTGTCTTCCGCGGGGGAGATCGTCGTGACCGGCCACGGGTTCTACGACTACGAGGCGAAGTACCTGGATGAGACCTCCACGACGATCACCATCCCGGCGGCGCTGAGCGACGAGCAGTACGCCGAGTTGAGGGACCTGGTGGCGCGCGCGTTCACGGCGATCGACGGCAGCGGCCTCGCCCGGGTGGACTGTTTCCTGACGGACTCGGGTTTCGTGGTCAATGAGGTGAATACGATGCCCGGGTTCACCCCGGTGTCGATGTTCCCCCTCGTGTGGCAGGACGCCGGGATGACCTACCCGGAGATCGTGACCGAGCTCATCGAACTCGCCCGCGGCGCTTGAGTACGGCGTCGGCGCGTGGTCACTCGGCTGTGTCCGCCTGCGCTGACGCGGACTCTGTGGAGTCCAGTCCCGAATCCGCATCCTCGTAGGACACGCACCCGCCGGTGGCGGGGACAGACTCGATCGCGCTGGCGAGGCCAGACAGCACCGCCTCGCCCGAGGCCTGCTCGGAGTTGATGATGACCTCGGTGGCCGGGTCCCTCCCATAGGTGGTGAACACGTAGTTCGGCGCATCGGACTCGTCGATAATCCAGTCGATGCCGTCAGCGCGAATGCAGGTGGCGGTCGTGGGTTCGGGAACGGCAACGCCGCAGCGCAGGATCACCGCGGTCGGATCCCCCCAGGCGCCGGTGGCCTGGGCGTCGGTGCGACGCAGCGTGAGGCCGTCGCCGAGACTCTCCGGGAGGCGAACCGTGATGTCCGCGCAGGACGGGTTGTTCGCCGCCGGGGCCGCCCCGAGGGGCACGGTCGCCGAACATCCCGAGCCC
>DGEZ01000018.1 GCA_002391425.1 Micrococcales bacterium UBA3913 | reverse complement strand
GAGCAGGATGCGGACTACACGGTTGTCCTCGACGTCTACGGTGCGCGTGAGGACCCGATCCCCGGGGTGACCGGCCAGCTCCTCATCGACCATTTCGCCGATCGGTCTCGGGTCAGTTATCGACCGGATTGGCAGGATGCGGCAGATGAGGTTGCTCGCGTCGCCCGTGCCGGTGATGTGGTCGTGACCTTGGGCTGCGGCAATGTGTACCGGATCATTCCGCAGGTTCTGGAGGCCTTGGAGGATACCGAGCGGTGAAGCGTCCTGAGGAGCTGCACACGACCCGGTCGCCCTCGGGCGGCGGCTCGTCGTGGTGGCCACCCAGATGGCTGGCGGGAGGCCGTTCTTCGCGTCAGCGTGATGCCGGGCTACACGTTGTTCCTGACGGTACGCAGACCGAAGCGCGAACAGAACGCCCCGGCGAGGCCGATGCGTCAGGGCGGCAGCCAGACCGGGCTGATTCGGCCGCGTCGTCGCCCGCCTCTGCTGTTGGAGGTCAGGATGCTCCCACGCAGCACCTGCAGGAGGAGGCCGTCCCCGAGGTGCGCGAGGCGCGGCGTCGCGTCCGTGCCTTAACGCGTGCACGACGGCGCTTCGAGCGACGTGAACGCCGACAGTACACGGAACGAGCTCGTCGTGCGATGCGCAAGGCTGCTCTGGTGGGGGGCACGATTCTCGCCATTGTCGGAGTGGTCGCCGCCATCGTGACGTCTCCCGTGCTGCGTGTGCGCGATATTGTCATCACGGGCACGAGCCGTGTGGATGCGGCTGCCGTGGAACAGGCGCTGAGTCCCGAGATCGGTGCGCTGATCGCCTTTGTCGACCACGACGATATTGCACAGCGGTTATCGGAGTTCTCTCTGATCGAATCCATCTCCGTACAGTCGCAACTGCCCTCGACACTGCTCATTACGATTACGGAGCGCACACCCATCGGGATCGTCTCCGCCGACGGCGGCTATACCGTGTTTGATGCTGCTGGGGTCACCATCGAGACGGTGACAGAGAAACCCGCCGATTTGCCTGTCTTCTCGGTCAATGCGGTGTCGTCGCAGGATATCGGGTTCCGTTCTGCCGTGGAGGTGCTCAGCTCGCTTCCGGATTCCATCCGGGACTCTGTGACGGCTATCTCGGGCACCACGCGTGATGACATCACGGTAACCCTCTCCAGTGGTCTCGTCATCGTGTGGGGGGATGCGAGTCAGACGGACTACAAAGTCCAGGTGCTCAGTGCCGTGCTGACGGCAGCTCCTGACGCGACGAAGGTGGATCTATCGGCTCCGGATGTGCCGGTGGTGGAGTGACGTCAGTGGTGACGCGCGGATAGTGCGTGGTCGAGTTCGCGACACACCCTCGTGGTGACGGGGATGTCCCTCCTCCTGGGATACCGTCATGAAGACGGAGTGATCCACGTATAGAGTAACACTAACGTTCTACCTTAGGGTGAAAGTTTTGGAGGCCGATCGAGATGTCCTATCAGTATGTGGCGAACATCAAGGTCGTCGGCATTGGCGGTGGCGGCGTCAACGCCGTCAACCGGATGATCGACAAGGGGCTTAAAGGTGTCGAATTCATCGCCATCAACACGGATGCGCAAGCCCTCGTCACCAGCAACGCTGACGTCAAGCTCGACGTCGGCCGCGAAACTACCCGCGGTCTGGGCGCTGGCGCAGACCCGGAAGTGGGACGACGTGCGGCCGAAGAGCACCTCGATGAGATAGAGGAGATCCTCACCGGGGCAGATATGGTTTTCGTTACCGCCGGCGAAGGCGGCGGGACCGGAACCGGTGGCGCACCCGTGATCGCCAAGATCGCGAAGTCCGTGGGCGCTCTCACCATCGGCGTGGTCACGAAGCCATTCAGCTTTGAGGGTCCGCGCCGGATGACCCAGGCGGAGAACGGTATCCAGGTGCTCCGCGAAGAAGTGGACACCCTCATCACGGTGCCCAATGACCGCCTGCTCCAGATCAGCGATGCCTCGATCAGCATCATCGAAGCCTTCTCCGTGGCAGACCAGGTGTTGCTCGCAGGCGTGCAGGGAATCACCGATCTCATAACAACACCGGGGTTAATCAACCTGGACTTCGCCGACGTCAAATCCGTCATGCAGGGCGCGGGAACTGCTCTGATGGGCATCGGATCTGCACGCGGTGCCGATCGCGCGGTCAAGGCCGCCGAACTCGCTGTGTCCTCGCCCCTGCTGGAAACCTCCATCGATGGCGCACACGGTGTGCTCATCTCGATTCAGGGTGGATCTGACCTGGGCCTCCAGGAGATCAGCCAGGCCACACAGCTCGTGCAGGAAGTCGTGCATCCCGAGGCGAATATCATCTTCGGCACGGTCATCGACGATGCGTTCGGCGATGAGGTGCGCGTCACGGTGATCGCCGCTGGCTTTGATCCGGAGGTTGAGGCTGCTCAGGTGGCTGGTAGCCGGGGCGAGCATGCGGCAATACCGTCACCGTCCTCCGAGGAGAAGCCCGCGGAGCGTCCGGCAACGCCGGTGGAGGCCTCCTCGGAGTCACGCGCGGAGGCCGCAGCCGATCCTTACGCCACCCAGGCGATTTCGCTGGAAGCGCTGGACCAGCAGGAGCTTGACATCCCCGACTTCCTCAAGTGAGTGCACGCGTTGCGACACGGCTGGAGGAAATACCGCGAAATGACCTGGTTTGCTATTAGCCTCAAGGTAGGGAACCGCTAGGAGGAATCATGGCCCACGCTTTCCGCAAGACTCTGGAGTATCTCGGCCTTGCAGAGGAGAACCTCGACGAACAGGAAGAGGCTCCAACGGTGCAGGCTGTGCCCTCAACGGCACCTGCATCTCAAACACCATCGCGTCCCACGGTGACGCAGTTTCGGCGCCCATCAGGAAAGGCGGCCACGCCTGAGATGAATGAGATTCTCACGGTGCACCCGAAGAAGTACGCGGATGCGCAGATCATTGCCGAAAGTTTCCGCGAGGGCATCCCCGTGATTATCAATCTCAGCCAGATGTCTGAGCCCGATGCACGCCGATTGATTGACTTCTCCTCAGGTCTCGCTTCTGGCCTGCTCGGGAAGATCGAGCGGGTGACGCCGAAGGTGTTTCTGCTGTCCCCCTCGTATATCACAGTGAGCGGACCCCAGACGGAGGACGCATCCACGGAGGGTGCAGCGCTTTTCGTTGAGAACTGATCGCGGGCATGATCGCGATTATTGCCGGGGTGCTCTATGCCGTGGTGTATCTGTACCTCATGGTGATTTGGGCGCGATTCGTCATTGACCTCGTCCTTGCACTAAATCCTCGGCTACGACCGGCGCGTGGCTGGATCGTGCTTTTCGAGGTCGTGTACACCCTCACGGATCCTCCTATTTCGTTCTTCCGCAAGCTCATACCGCCGATGCGTATGGGGGCGTTTTCCCTGGATTTCGGGCTGCTTTTGACGCTTTTGTCGTGTTCGCTCATCCTCAACGTGCTCTCGGCGCTAAGGTAGAGGCTTGACAGGTTGTGCTGTTGGTATCCTGACTAGGAGAACTGAGGGGATTCCCCGAAACAGATTGGTGAAGGTGAATACGAGATGGCTTTGACACCCGAGGACGTCGTCAACAAGCGGTTCCAGACTACGAAGTTCCGCGAGGGCTACGACCAGGATGAAGTCGACGACTTTTTGGACGAGGTTGTCGCAGAGTTGCGGCGTCTTGTTCATGAGAATGAGGATCTTCGCCAGCGCCTTGCCGCGGCAGAGCAGGCGGCTAGTGCGACACCTGTGCAGGAACCGGTTGCTGCCCTCGCCGAGCAAGAGCCCGCGGCCGCGGTGACGGCGGAGGCTGCCGAGCATGAGTCGGAAAATGCGACAAACCTGCTGCAGCTGGCCCGGCGCTTGCACGAGGAGCATGTCCGAGAGGGCATCCAGAAGCGGGATGCGCTGATCGCTGAAGGGGAGGCCACGGCGAAGCGCCTGGTGTCCGAAGCCGAGACGACGCAGCGTACGCAGTTGCAACAGTACGAACAGCAGAAGGCTGTCCTCGAACAGAACATCGAGGAACTGCGGAGCTTCGAGCGTGACTACCGCGCCAAGCTGAAGTCGTTCATCGACGGGCAGTTGCAGTTGCTTGACGCCTCCGGCACGTTTGCCCCGCCGACGACCGCCGAAGCTCCGGTGGCCGCACCTGCTGAATAGCGCGCGTGTCGGATATTGATGCTGGTCCCTCCTCGCGGCAGGGAGCTGGCATGCTGTTGCTCCTTGTCGCAGTCGCAGCAATCGCGTGCGGCGTAGACGTCCTGACCAAGGTCGCTGCCCTCAGCCAGCTCGGTGATGGGTCGACGGTGCCCGTGCTGGGTGATCTCCTCGTCTTCCGCCTCGTGTTCAACCCGGGGGCCGCGTTCAGTTTCGCTGGTGGAATGACGTGGGTGTTCTCCCTCATCGCAGCGACGGTTGTCGTGGTAATCATCTGGTATGCGCGGCGGTTGCGCAGCTGGGGCTGGGCGCTTGCCCTTGGTCTGCTCCTGGGCGGCACGAGCGGAAACCTCCTGGATCGGCTTCTGCCTAAGGAGGGTGCCCCGCAGGGGCGGCCCTGGGGGCAGGGCGTCGTCGTCGATTTCATCCAGGTGAAGTATTTCGCGATCTTCAATATGGCCGATGTATTCATCAGCGCGGCCGTCGTCGTGTTCGTCCTGCTCATCCTGCGTGGGGTGAACATCGATGGGAGCCGCACCCGCGCAGGTACGCCCTCGGACACCGACGGCAGTTCCGAATCGGAGTGACCGGTGCCTAGCAGAGTGATGCCCGTCCCCGAAGGGCTCGACGGCGAGCGCGCCGATCTGGCCCTGGCCAAGCTCCTCGGCTTCAGCAGGACAATGGCACAAACGGTGCTCGCCTCCGGAGACGCGCGCATGGATGGGCGCACCTTGGGCAAATCTGATCGAGTGCTTGCTGGAGCCTTCCTGGAGGTGAACTGGTCGGATCCGGAGCCTGTGCGCGTGGTCGAAACCCCTGTTGACGGCCTGGACATTGTGTATCTGGACGAGGACATCGTCGTGGTGGACAAGCCAGTGGGGGTCGTCGCGCATCCGGCTACAAGCTGGCACGGTCCCACCGTGCTGGGCGCGCTCGCTGCGCGGGGCATCAGCGTGTCTGCCTTCGGCCCTCCCGAGCGTCAGGGCATCGTGCAGCGCCTGGATGTGGGAACGAGTGGTCTCATGGTCGTCGCGCGCAGCGATCGGGCCTACAGCAATCTGAAGCGGGCGTTCAAGGAGCGCACGGTGCACAAGATCTACCATGCACTGGTCCAGGGGCAGCTTGACCCGCTGGATGGCACCATAGATGCCCCGATCGGCCGGGCCCCCCAGCACGAGTGGAAGTTCGCGGTACGCGCGGACGGCCGCCATGCCGTGACCCATTACGAGACCATGGAGGCATTTCGGTACGCGAGTCTCGCGCGCATCCACCTAGAGACCGGACGAACCCACCAGATCCGGGTGCACATGTCCTCCGTGCGACATCCTCTGGCTGGCGACATCCTGTATGGGGCCGATCCGACTCTAGCCCGTCGTCTCGGGCTGGACAGGCAGTGGCTGCATGCGGTGAGTCTCAGCTTTGAACATCCCGGATCTGGGGAGTGGGTGGAGTTCCGCAGCGAGTATCCGAGGGACCTGGCTCAGGCCCTCGACACTCTCGCACATCTCTAGCTGTCTGGTGCGGGCAGCGAACTAAGATGGGGATACATTCCCACCAGTGAAAGTCGGTCATGTCTGAGAAGGACTCTTTCGTTCACCTGCATGTGCACAGCGAGTACTCCATGCTCGACGGCGCGGCCAAGATCGAACCGCTGATCACAGAAGCCCAGCGTCAGGGGAGCCCCGCCATCGCGATCACCGACCACGGGTACATGTTCGGCGCGTACGAGTTCCATAAGACGGCGACCCGGCTCGGAGTCAAGCCCATCATTGGTCTGGAGGCGTACGTCACCCCGGGAACGCAGCGAACGGATAAGACCCGGGTGCGGTGGGGAGACGGCACCGGAGACGACGTATCCGGCGGTGGCGCGTACACGCACATGACGTTGTGGGCGCAGAACAACGAGGGGATGCACAACATCTTCCGGCTCGCCTCGAAGGCCTCCATCGAGGGCTACTACTTCAAACCCCGCATGGACCGCGAGCTGTTGTCACAGTACAGTTCCGGGATCATCGCGACTACAGGATGCCCCAGCGGTGAGGTGCAGACGCGATTGCGCTTGGGGCAATACCGGGAGGCTGTGGAGGCGGCCGCACAGCTGCGGGACATCTTCGGCCCGGACAACTTCTACTGCGAGATCATGGATCATGGCCTGGACATTGAGCGGCGTGTCATCACGGACCTCATCCGCCTGTCCCGAGACCTCGGGTTGCCCCTGGTGGCGACCAACGACCTGCACTATACGCATGCCGAGGATGCTGCCAGCCACGCGGCGCTGTTGTGCGTGCAGTCCGGGTCCACACTGGATGACCCGAAACGCTTCAAGTTCGATGCCGATGAGTTCTACTTGAAAAGCCCGGCGCAGATGCGGCGCCTGTTCGCAGACTACCCGGAGGCGTGTGACAACACGCTGCTGATCGCCGAGCGGTGCGAGACGAGCTTCCACCATCAGGACCTGATGCCCCGGTTCCCGGTCCCCGAGGGGGAGACCGAGTACTCCTGGTTCGAGAAAGAGGTGGAACGGGGCCTGGCCCGTCGATTCCCGGGCGGGCTCTCCGCCAAGCACCGTGAGCGCGCGGACTACGAGATGGGAATCATCAAGACGATGGGATTCCCGGGGTACTTCCTGGTCGTGGCGGACTTCATCGGGTGGGCGAAGACGCACGGTGTGCGGGTCGGCCCGGGGCGAGGCTCAGCGGCGGGGTCCCTCGTGTCGTACGCCATGGGGATCACGGAGCTCGATCCACTGGAGCACGGCCTCATGTTCGAGCGCTTTCTCAACCCGGAGCGCGTGTCCATGCCCGATGTGGATGTGGACTTCGACGACCGGCGCCGGAGCGACGTCATCCGTTACGTCACCGAGCGCTACGGTGCCGATCGTGTTGCGCAGATTGTGACCTACGGTTCGATTAAGGCCAAACAGGCCCTCAAGGACAGTTCGCGCGTGCTGGGTTATCCCTACTCGGTCGGGGAGAAACTCACGAAGGCCATGCCGCCGGCTGTCCAGGGCCACGAGGTGACCCTCGGGGAGCTGTTCGATTCGTCCTCCCAGCGGTATGCCGAGGGCGCGGAGTTCCGAGAGCTCGTCGCCGGGGACGACGTCAATCAGAAGGTCCTCAGCACGGCGCGTGGCCTGGAGGGGCTGAAACGGCAGTGGGGCGTGCACGCCGCCGGGGTGATCATGTCGGCGGAGCCGCTGCAGGACCACATCCCGGTGATGCGCAGGGAGGACGACGGGGCGATCATCACCCAGTTCGCCTACCCGCAGTGCGAGGAGCTCGGTCTGCTCAAGATGGACTTCCTTGGGTTGCGCAACCTGACCGTGATGGGGGATGCGCTCGATTCGATCAAGCAGAACGCCGGGGTGGAACTCGTCCTCACCGAGATCCCGCTGGACGACCGGCCCACCTACGATCTGCTTGGCCGGGGAGATACGCTCGGTGTCTTCCAGCTCGATGGTGGTCCGATGCGCGCGCTCCTCAAGCAGATGCAGCCCGACTCATTCTCGGACATTTCCGCGGTGATCGCGCTGTACCGGCCCGGCCCGATGGGCATGAACTCGCATACGAACTATGCGCTGCGCAAGAACGGGCTGCAGAAGATACAGCCCATCCATCCGGAGCTGGACGAGGCTCTGCACGACATCCTCGGAGAAACCTATGGCCTGGTCGTCTACCAGGAGCAGGTCATGGCCGCCGCCCAGAAGATCGCCGGATTCACCCTCGGCCAGGCAGACATTCTGCGCAAGGCGATGGGGAAGAAGAAGAAGTCGGAGCTGGACAAGCAGTACGCCGCCTTTGAGAAAGGCGCCCTGGCTAATGGCTACTCCGCTGAGGCGATCAAGGCCCTGTGGGACACCCTGGAGCCGTTCGCGGGATACGCGTTCAACAAGGCGCACAGTGTCGGCTACGGCCTGGTCTCGTACTGGACGGCGTATCTGAAGGCGAACTTCCCGGCCGAGTACATGGCTGCGCTGCTGACCAGCGTGGGCGACTCGAAGGACAAACTCGGGTTGTACCTCAACGAGTGCCGTCGGATGGGCATCAAAGTGCTGCCTCCCGACGTCAACGAGTCCAGCCTTGGCTTCACCGCTGTGGGTACGGATATCCGGTTCGGACTGGGTGCGGTGCGCAACGTCGGGGCGAGTGTGGTGGACGCCATCGTACGGACCCGCACCGAGAAGGGGCCCTACACGACCCTTTATGACTTCTTGTCCAAGGTCCCGCTGAGCGTGTGCAATAAGCGCACCATCGAGTCGCTCATCAAGGCGGGGGCTTTTGACACCATGGGCGGGACTCGGCGCGCCCTGCTGGAGATCCACGAGGAGGCCGTCGACTCGGCGGCGGGGCTGAAGCGCAACGAGGCGAATGGGCAGGTTGACCTGTTCGGTGGCCTATTCGACCTGGATGGCAGCGGCCAGACGATCCCGGACCGACCGGAGTTCTCGAAGCGGAGCAAACTCGCCTTCGAGCGCGAGATGCTCGGGCTGTATGTGTCCGACCATCCCCTGGCCGGGCTGGAGGCGAAACTGGCCCGTCACGCGCAGGTCAGCGTCGCCGAGCTGGTCAATGGGGACACCGTCAAGGATGGCGAGACGGTTTCGATCGCCGGTTTGCTCACCAGTGTGAACAAACGCATCGCGCGCGCCAGCGGCAACGAGTATGCCACTTGCGTTGTCGAGGACTACACCGGGGACATCCAGGTCCTGTTCCTGGGGAAGACCTACCAGGAGTTCTCCCCGGCTCTGGTGCCGGACAGCATCGTCGTGGTTCGGGGCCGGGTGAATCAGCGCGAGGACGGGGTGGCGCTGCATGCCGCATCCATTTTCAGTCCCGATATCGACACCTCGGACGAGGGAATGCCGCTGCTGCTGACCATCCCGGAGCTCGCCGCCACCCCCGAGATCGTTGAAGACCTGAGTAACATCCTCATTCGACATCAGGGAGCTAGTCCGGTCCGGCTCAAGCTCGTCCGCACGGGTGGGGCATCCCGGGTTTTCGAGATCCCCTACGAGGTCTCGCTGACGGCGGATCTGTACGCAGAGCTCAAGGCGTTGCTCGGATCGGGCTGCCTGGAAGTGGATAGCTGAGCGCCAGCAGTCCCCTCGGACGCCGGCGCGGATCGCTAGGATGAAGGTATGCTCCGAGTGATTGATCTGCGCAGTCAGACTGCTGATGAGGCGACGATTCTGGCCTCCCTCCCCCGTGCCGAGTTGGATGTGGACAAGGCCCTGGCGGCAGTGATGCCGCTGATGGAGGATGTCCGCGTCCGCGGTGAAGCCGCGCTGCACGAGCAGACGGAATCCTTCGACCACACCACCTGCGAGCACATCCGGGTGCCGCAGGCCGAGATCGACCAGGCTGTTGCGGATATGTCCGCCGAGCTGCGGACCGCGATCGAGGAGTCGATTCACCGCCAGCGAGAGGCCTCCGCTGCCCAGCTGCACGAAACGGTCATCACGGAGCTGGGACAGGGAGCCCGAGTCATCCAGCGGTGGCGTCCGGTGCGGCGCGTGGGACTGTACGTTCCCGGCGGGAAAGCCGTGTACCCGTCCAGCGTGATCATGAACGTCGTTCCGGCCCAGACCGCGGGTGTGGCCGAGATCGCAGTGGCCTCCCCGGCTCAGAGCGACTACGACGGTCACATCCACCCGCTCATCCTGGCCGTCTGCGGACTGCTCGGGGTGACCCATGTGTACGCGATGGGGGGCGCTGGCGCGATTGCCGCGTTCGCCTACGGCGTGCCGTCACTCGGCCTGGCCCCTGTCGACGTCATCACGGGACCGGGCAACATCTACGTGGCCGCGGCGAAGCGCATCGTGCGCGGGGTCTGCGGGATCGATGCAGAGGCGGGGCCCACCGAGATCATGGTGCTCGCAGACGCGACGGCAGATCCCGACTTCGTGGCCTCCGACCTGCTCAGCCAGGCTGAGCACGACGAACAGGCGGGATCCGTCCTGGTCACCACGGATGCCGACTTCGCGCGGGAAGTGGACGAGCGCCTGGAGCAGCGCGTGGCGCACACCCCGAACCGGGAGCGGGCCACCACCGCCCTGACCGGGCCCCAGTCTGGCACGATCCTCGTGAACACCTTGGATGACGCTGTTGCTGTGGCGAACGCGTACGGAGCCGAACACCTGGAGATTCAGACCGAAGACCCCCACGCCGTGGCCGAGCGCATTGACAATGCGGGGGCGATCTTCCTCGGCGGGTACTCCCCGGTGAGCTTGGGGGACTACTCCTCGGGGTCCAACCACGTCCTGCCTACGGGCGGACAGGCACGATTCTCTGCGGCGCTGGGTACGTACAGTTTCATCCGGCCGCAGCAGATTATTGACTACAGCAAAGAGGGGCTGGGCGAACTCGCGGACGGAATCGTCGCGTTCGCTCGCGCAGAGCACCTCCCCGCCCACGGGGAAGCGGTCAGCGCGCGCTTCGGCGCTTAGGTGGGTTGGGCCGCCTGCCCGTGCTACACTCGGGCAACGACAGACATCCTTTTAACTCCCGTCCAGCGAGGCGGAGAAGGGGGTCACTATGAGTGCTGTCCTCATGCAGGCAGCCGATATCGACCGCGCACTGACACGCATCTCCTTTGAGATCATCGAGGCGAATAAAGGCACTGACAACCTCGTCCTGCTCGGGATTCCCACACGCGGCGTGCCGATTGCCCAGCGCATCGCCGGGAAGATCGGCGAGGCGGGCGGGACGAGCATCCCAACCGGTTCCCTCGATATCACCATGTACCGCGATGACATCGCGCGGAAGCCCCTCCGAGCGAGCCACCCGACGCAGATCCCCGCAGGCGGCATTGACGCGAAGACGGTCGTGCTCGTGGACGATGTCCTGTACTCCGGCAGAAGCATCCGGGCGGCCTTCGACGCGTTAGCGGATATCGGCAGGCCCGCAGCGGTTCGCCTGGCAGTCCTCGTTGATCGAGGCCATCGCGACTTTCCGATCCGTGCCGACTACGTGGGCAAGAACATTCCCTCCTCTCGCGACGAACGCGTCAGCGTCGAGCTCGCCGACGTCGACGGGCAGGATCAGGTCGTGATCGCATGAAACACCTGCTGTCCACCGCAGACCTCAGCCGGGCTGAGGCGATCGAGCTGCTCGACATCGCCGAAGACATGGCCCAGGTGCGCGATCGCGAAATCAAGAAGCTTCCCGTGCTTCGCGGACGCACCGTCGTGAACCTCTTCTTCGAGGACTCCACCCGCACGCGCACCTCCTTCGAGGCCGCGGCAAAGCGCCTCTCTGCGGATGTGATCAACTTCTCCGCGCGCGGCTCCAGCGTTTCCAAAGGCGAGAGCCTCAAGGACACGGCGCAGACTCTCGAGGCGATCGGGGCGGATCTGATCGTGATCCGGCACTGGGCGTCGGGGGCACCGCACGTGCTGGCCACCTCCGGGTGGGTGCGTGCGGGCGTCGTCAACGCGGGAGACGGCGCCCACGAGCATCCGACACAGGCCCTGCTCGACGCCTTCACCATGCGACGCCGCCTCCACGGCGCGGCGTCCCGGGGCACCGATCTTTCCGGAGTGAAGGTCACCATCGTGGGGGACATCCTGCACTCCCGGGTGGCCCGGTCCAATCTGTGGCTGCTGACCACCCTCGGGGCCCAGGTGTCCTTCGCCGCACCCCCGACGCTGCTGCCTCTGGAGATCGACTCCTGGCCCGCACAGGTGTACAGCAGCTTCGACGATGCCCTCGAGGCACGCCCCGACGTGGTGATGATGCTGCGCATCCAGAAGGAGCGGATGCACGATGCGTTCTTCCCCAGCGAGCGCGAGTATGCGCGCCTGTGGGGGCTCGACCACGACCGGTTCCACAAGCTCGCGCCGGGTGCCCTGATCATGCATCCCGGGCCCATGAACCGCGGACTCGAAATCTCCAGCGAGGCAGCGGACTCCGCTGCGGCCACCGTGCTCGAGCAGGTGACGAATGGGGTGTCCATTCGCATGGCCGTGCTCTACGCGCTCAGTACGGGGACAGACATATCGACGACAGAGGCAGGGGTCTGATGAAGTACCTCATCAGTGGCGCACAGATAGGCGCCGGAGAACGCACGGACATCCTCATCGCGGATGGGATCATCCAGGAGATGGGCTCCGGGCTGAGCTCCCCGGACGCAACGCGCGTGGATGCGGACGGCCTCATCGCGCTGCCGGGTCTGGTCGACCTGCACACGCACCTGCGTCAGCCCGGCTACGAGGACTCCGAGACGGTGCTCTCTGGGTCCCAGGCAGCGGCCCGCGGCGGATACACCTGCGTGCACGCGATGGCCAACACATTCCCGGTGGCGGACACTGCGGGAGTCGTGGACGAGGTACTCCACCTGGGGCGTCGGGCCGGACTGGTCGAGGTTCGCCCCGTCGGCGCGGTGACCGTCGGCCTCGCCGGTGAGCGTCTCGCCGAACTCGGCGCGATGGCGACCTCCGAGGCGGCGGTGCGCGTGTTCAGCGACGACGGTAAGTGCGTGCACGACCCCCTGATCATGCGTCGCGCCCTCGAATACGTGCGCTCCTTCGACGGCGTGATCGCCCAGCATGCTCAGGAGCCCCGGCTCACGGAGGGGGCACAGGCCAATGAGGGCGAGGTGGCCAGCGAGCTTGGCTTGACCGGATGGCCGTCGGTGGCTGAGGAAGCCATCATCGCCCGGGACGTGCTGCTTGCCCAGCACGTGGGCGGGCGCGTACACATCTGCCACCTGTCCACGGCCGGCGCGGTGGACATCGTGCGCTGGGCGAAGAAACGGGGAATAGCCGTCACGGCGGAAGCGACCCCGCACCACCTGTACTTCACCGACGAGCGGGTGCGCAGCTACGATGCCCAGTTCAAGGTGAACCCGCCGCTGCGAACCCAGGAGGACGTCGAGGCCGTACGCCTCGGTGTCGCCGACGGCACGATCGACATCATTGCCACCGATCACGCTCCGCATCCCGCCGAGGCGAAGGACTGCGAGTGGTCTGCCGCGGCATTCGGCATGCTGGGATTAGAGAGTGCTCTCTCGGTTGTTCAGGAGACGCTTGTCGAGACGGGGATGCTGGACTGGGACGACGTGGCCCGCGTGATGTCCACGGCTCCGGCCCGCATCGGACGGGTGACCGGCCAGGGCATCCTGCCCGCGGTCGGGGCGCCCGCCCACATCACCTTGCTGGATCCGGCCGCACGCGTTCCCTTCACCACAGACCGCATCTCGAGCAAGTCCACGAACTCACCTTACCTGGGGGAAACCCTGCCGGGGCAGGTGCGCTGGACGTTCTTCGGGGGCCGAGCCACCGTCATCGACGGTGAGCTGGTTGAGGAGGCACGCGCGTGAGCTACCTGGCTATCGCCCTGTGCGCGCTGGCTGCGGTCGTCCTCGTCGCAGCGGCTGCGGGCCTGAGCTGGCGGCGCGCCGTGAGAGCACAGGAGCGGAGCTTCCCGGCCCCGCATCAGCTCGACACGGCGGCGTTCCCCACGGGAGCAGCGATCCCGGTCTCCTACGTGGCGACGACGGTGGGCAGCGACCCCTTCGCCCGCGTCGCCGCGCATGGCCTCGCGTTCCGCGGTGCGGCCGAACTATGGCTGGGGCCCGCTGGCGTGGGGGTTCAGCGCCGTGGGGAGCGGAGCTTCCTCATCCCCCCGGCTCAGTTGCGCGGCGTGCAGACGGCTCAGACCGCCATCGACCGGGCGGTTGAGCGCGACGGGCTCGTCGCGGTGGCCTGGCAACTGGGCGATACCCCCGTGGTGACAACGCTCCGACCTCAGCAGGCCAGTGAGCGAAATCGAATTCTGGCCAGTATGAGGGAACTGTTCCCGAGACTGGCACAATAGATGGCGACGAGAGGGAGAGCGATACATCCGTGAGCACTATGCCGAGTTTCAGCCCAGACCCTGCCATCCTCGTTCTCGAGGACGGCACCCGCTTCGAGGGGAGGGCCTACGGCGCACGGGGCGTGAGCCTGGGCGAGGTGGTCTTCGCCACCGGGATGACCGGGTACCAGGAGACGCTGACGGACCCGTCCTACGCCGGCCAGATTGTGATGCAGACCGCGCCCCACATCGGGAACACCGGCATGAACGACGAAGACCCGGAGTCGAGTCGGATCTGGGTGTCCGGCTACATCGTGCGGGATCCGGCGCGCATCCCGTCGAATTTCCGCGCGAAGCGCACCCTTGATGACGATCTCGAGCACTGGGGGATCGTGGGCATCAGCGGCATCGACACTCGGGCGTTGACCCGTCACCTGCGTGATGCGGGCGCGATGCGGGCAGGCATCTTCTCGGGTGCCGAGGCCTCCCTGCCGGCTTCGGACCAGCTGGCACGGGTCACCGCTGCCGCTCCGATGACCGGACAGAACCTGTCCGCGGAGGTCAGCACGGACGAGCCGCGGGTTATCCCCGCGCGCGCCGACGAGGTCGGCCGGGTCGCGGTGGTGGACCTCGGGGTCAAGGAGTCCACCCTGAACTACCTCGCGGACCAGGGTTTCGAGGTCGTGGTCGTGCCCGAGGCATATACGCTTGACCAGATCCGGCAGCTGAATCCGGACGCGATCTTCTACTCCAACGGGCCCGGGGATCCGGGCGCGTCGCAGCGGCATGTGGAGCTGCTGCGCTCCCTGCTCCGTGAGGGGTATCCGTTTTTCGGTATCTGCTTCGGAAATCAGCTCCTCGGGCGTGCTCTGGGCTTTGACACCTACAAGCTGCCCTTCGGACACCGCGGGATCAACCAGCCCGTGCTCGACCGCGCGACCGGTCGCGTTGAGGTCACAGCGCACAACCATGGGTTCGCCGTGCAGGCCCCCATCGACCGCGTGGTGGACAGTCCGGAGGGGTTCGGACGCGTCGAGGTCAGTCACATTGACCTCAATGACAATGTGGTCGAGGGATTGCGCTGCCTGGACATCCCGGCGTTCAGCGTTCAGTACCACCCGGAGGCCGCCGCCGGCCCCCACGACTCCCACTACCTGTTTCGCAGGTTCCGCGACATGGTCGCGGCCAGAAAGGAAGCGTAGCTCGTGCCGAAGAGGCAAGATATCTCCAGTGTCCTCGTCATCGGCTCGGGCCCGATCGTCATCGGTCAAGCCTGCGAGTTCGACTATTCCGGCACGCAGGCCTGTCGCGTGCTCCAGGCGGAGGGTATCCGGGTCATCCTGGTGAACTCGAATCCCGCGACGATCATGACAGATCCGAATTTCGCGGACGCAACCTATGTCGAACCGATCACCCCGGAGGTGATCGAATCGATCATCGTCAAGGAGCAGCCGGATGCGATCCTGCCGACCCTCGGCGGACAGACCGCGTTGAACGCGGCGATGGCGTTGCATGATCGTGGCATCCTCGAGAAGTACGGCGTCGAATTGATCGGCGCCAAAGTGGATGCGATTCGTCGCGGCGAGGACCGTCAGGCGTTCAAGGAGCTCGTTGTCGCAGCGGGTGCCGATGTGGCCCGTTCCCACATCGCGCACACGATCGACGAGGCGTTGAGCTACGCCGAGGATCTCGGCTACCCGCTCGTGGTTCGTCCCTCGTTCACCATGGGCGGCCTCGGCTCCGGATTCGTGCACTCCGAAGAGGAACTCGTGCGCATGGTCGCCGCGGGGCTCCACGCCAGCCCTACCGCAGAAGTACTCCTGGAGGAGTCGATCACCGGCTGGAAAGAGTACGAACTCGAGCTGATGCGGGACAACGCCGACAACACCGTCGTGGTCTGCTCGATCGAGAACGTCGACCCGGTGGGGGTGCACACGGGGGACTCGATCACCGTTGCGCCCGCACTGACGCTCACAGACCGCGAATACCAGCGGCTGCGTGACATCGGCATCGACATCATCCGTGCCGTCGGCGTGGACACTGGTGGCTGCAATATTCAGTTTGCCGTCAACCCCGATACTGGACGGATCATCGTCATCGAGATGAACCCCCGGGTGTCCCGCTCCAGCGCACTCGCCTCGAAAGCGACGGGCTTCCCCATCGCGAAGATCGCCGCGAAGCTCGCGATCGGATACCGGCTGGACGAGATTCCGAATGATATTACGCGAGTGACCCCGGCGAGCTTCGAGCCGACCCTCGACTACATCGTGGTGAAGGCACCGCGGTTCGCGTTCGAGAAGTTCCCGGCCGCGGATCCCACCCTGACCACCACGATGAAGTCGGTGGGTGAGGCGATGGCCATCGGACGCAACTTCACCCAGGCGCTGCAGAAGGCGCTGCGCTCCCTCGAGAAGCGGGGGTCGAGCTTCCACTGGGGGCCGACCGACCAGAGCGTGCCGGACCTGTTGGAGGCGATCCGGACCCCCACTGAGCACCGTATCCTCCAGGTTCAGCAGGCGCTGCGCCTGGGGGCGAGTCTGGAAGAGGTGTATGCGGCCACGAAGATCGACCGCTGGTTCCTCGACCAGATCGTGCTCATCAACGAGGTCGCCGAGTGGGTGCGTACACAGGAACCATTCGACGTCGCCGCGGTTCGCGTCGCGAAAGAACACGGGTTCTCGGACGCGCAGCTGGCCGAGCTGTGGGGAGTTTCCGAGCAGGATGTTCGCGAGCATCGCTGGGCGGAGGGGATCCGTCCGGTCTACAAGACGGTGGACACCTGCGCTGGCGAGTTTCCCGCCCTCACCCCCTACCACTACTCGACGTACGAGCAGGAGACGGAGGTGGCTCAAAGCGGACGACAGCGGGTGGTCATCCTCGGCTCGGGCCCGAACCGGATCGGGCAGGGCGTGGAGTTCGACTACTCGTGCGTGCACGCCTCGTTCGCCCTGGCTGAGGCCGGATTCGAGACGGTCATGGTGAATTGCAATCCGGAGACCGTCTCGACGGACTACGACACGAGTGATCGTCTCTACTTCGAACCGCTGACCCTTGAGGATGTCCTTGAGGTGCTCCACGCCGAGGCGCAGGCCGGCGAGGTGGTCGGCGTCGTCGCGCAGCTGGGTGGTCAGACCCCTCTCGGTCTGGCGCACGGCATCCAGGATGCGGGCTATCGCATCCTGGGCACATCCCCGGAAGCGATCGACCTAGCTGAGGAGCGTGGCCAGTTCGCCAAGATCCTGGAGCAGGCCCAGCTGCTCGCACCGAAGAACGGCACCGCCACGAGCGTTGAGGAGGCCCTCGGCGTGGCGCGAGACATCGGGTACCCGGTGTTGGTGCGTCCCTCGTTCGTGCTCGGGGGGCGCGGCATGGAGATCGTCTACGACGATGCCCAGATCGTCGACTACTTCCAGCGCATCGGCGGGCAAGCCCTTGTCAGCACCGAGAATCCGCTCCTGGTGGATCGCTTCCTGGACGACGCGATCGAGATCGACGTCGACGCGCTCTACGACGGTGAGCAGCTGTACATCGGCGGCATCATGGAGCACATCGAGGAGGCGGGGATCCACTCCGGGGATTCCGCCTGCACGCTGCCGCCGATCACCCTCGGAGAGAGCCACATCGCGCGGATCCGGAAGGCGATGCTGGGCATCGCAGCCGGTGTCGGCGTGCGCGGGCTGATGAATGTGCAGTTCGCGATCGCCGCGGATGTGCTCTACGTGCTGGAGGCAAATCCACGGGCGAGTCGCACCGTGCCGTTCGTGTCGAAGGCCCTTGGCCTTCCCCTGGCGAAGGCGGCGTCCCTCATCATGGTGGGGACGAGTATCGCTGAGCTCATCGCCAGTGGGCTGCTCCCCGAAGCCGACGGCTCCCGGGTTCCCCTCACCGCCCCGATTGCGGTGAAGGAGGCTGTGCTGCCGTTCAAGCGGTTCCTCACACGCGACGGGCGGGTGGTGGATTCTCTGCTCGGCCCGGAGATGCGCTCCACGGGTGAGGTCATGGGCATAGACGTCGACTTCCCGACTGCGTTCGCGAAGTCCCAGGCGGCGGCGTCTTCGACACTGCCGACCTCGGGCACCGTGTTCGTTACGGTCGCCGACGCGGACAAGCGTGCGGTCGTGCTCCCGGTGCGGCGGCTGGCGACGATCGGGTTCCGCATTCTCGCCACGGAGGGAACGCGCCGGGTGCTCGTGCGCAACGGCATCCCCGCGGAGGGTATTCGGAAGCAGTCGGAGCCCGAATCGTACCCGGGAGAGAAGTCGATTGTGGATCGCATCCTCTCTGGCGAAATAGACATGGTGATCAATACGCCGAGCGGGTCTGCGGCCCGGGCTGATGGGTACGAGATCCGGGCTGCGGTGACCGCGGCGGATCGTCCCGTGTTCACCACGATTGCGGAGGTGGGTGCCGCTGTCGCCGCGATCGACGTGGCGGACCGCGGGTTCTCGGTGATGAGTTTGCAGGAGCACGACGCCGCCCGCCGCGGACTGGCCGAGGCCGCGCAATCATGATCGCTCAGGACCCGTTCGGCACGCGCTTGGAGGAGCGCATGGATGGGCACGGGAATCTCTGCGTCGGCATCGATCCTCACCCGGCGATCCTCCAGCAGTGGGGCCTGAAGGCGACAGGGGCCGGGCTGGAGGAATTCGGCCGTATTGTCGTGGATGCGGCCCACGACCAGTCCGTGGCGGCGGTGAAGGCACAGGTGTCCTTCTTCGAGGCGTGCGGGTCTGCGGGGTTCACGGCACTCGAGCGGGTCCTCCAGGCCGCGACGGAGGCGGGCGTGATCGTTATCGCCGACGCGAAACGCGGCGATATCGGGTCGAGTAATGCCGGGTACGCTGCTGCCTGGCTCGTTGCCGACGCTCCGTTTCGCTGTGACGCGGTGACGCTCAGCCCGTACCTCGGCGTTGACTCCCTCAAGGACGTGGCGGATACGGCCCGGCGCGCCGGGCGCGGGGTGTTCGTGCTCGCGGCGACGAGCAACCCGGAGGCCTCTGCGGTCCAGACGGCATGGACGGCCTCGGAGCAGGGGGAACTCACCGTCGCGGCATCGGTGCTGCGTCAGGTGGAGCGGTGGAACGAACCGGAGGCTGCCTCGGGAGCATCCCTGGGGTCAGCAGGCGTCGTGCTGGGGGCGACGATTGACCTGTCCACCCGGGGCATCGACGTTGCGCGCCTGCCCAGTACCGTTCCCGTGCTTGCTCCGGGGTTTGGCGCCCAGGGTGCGATCCTTGCGGATGCCTTCCGGATTTTCCCGGGCGGGCGGCGCAGGGTACTGGCCAGTGTCTCGCGCTCGGTACTCACCGGGGACCGCAGCGGTCTCGCCGAACGGATCGACTTGGCGCAGGAGGCCCTGGCGGCATCCGCTGCCTGAGCACCCGGGGCGACACGCGGATGCACGCGCAGTGCGTCGACTAGGCTAGAAGATCATGGCTTCGAGTGTTCCCCCAGTAGATCGCGCCGAGGCGGCGCGGCAGTCCGTGGCGGCGCGGCAGGCGCGTGCAGCCGTCAAGAAACAGATTGCGGCAGGGCAGGTGAGCCCCGTCTACGTCCTGCGCAGAGCCGCCGAGTCGGAGTACGGGCGGATGCGCGTCTCTGAGTTCCTCACGAGCATCCCGGGTCTCGGGCCGCGGCGCGCCGAGACCATCCTCGATGAGCTCGCCATCTCTCCGCGCAAGAGAATAGGCGGGTTGGGTCGCAGGCAGGTGGAGGCGCTCAGCCGGTACCTGGCACGGGGGGTGACCCGGCAGCAACGCCAACGCAACAGGTTGTTCGTCCTGGCCGGGCCGACGGCCGTGGGTAAGGGCACCGTGGCCACCTACATTCACAACCATGAGCCGGAGATCATGATCTCGATCTCGGCGACCACTCGGCTTCCACGGGTGGGGGAGGTTGATGGCGTCAACTACTATTTCGTGTCCGACGAGCAGTTCGACCAGATGGTCGAGGACGGGGAGTTCCTCGAGTGGGCGACCGTGCACAATGCGTTCCGCTACGGGACACCGCGCAAACCCGTCGAGGATGCGCTGGCCGCTGGTCGTAAGGTGCTCCTCGAGATTGACCTGCAGGGAGCGCGAGAAGTGAAACGCAAGATGCCGGACGCCTATCGGATCTTCCTGATGCCGCCGTCCTGGGACGAACTGGTGCGGCGCCTCACGGGCCGTGGCACGGAAGGACCGCAGGAGCAGGCCCGGAGGCTGAAGACGGCGAAGGTTGAACTTGCCTCGATCGCCGAATTCGATGCCGTCGTGGTCAATGACGATGTCGCACGGGCAGCCCGTGAGGTGGCCTCTCTCATGCGATGACGTCGTGCCCGCTGCCGTGCAGGAGGATTTCGTCGTAGACTGTACGGGTGTCGCCACCGTGCGACCACGCCACCAGTGATTGAAGGAGCACCAGTACATGAGCGCAAAAGGAATCATTGAGCCGCCAATCGACGAATTGCTGACGACGGTGGATTCGAAATACGCTCTGGTGATCTTCGCCTCCAAGAGGGCACGACAGATCAACTCCTACTACTCGGATCTGCAGGAGGGGGCCCTGTACAACAACATCGGCCCGCTCGTCGATTCGAACCCGGAGGACAAGCCCCTGTCCATCGCATTGCGTGAAATCAACGAGGGCAAGCTGGTGATGCGTCCGGCCGAGGCCTAGACGCACAACGATCCCTCTCTGACGATCATGCCCCACGCCGCGCGCCCGCTCTCCATCATTGTCGGGGTGACCGGTGGTATCGCCGCGTACAAGGCCGTCCAGGTGGTTCGCTCGCTCGTGCTGGCGGGCCATGAGGTCACCGTGGTGCCCACCCCGAATGCGCTGGAATTCGTCGGCCTGCACACCTGGCAGGCAGTCTCCCGCCACCCGGTACGCACAGACCTGTTCGAGCGCAGCTCGGAGGTGCAGCACGTCAGTCTGGGCAAAGGGGCAGACCTCGTCATCGTCGCGCCGACAACAGCCAACACGATGGCGAAGATATCCGCGGGGATCGCGGACAACCTGCTCACTACGACCGTGCTCACCGCGACGGCGCCGGTCCTACTGGCTCCCGCAATGCACACCGAGATGTGGCGCAATCCCGCCACACAGCACAATGTCAAGGTTCTGCGTTCGCGTGGCATCACCGTGCTTGACCCCGACGATGGCCAACTCACTGGTGCGGACTCCGGCCCGGGTCGGCTTCCGGACCCCGAAAAGATCGTCGCCTTCGGACTGAGCCTGATCCCGGGGCACCGGGAGCGCGATTTGGAGGGCAGGAGGATCGTGGTCACTGCCGGCGGCACCCGTGAAGCTCTCGATCCGGTGCGGTTCCTGTCTCTTATACACATCT
>DGEZ01000070.1:12412-12574 GCA_002391425.1 Micrococcales bacterium UBA3913 | reverse complement strand
AGATGTGTATAAGAGACAGCCCAGGCGGGCCTTGCCCCCGGTCGTCTCGACTGTCACGCTCTCCGCCGGACGCATGGCCTGCAGGGGCGCGACACGGGTGGCCTGACGGGCGGGTCCGATGGCGGCCACAACCGTCACGGCGATGCCCACCAGAATCGGCCA
>DGEZ01000070.1:496-12106 GCA_002391425.1 Micrococcales bacterium UBA3913 | reverse complement strand
CCAGGGCGACGATCGCCGCCTCCGCCAGCACCGAGCGGTACACCTGAGACCGGCTTGCCCCCAGACAGCGCAGCAGGGCAAGTTCCCGGGTGCGCTGCGAGACGAGGACCGCGAACGTGTTCGCGATCACGAGCCCACAGACGAGCAAGGCGATCCCGACGAAGACCAGCAGTACGACCGTGAGGACGTCTGTTCCGCCGGTGAGCGAGGCCAGCTGATCGGTCACGACCTGGTCGGGGGTCTCCGCCACCAGCCAGCCGGGCAGCAGCGCGCTGATCGCGTCGGTAACCTCCCCGAGGTCGGCTCCCGCATCCACGGCTACCTGGGTCACCCCGGAGTAGGTGGAGAAGCCGTCCGGATCCAGCGCGTCCAGCGCGCCATCGGTGACGACAAACCCGGCGGTACCGGAGGAGTTCGGGTCACGTGAGGCATCCGCGACACCTACGATCGTCATGGTCAGGCTGAGTGACGGCTCGTCTGAACCATCCCCATCGGCCAACGCACCCAGGGAGGAGTCTGTGACGTCAGCTGCGCTCACCCCCTGAACCGTGACCTGGTCGCCCAGGGACACCTCGTACTGCCGGGCGGTTTCGGCGGTGACGATTGCCTCCGTCGTCGATGTCGGGATCGTTCCTTCGGCCAGCTCGAGGGTCCGGAACGGCTCGGGGGCGATCGCGGTGAGGGCAAAGTACTCGCCCTGACGGATGCTCGTCGTGAAATACCCGGTGCGGGCCGTGTACACGGAGTTCACCCCGGCGACGGCGCTGACCTGATCAGCGTAATCGGCGGGCTGCTCGTCACCGGAGTACTCCAGCGAGCTATCCGAGGTATCCGTGATCACCAGGTCCGCGTTCGCGTACTGCTGTCCGAGAGACTCGCGCAGGGTGGCCTTGGACGAGGAGTTCAGGATGAGTGTCGCACTCATGAACGCGACCGCGAGGATGATCGCGATGGAGACCGCGACCAGGCGAGGAAGGTGGGCCCTGATGGATGCCCAGGTGGCGCGTCTCATGCTCACGCCCCCAGCCGACCGAGGGCAGTGAGGATGTCGTCCTGGCCGGGTGCCTCCAGGTCCCCGGTGATGCGCCCATCCGCAAGCAGGACCACACGGTCGGCGTACGCCGCCGCCGCCGGATCGTGGGTCACCATGATGATCGTCTGGCCCATCTCACGGCTGGACCGGCGCAACAGGGAGAGTACCTCGGCCCCGGAGCGCGAATCGAGGTTCCCCGTCGGCTCGTCCGCGAAAATGACCTCCGGCTTCATGAGCAGCGCCCGAGCCACCGCGACGCGCTGCTGCTGGCCGCCCGAGAGTTCACTGGGCCGGTGCTTCAGCCGTGCGGACAGCCCGAGAACATCCACCACCTGCTCGAACCAGATCCGGTCGACCGTGGTGCGGGCGAGTTCCGCAGGAAGCAGGATGTTCTGCTCCGCATCCAGGGTGGGCACCAGATTGAACGCCTGGAAGACGAACCCGATGCGGCGGCGCCTCAGTAAGGTCAGCTGGGTGTCACTCATCCCGGTGATCTCGGTGTCCCCGACCACGACGCGACCCGAGTCGACCGTGTCCAGCCCGGCCAGGCAGTGCATCAGCGTCGACTTGCCCGACCCGGACGGGCCCATGATTGCGGTGAACTTGCCCACAGGGAACTGCACGCTCACGTGGTCCAGGGCCACCACCTGGGTGTCCCCGCGTCCGTAAATCTTCACCAGGTCATCGGCGGAAACCGCCAGTGTGGTTTTCGGCGCCGCGTGTCCGGACGCCTCGTGTGTCAAGGTCATTGCACCCTCCGAGAATAATTGGTATTCCCAGTGTCCCGGCTGTGCATCCACCCGGCTATCGGCCGCGTGGCGGATTTCCGACCCGATCAGTGCCCGCACCTCATCCTTACGGATGATTTTTCACTCTGGCGCGGACCCGTCGCCCGTATTCGCTCCGACGACCCCCGTCTCATAGGCGAACACGACCGCCTGCACGCGATCACGCGACGCCGTCTTCTGCAGGATGTGCGCCACATGCGTCTTCACCGTCGTCTCCGACAGGAACAACTCACCGGCGATCTCCGCATTCGACCTGCCCTGGGCGAGCAGGCCCAGCACCTCCCGTTCTCGGCGCGTCAGGCTTTCCAGCATCTCGCGCTGCCGGTTCGAGAGGGCCGGGGCGGCTACCTGACGTGTCGGCATGAGCGCATCCAGCAATCGCCGCGTCATCTGCGGCGCGATGACCGCATCCCCCCGGTGGACGGTCCGCACCGCTTGCAGCAGCTCCTCGGGGTCGGCATCTTTGAGGAGGAATCCTGAAGCGCCCGCCTCGATTGCCTGGAACACGTACTCGTCCAACGCAAACGTGGTCAGAATGATCACGCGGGGCCGCTGATGACAACCGCTGGCGCGGGCTTGTTCCACGATCGCCTGCGTTGCGGCCAGCCCGTCCATGCCCGGCATCCGCACATCCATGAGGATCACGTCGACGAGCACGCGCTCGACGAGAGCGATCGCCTCCTGGCCGGTTCCGGCCTCCCCGACAACTGCCATATCGGGTTGTGAACTCAGCAGCATGCCGAAGCCGCTGCGCACCAGCTGCTGATCGTCGGCGATCGCGACCCGAATCCGCGCGTCGGGGTCCGCCGGGGAAGGAATGTTCGTCATGTGTCCTAGTCCTCTCCATAGGGGATGCTCGCGGACACCACAAACCCCCCGCCGGGGCGCACCCGCGTGGTGACCGTCCCGCCGTACAGGCCCACGCGCTCGCGCATCCCCTGCAGCCCGTGCCCCTGGGCGGACCCCGCCGCGTCCGCGGCGGCGCCGCGGCCGTCATCACTGACCGTGATCGTGAGTCCGTCGCCGTTCCACGCGCGGGTCACGTGCACCGCCACGGCTGGACCGGCGTGCTTGAGAACATTCGTAAACGCCTCCTGAACGAAACGGTACGCCGCGAGCTCGGCGCCCGCCGGCAGAGGCATACGCCGCTGGCCTACCCGCTCGGTACTCACGGCAACCCCGGAGTCTCGCAGTTCGTCCACGAGCTGGTCGATCTGTGCGAGACCCGGCAGGGGATGCGTACCCGTGGCCTCAGGGGCACGCAACACGCCCAGGAGCCGACGCATTTCGGCCAGGGACTCCCGTGCCGTCGTCGCGATCGTCTTCAACGTCTGCTCCGCGACCGCCGGGTTCTGGCGCGCCACATAGCGGGCACCATCCGCCTGCGCGATCACCACCGACAGGGAGTGCGCGACGATGTCGTGCATCTCTCGGGCAATCCGGTTTCGTTCGTCCGCGGCGGCGAGTTCGCGCTCCTGGTGCCGCTCCATCTCCAGACGGTAGGCCCTTTCCTCCAGTGACGAGACAATCTTCTGCCGGGAGCGGGCCAGGTCGCCCATCAGCCAGGAGATCCCCAGGAACGCCCCGATGAACAGCCAAGCGGTGAGCACATCGGCGAGGTTGGGAAGGAGCGAGGTGCTGACGCCGAAGAACGAATAGCTGACGATCGCGGCGGCCGCACCGGCCAAGGAAGCGAGCAGGCCGGTGTAACTCAGCCAGCGCGGGCCATACGCGGCCAGCGCGTAGACCACCCAGAACACCGAGGTGTTCGCCAGCAGAATCGGCAGCTGCAGTGCGTACTGAATGAGGTATGCCGCGATGATGATGATCCCCGACGGGGTAGGCGCCGTCCGCCGCCAGGCCAGAGGGATGACCAGCGCGCTGTACAGCACCGTCTGGGCCCCGCCGAGCAGGAAGCCGCTGTCGGCGAAGAACCCGGCGACGAAAGGCGCGACCATGATCAGCCACAGCAGGGCAGCCAGGAGCGCATCCACGAGTTGACGATGCGCCGAAAACCACGCGTAAACCCGGCGCCGCGGCACGCCCGTGGGTGCCCCTGCCTCCGCGTCTCCAGCCATGGCTCGAGCTTATCGCGGCGGATCTTGCGCGCGCCCCTTCGGTAGCGGTCAGGACAGCCGGTGCTGGCGTATCCACTCGTGCATGGCGATTGCTGCCGCCGCCGAGGCGTTGATCGAGCGCGTCGACCCGAACTGCGGAATCTCCACGACCGCGTCTGCCGCAGCGAGCGCCTCAGGCGTCAGACCGGGGCCCTCCTGTCCGAACAGCAGCACGCACCGCTTCGGAAACGGGAATGTCTCAATGGGTACGCATCCGGGCATATTGTCGACCGCGAGGATCGGCAGGTTCGAGCCCTGCGCCCAGGTGACGAATTCGTCGATCGTGGGGTGGTGGACGACGTGCTGATACCGGTCCGTGACCATCGCTCCGCGCCGGTTCCAGCGTCGGTTCCCGATAATGTGCACAGCCTCTGCGAGGAACGCGTTCGCACTGCGCACGATCGAGCCAATGTTCAGGTCGTGCTGCCAGTTCTCGATCGCGACGTGGTACGGGTTCCGTCGCACATCCAGGTCGGCGATGATCGCCTCCATACGCCAGTAGCGGTATTTGTCGACGACATTGCGGGTGTCCCCGTGGGCAAGCAGCTCTGGATCGTATTCACGTCCGCGCGGCCACGTACCCTCCCACGGGCCCACGCCGTGGGTGGATGCCTCCGGATGTGTCGCTCCGGGGCCTGCAGAGGCATACTCCGGGCGGTCTTCTCCAGCACTGTTCGCAGTCGGTTCACTCACTCGGACCACTCTATGCCCCCTGCGACGGCCATAATAAGAACAGGCAAGGAGGATGCATGGCTGACCGCTCCCATATTGAATGCTGGCTTACGGACATGGACGGGGTGCTCGTCTCTGAGGGGGAGGCTCTGCCCGGCGCGGGCAAACTGATCCGTCAGTGGAAACAGCGCGGGCAGAGGTTCCTCGTGCTCACGAACAACTCGATCTACACGCCCCGCGATCTGGCGTCACGGCTGCACCGTTCCGGTGTGGACGTGCCCGAGGAGCAGATCTGGACCTCCGCGCTGGCCACAGCGCAGTTCCTGGCAAGTCAGCGGCCCAATGGCCGAGCCTATGTGGTGGGCGAAGCGGGCCTGACCACCGCGCTGCACGAGGCGGGCTACGTTCTCACCGACCAGGATCCCGACTACGTCGTGATCGGTGAGACGCGCAGTTACTCGTTCGAAGCGATCACGAAGGCGATCCGCCTGATCCTGGGCGGGGCCCGGTTCATTGCCACCAACCCGGACCCAACCGGGCCAAGTCCCGAGGGGCCGCTTCCGGCAACCGGCTCCATCTGTGCGCTCATCTCGAAGGCGACCGGCTTCGAGCCCTACTGGGTGGGCAAGCCGAACCCGATGATGTTCCGGCTAGCGATGAGTAAGATCGGCGCTCACTCCCAGTCCACCGGGATGATCGGGGATCGCATGGACACGGATGTGGTCGCAGGAATCGAAGCCGGGCTGCACACGATCCTCGTGCTCACGGGAATCTCCACCCCGGCGGAGATCGCGAAGTACCCGTTCCGGCCGAACGAGGTGCTCAACTCGGTACAAGAGCTCCTGGATGCCGATGCCGAGGCCGACCCGACAGCTCAGGATTAGCCGACGTCGAGTTCGTCCACGGAGATCGCGGAGTAGTAGGGGAACCCTGCCGTCTCGATGGCGTCCTTCGCCCCCGTACGACGGTCCACAACCACGGCAACCGCAGCAATCTCCGCCCCCGCTTTCTGCAATGCGGCTGCTGCCTTGAGCGGACTGCCCCCCGTCGTGGAGGTGTCCTCAACGACGACCACGCGACGACCCGCCACATCGGGTCCCTCGACCTGACGGCCGCGGCCGTGGTCCTTCGGTTCCTTGCGCACGACAAACGCATCGTAGGCCAAACCTCGAGCCGCTCCCTGGTGCAGAATCGCCGAGGCAATCGGGTCAGCTCCCATGGTGAGACCGCCAACCGCATCCACCTGCGGAATCGGCGCAATCAGATCGCACATGACCTGACCGATGAGGGGGGCCACCCGGTGGTCGAGGCTGACTCGCCGCAGGTCCACGTAATAGCTGGCTTTCTTCCCGCTGGTCAGGGTGAAGTCTCCCCGAAACACGGCATAGCGGTTGATGTACTGGATCAGATCGTCGCGCGCGCTCACAGCCCCTCACTCTACCAGCGCATGCGCAGGCCGCTCCGGGGCCTCCGGGACCGTGGCACCAGGCCCATGCGACAGCACCGCACAGCCACCGCACCCGCTCTGGTGAAGGGCCTCATACTCGGGTCAACTAGATTGGTGTGCATGCGATTCGCCACCTGGAATGTGAACTCCATTCGGGCCCGCGTCGACCGCGTCGTCGACTGGCTCCAACGCAGCGACGTGGATGTGTTGGCCATGCAGGAGCTCAAGTGCCGCCCCTCACAGTTTCCGTTCCAGCGTTTCGAGGACGCCGGGTACGAGGTCCACATGCACGGACTCAACCAGTGGAACGGGGTGGGGTTCGCCTCGCGCATCCCCGCTGAAGACGTCGTCGAGGGGTTCCCCGGGATGCCCGAGTGGGGCGCGTCCGGGCTGGAGGCTCGCGCCCTGGGCGCAACCTTCGACGGCGTGCGGCTGTGGAGTCTGTATGTGCCCAACGGCAGGGAGCTGGACAACCCCCATTACACGTACAAGCTGGACTGGCTGAAGGCGCTTGCCGACGATGCCGCAGGGTGGCTCGCCGCCGAACAGCCTCTCGCCCTGATGGGCGACTGGAATATCGCCCCACGGGACGAGGATGTCTGGAGCATGGACTTCTTCGCCGGACGCACCCACGTGTCGGCGCCCGAACGCGCCGCCTTCCAACGCTTTATCGACCTGGGTTTCCGTGATGTCGTGCGGCCCTACCTGCCTGAGGGGTACACGTACTGGGACTACCAACAGCTGCGTTTCCCCCGGAACGAGGGGATGCGCATCGACTTCATCCTCGGCTCCCCCGAGTTCGCCAGCGAGGTCACCGGTGCCAGCATCGACCGGGACGAGCGCAAGGGGGAGCAGCCCAGTGACCACGTGCCGGTGATCGTGGACTGGGGCCCTGACGACCGCCCCATGGTGTTCTGAGCTCCTGCGCACACCTTACGGCGCAAGCAGGGCTGTGATGACCAGCAGAACCGGGATATCCAGCACCGTCGTCCACAGGATCGAGTTGCGGGCGATGAAGCGGCCACGTTCGTATCGCGTGGCATAGGTGAGTAAGTTCTGAGCGGTCGGCAGGGCAGCGATCGCCACCGACGCGTACAGTTGCATACCGCTGAGACCGAGCAGCCCTGCGGCGATCCCGTAGGCGATCAACGGCTGCACGACGAGCTTCATCACGGTGATGACGGTTACATCGTGGCGCCCGTCACTCCCACGCAGACTACTCATCCCCGACAGGGATATCCCGAAGGCCAGGAGCGCCCCGGGAACGGCCACGTCCGCGAGCAGCCCGATCGGCTGCAGCACGAGGTCGGGCAGGGTGATGTGCGCCACCGACAGGATGATCCCGATAACACTGGCAATCAGCATCGGGTTGGTTACTGGCCGAACGATCTTCTGCCACCCGGTGCGTCGCGTTCCCGTCGCCACGTCGAGGATCGCGGCCATGATGGGGCCATAGAGGGCAATCTGGAACAGCATGATGGGCGCGACATACGATGCTGATCCGAAGATATACACGGCCAGCGGGATGCCCAGGTTTCCGCCGTTCGCATAGGAGGTGCACATCCCGCCGATCAGCCACTCCGGCTTGGCGGGACGCCACCACCAGCGCGCCAGCCCCAGGTACAACAGCAGCGTGATAGCTGCCGAACTCATCTGAACGAGCAGGTTCGCGTTGAACACCTGCTCGACCGCCGACGTCTGCAGCGTCTCAAACAGCAGCGCCGGGGTAGCGACGAAGAACACGAGCCGCGAGAGCACCTGCTGTGCGTTGGGGCCAAGGATGCCCGCACGCCCCAGCCCGAAGCCGACGAAGATGATCACCGCGATCACGAAGAAGCCTTCCAGCACTCCGATCATGCGGATGTCCTCCTCTCAGCGACGGTCTGCGCAAAAGTGTACCGATCCGCTGACACGCCTTCGGCTCCAGATGCCGGCGAACGTCACAGGAGGGGGACCCATTGGGTCCCCCTCCTGTGCGCAACCACGGCGTGAGTCGCGACGGTCAGGCCGCCAACTCGGGCATAGCCGCCCGCGCGACCACGAGAGCGTCCCCCGCACTCGAGAGTGTGACACGCACCGCATCCCCGTCGCGGATGTCGCCCGAGAGCAACGCCTTCGCCAGGCGGTCGTCGATCTCGGTCTGCATCAACCGACGCAGCGGACGTGCCCCATACACCGGGTCGTAGCCGTGCTCGGCGAGCCATGTGCGAGCCTCGGGCGTCACCGCCAGGGTGAGCCGACGCGACTGCAGGCGAGCTCCCAGCCGATCGATGTACAGCTCGACGATCTGGCCGAGCTCCTCGCGGTTCAGCGCCGAGAACATCACGATGTCGTCCAGACGGTTCAGGAACTCCGGTTTGAAGGATTGGCGCACGAGCGTCATCACCGCATCCCGCTTGCCATCTGCGCTCAGCTCCGGATCTACCAGGAACTGGCTGCCCAGGTTCGAGGTCAGGATGAGGATCGTGTTCCGGAAGTCCACCGTGCGTCCTTGTCCATCCGTCAAGCGCCCGTCGTCGAGCACCTGCAGGAGGATGTCGAACACCTCGGGATGCGCCTTCTCGACCTCATCCAGGAGGATGACCGAGTAGGGACGCCGCCGAACGGCCTCGGTGAGCTGACCGCCCTGCTCATACCCGACGTACCCCGGGGGAGCACCGACAAGACGAGACACGGAGTACTTCTCGCCGTACTCGCTCATGTCGATGCGGACCATCGCATGCTCGTCGTCGAATAGGAACTCCGCCAATGCCTTGGCGAGTTCCGTCTTTCCCACGCCCGTGGGCCCGAGGAACAGGAACGAGCCGGTCGGCCGATTCGGGTCGGAGATTCCGGCCCGGCTACGCCGCACCGCATCCGCGACCGCCTGCACGGCGTCCTTCTGGCCGATGATGCGCTTGCCGAGCTCGCGCTCCAGGTTGAGCAGCTTCTCCGTCTCGCCTTGGGTGAGCTTGTCCACGGGGATGCCCGTCCAGGCCGACACCACAGCCGCGATATCGTCCTCCGTGACCTGATCGCCGACCATGCGGTCACCGGACTCTTCAGATTTCTCAGCCTCGTTCAGCTGCCGCTCCACGTCCGGGATCTCGCGGTACAGGATGCGCGCGGCACGCTCGGCCTGGCCCTGATTGATGTACCGATCCGCATCCGAACGCAACTGGTCCAGCTGCTTCTTCAGGTCACCGATCCGGTTCAGCTCGGAGCGTTCCTTCTGCCACCGGTCGTCCAGCACCTTGAGGTTGGCCCGCTTGGTAGCGAGGGTCTCCCGCAGGTCGGACAGCCGCTGCTTAGAGGCGTCATCCTTTTCCTTCTTCAGAGCCATCTCTTCCAGTTCGAGACGCGCTACCTCACGTTTGAGGGTATCGATCTCGACGGGGGAGGAGTCGATCTCCATCCGCAGTCTGCTCGCGGCCTCGTCGATGAGGTCAATCGCCTTGTCGGGCATCTGCCGACCGGTGATGTAGCGGTGCGAGAGGGAGGCAGCCGCCACCAGAGCAGAGTCTGCGATCGTCACCTTGTGGTGCGCTTCGTACCGCTCTTTCAGGCCTCGCAGGATCGCGATCGTGTCTTCCACGCTGGGCTCGCCCACGAAGACTTGCTGGAAACGACGCTCCAGTGCGGCATCCTTTTCGATGTACTGGCGGTACTCATCCAGTGTGGTCGCTCCGATCAGCCGCAGCTCACCACGGGCCAGCATCGGCTTGAGCATATTGGAGGCATCCTGACCGTCACCTTGACCGGCGCCCACCAGGGTGTGCACCTCATCAATGAAGGTGATGATCTGGCCATCCGCGTTCTTGATCTCCGTGAGGACGGCCTTGAGCCGTTCCTCGAACTCACCACGGTACTTCGCTCCCGCCACGAGAGCGCCCAGATCGAGTGAGACAAGCTTCTTGTCCTTTAAGGAGTCGGGGACATCGCCCGCGACGATGCGCTGCGCGAGCCCTTCCACTACGGCCGTCTTTCCGACGCCCGGCTCCCCGATGAGCACAGGGTTGTTCTTCGTCCTGCGGGTCAACACCTGTGAAACCCGACGTATCTCTGCGTCACGCCCGATGACGGGGTCAAGTTTTCCCGACCGGGCTACCTCTGTGAGGTCGACGCCGAACTGCTCGAGGGCAGATTTCTGCTCCTCTTGCGGCATATTCTGCTGCATGTCCATCACCTCTTCACAGACAACGTTTCAGAACTTGAGTCTATTCCACTCAACTTTGAGAAAAAAGATCGAAGGTTCATTCCCTGGTTCACAGCCAGGATCACCGAGTAGCCTGGGGGGATGCGGCCTGAAATCACCCTGGCGCAAAAAATGCGCTCCTGGATCGCCGCCTGGTCGAAGCTCGAAATCTCCCCCCGCATGCTCACCGGCGTTGGCTTCGCCTGTGCGGTGAGCATCGTGCTGAGCTCCATCTGGGTCGGCTTCCTGGGAACGGCCTCCCCCCTGTGGAGCATGGAGTGGTTTACCGTCTCCCGTTCCAACCCTCTCATCGTCACAGCCGCTTCCGTACTGCTCTATGTGGCGGCCGCAGGGATGCTCGTGTGCTGGATTCTGCTCGGCCGGCACGTCTTCGCCCGACGCGGCCCCGGGCTCGCCTCCCGCACGATCGTCAGCACAGCCGCCCTGTGGGGAGCACCCCTCCTGTTCGCCCTGCCCCTCTTCGATCGCGACATCTTCTCCTACATCGCGCAGGGCCGCCTCCTGGTGTACGGCTTCGACCCGTACCGCTGGGGCATCGACTCTGTACCCAGCTGGCAGGAAGTGGGCGTTGACTCCATGTGGACATCCACGCTCACGCCCTATGGACCAGTCATGCTCGCCGTGCAGCGGGCCATCGCGACGATCATCGGATCCCCGCTCGGGTACCACGCGGTCATCTTCGCATACCGCATCCTGGCCACCCTCTGCCTCATCGTGGCGATCCTGCTCGCGGCGCACCTGGCTTCTCGGCGCGGATTCCCCGTCAACCGGGTGCTCTGGGTAACCGCGGTGAATCCGATGTTCCTGTTCACCTTCGTCATCGGGGCGCACAACGACGCCCTCATGATCGTCTTCCTCCTCGCCTCCCTCGCCGCCGCACTGGGTCGGCGGCCCCGGATAGCACTCGCACTGCTCGCTCTGGCCGTGGGGGTGAAAGCCACCGCGATCGTGGCCCTCCCCATCCTCGGCCTCATCCGGCTCGGGCCCGATGCGACCCTGCGGGCCAAGCTGCGCGAGTGGGCGATCTCCGGGGGAATTCTCCTGGTCATCCTCTGGGCCATCGGCGCGGCGCAAGGACTCAGCCTGCGCTGGCTGCTGCTCGCCTCCACCCCCGCCCTGACCAGCAGCTGGTTCGCCCCCAGTGCGATCATCGCCGCCGCGGCGGCTGGCATCGGAAGCCTGCTGGGGTTGAGTTTCGACATTACCTTCGTCGTGGGCAAGGGCATTGCCATTGCCGGGGCCATCGGAGCAGGAAGCTACTTCCTGCTGTCGCGCCGCCCGTACCCGCCCCTGCACCGGCTCGTGCTCGCCTTCTCGGCCGTGATCTTCTTCTCACCCGTGATCTACTCGTGGTACTT
>DGEZ01000070.1:0-301 GCA_002391425.1 Micrococcales bacterium UBA3913 | reverse complement strand
CCCGTGATCTACTCGTGGTACTTGGCCTGGCCGATATTCGTGGCCACCGCCGCGGGCATGACCCTGCGAGCACGCGGCCGTCTCGTGGTCGCCCTGATCTCCATCTTCTTCGTGGCCAAGGGGATCATCTCCCCCTTCGGCTACAGCGCGGACGTGTTGGTGGGGGTGGCGCAGGGAGCGCTCGGCGCACTTGCGCTCGGCACCGGCGTCCTGCTTCTGTGGCTTGAAGCCGCATCCCACCAGGAACTCACCCACCAGCTGCGACGCGGCACGGTACAACTGCTGTCTCTTATACACATCT
>DGEZ01000064.1 GCA_002391425.1 Micrococcales bacterium UBA3913 | reverse complement strand
GAAGGACAGAGTGTACAAGTCCCCCACCCCATTCTCTGCTGTACCGGTTTTCCCTGCGACACTGACACCGTCTATTTTGGCATTAGATGCGTAACCGTTATCGACGTTATTGACCATCATTTCGGTCAGAACTTCGGAGACTTCCGACGAAAGGGGTTCCGCATACACCGTGGGGGTGAACTCCTCCAGAGTTTCCAACGAGCTGGAGCGAATCTGCTCGACGATATTCGGCGTCATTTCGACGCCATCGTTCGCGATGGTTGCCGCGACCATCGCCATTTGTAGGGGGGTAACCCGCACGTCGTACTGGCCGAAAGAGCTGAGCATGGTTTGTGCGTCGTCCATGTCGGTGGGGTAGATACTGGCGGTCGACGTCATCGGGATGCTCACAGAATCGCCGAATCCGAGTGCCTCAGCGGTCTCCCGAATCGTGTCCTGGCCGAGTTCGAGGCCGAGCTCCGCAAAGGGGATGTTGCAGGAATACTGGAGTGCCTGCTCCAGGGTCACCGTGTCAGATTCGAGGCCACCGCATGTCCCATTCGTCGAATTGTGGATGACGCTCGTGGAGTTCGGCAACGTCAGTTCGGAGGGATTGTCGAAGGTGGAGTCCATCGTGTACCCGTTCTGAAGAGCCGCAGCGGCCACGATGATCTTGAACGTTGAACCTGGCGTGTACAGATCCCCCGAGATCGCTTTATTGATGAGGGGATCGTCCTCATCGGCAAGGAGATCGTTGTAGGCGTCGATGACGGCGCTCGTATCGTGGGAGGCCAGGGTGTTGGGGTCATAGCCGGGCTTGGACACCATGGCGAGAATCTCGCCCGTGCTGGGGTCCAACGCGACGATGGAGCCGTTGTTGTCCCCCAGGGCATCCCAGGCGGCCTGTTGGATCTCCGGGTCGATCGTCAGTGTCACGGAGGCACCCTGCGAGGTCTGCCCGGTGATGAGGTTGTAGAGGCGATCAAAGAATTGCGTATCTGCGGTGCCGGTGAGGTAGTCGTTGAGCGCAGACTCAAGGCCGCTGGAGCCCTGCGTCAGAGTGAAGTATCCGGTGATCGCTGAGTACAACTCGGGATCACTGTATTCGCGCAGGTACTGCCATTCGTCGTCGACGGCCACGGAGGAGGCGATCGCATCCTTGCCCACGATGATGGAGCCGCGTTGCGCCGAAAAACTTGCGTACAGGGCTCGGGTGTTTCGGGAGTCGGCGTTCAGGGTGCTCACGTCGAGAACCTGCAGTGTGGATGTGGATACGAACAGGGAGACGAACAGCATCACGACGACGATCGTGACGCGACGCAACGGCTTATTCACGTTCGGCCACCTCTCTGGCTTCGGAGCGCACCGAGTCGGAGATGCGTAGGAGAATGCCGATGATAATCCAGTTAGCCATGAGGCTGGACCCGCCGGCTGCCAGGAAAGGGGTGGTGAGGCCGGTCATGGGGATCACCCGGGTGATCCCCCCGATGACAATGAAGCACTGCAGGGCGATCGTGAAGGACAGTCCGACGGCAAGGAGCCTTCCGAAGTCGTCCTGCCCCGTGAAACCGATGCGAAGCCCGCGGCTGACCAGAATCAGATACATGCACAGCAGTGCAAAAACGCCGACCAGACCGAGTTCCTCGCCGAGGCCGGAGAAGATGAAATCGTTCTCCACCTTCGGGGTGAGGTTCGGCATCCCCTGGCCCAGGCCGGTGCCGATGAAACCGCCGGCAGCGAACCCGAACAGGCCTTGAACGAGTTGGTAACTGCCGCCCCAGGCGTCGTACCACTGCGAGTCAAAGGGGTGCAGCCAGGCACCGATGCGGTCCCCCACATAGCTGAACAGCCGGGACGCGATCAGAGCGCCGGCGGCGAACAGGACAAGGCCGATGACGATCCAGCTGGACCGGTTCGTGGCCACATAGATCATGACGAGGAAGAGCCCGAAATAGAGCAGGGATGTGCCCAGGTCGCGTTGAGACACGAGGATGAGCATGGACAGTGCCCAGAACACGAGGATCGGACCCGTGTCGCGCAAACGGGGGAAGGTGAAACCGAGCACCTTTTTCCCCACCACGGACAGGGAATCCCTCCGTGCGACGAGATATCCGGCGAAAAAGATCGCCAGGGCGATCTTCGCGAACTCGCCGGGCTGGATGGAGAATGGCCCGATTTGCAACCACAGGCGTGCGCCGCTGACCTCGACGCCGATGCCCGGAATCAGGGGAGACAGCAGTAACAGGACAGCGAGGAGGCCGAAAATATACGTGTATCGCTGGAGGGGTCGGTGACTGCGAATCGCGACAAGGACGATGGCGCTCGCGATCAGGGCGATCGCTGTCCACGCGACCTGTCGAACACTCAGGGACGACCACCCGGAGAGGTCCCGAGCGATGTCGATGCGGTAGAGGAACGCGATGCCGATTCCGTTGATGAGCGTCGCCGTCGGCAGCATGATGGGGTCCGCATTGCTGGCGAAAATCCGCAGCAGAATGTGGTAGCCAATGACCAAAACACTCAGGGGGAGCATGAGGACAAAGATCTGAACATTCAGAGAGCCGAGTGCGCCGAGTTCCACCAGCGTGATGCTGAACGCAACGATGAGCAGGGCGAAGAGGAGGAGCCACGCCTCCACGCGGCGTGCACGTGTACGGACGCGGGGTGGGTCTTTCACGGCTACGCGAATCGCAGCAGTATCCGTGAGCTCGGTGCTGGACTGTACCGCGGGGGCTGAATCACTCATCCGCCACCTCCTCGGCTAGCTGGGTGACGATGGCAACAGCGTGATCGAGGGAGTCAGCCGTGATCGTTTCGGTGACTGCGGTGCGCGAATCGTACGGAAGTTCACTCACATCAACCTCGGGCAGGGACAGGCCGGTGACCTCGTGGTGGAGGACAAACGGTCCGATGTTCTGGCTGATGCCCTGATAGACGACGACCTGACCATCAGAAACCCCGACGTAGTACTGGCGCTGCGTCCACCCATAGGAGTACAGCGCGGCCGCGGCGATTCCGGCGAGAACAATCATGGTGGTGACGATGAGCAGGATGCGCCGCCGCCGGGCCCGCTGCCGATCTTCTGCGATGATCTCCTCGAGGTAGTCGCTCTCGGCCGATTCGTAGTGGGTGGGTTCGAACCTCCGGCTGCGGATGGTGGAAAGACGCAGTGCTGAGCGTTTGCTCACCGGTTCGGGCGCCGCAGGCTTGTGCGCGACTTCGAAGTCGAGGGGGCGATCGGCTGCGCCGGCGACGCGCGGCGTGGGATGGACGGGCGAGTCCCCGGAGAGAATGTCGACCAGAATCACGGAGACGTTGTCGGGGGCGCCGTTGTCGAGGGCGGCGGTGAGGAGCCGGTGAATGGCCTGTTCACGGTTCGGGGTCTTCGCCAAAAT
>DGEZ01000138.1:5847-6230 GCA_002391425.1 Micrococcales bacterium UBA3913 | reverse complement strand
CATCGCCGCGTATATCGCAGCACTCACCGCCCCACGCTCGATATTACTGACACCCACAGACGCAACAGCGCGCGGGCGACAGCCAGAAGGATGCGCAGCGCATCCCGCCGCCGCCAGGCACACCAAACCTCGCCGCGGCACACGCACCCCCGGCTGGCCCCGGCCCGAACCCCCGACCGCCGTGTAGTAGGATCGTGAAGGTTGTTGCGCCGCCACGAAACGCACACGTTTCTGAGCCGAGAACAGCTGTCCTCCGTACACGATACGGTGCCGCGTCGCCCCTTCACCCGGGGCATACTGCGGGCCGCATCCCGAGGAACCAGCACTCTCGCACCGCAGCTCCTGGGGCGTTAGCTCAGCCGGTTAGAGCAGCGGACTCATAA
>DGEZ01000138.1:0-5563 GCA_002391425.1 Micrococcales bacterium UBA3913 | reverse complement strand
GGTTAGAGCAGCGGACTCATAATCCGTCGGTCGTCGGTTCAAGTCCGACACGCCCCACCGATAACCGGTCAGTACCCGGCGACGATGTCCACCTGACCGACCAGGCTCGTGCCCTCACGCAGGGCGCGCACATTCTGCTCTACCCGCGCCGCCAGCAGCGGGGCACACATCTCCGGGGTATCAGCCGTGTGCGGCGTCACCAAGGCGTTCTCGATACGCCACAGCCGGTGATCCGCAGGCAGCGGCTCGGGGTCCGTCACATCCACCGCAGCCCCGGCGATCTCGCCTTCTACCAGCGCATCCGCCAGCGCGTCCGTGTCCACGAGGGAACCACGCGCGATATTCACCAGCACCGCGGTGGGACGCATCGCGCGCAGCTCCGGGCCGCCAATCAGTTTGCGGGTCAGGGATGTGGCAGCCGCCGCCACCACGACGACGTCAGCATCGGGCAACACCTCACCCAGGCGCTCGGTGGTCACCGTCCGCTCCACCCCGGCCATGGGCTGCTCACGGCGGCGCACCACCGTGACGTGGGTGCGGAACGGAGCGATCAACCGGATGAACTCCTGCGCGATCCCGCCGGCGCCGATCACCAACACATTCAAGCCGTACAGCATCGTGCCGGATTTATCCCCCCATTCTGTGGCCCGTGCACGGCGCGGCAGCTCGCGCAGCGCCCCCAAGGTCAACGCCAGGGCAAACTCCGCGACCGGTTCCGAGTACGCACCCTTCGCGCTCGTCCATGCGATGGAGTCACGGAAGATCGGGATGAACGCGTCAACCCCCGCGAATGGGAGCTGCACCCACCGTACCCGCGGGTGCGCATCCAGGAGCGCCCCCAAGCGTTCCGGGGAATGCGGGACCGTCCACACAATACCCTCGGTTTGCTCCCCCAGCGGGATCACGGCGCCGCCGCCGTCGAGCACGGCCTGCGCCAAGATCGGGTCGTCCTCCGGAAGGATCGTCACGTTCAGACCAGTCATCGGTTCACTCCTGTCTCAATCGGAGGCGATCCTCGTCAATCGCCATGAGGGTGCGGCTCAGTGCTTCACGCTCCGCCTCATCCCGTTGCGGATCCAGCATGCCCAGGCGACGCAGAGCCGCGGCCTTGCGGCGGGTCAACTCCACCTCGATGCTGCCACGAACGACCCCATCCGCGTACGCGGGGATGTCCTGTTCCCGGCGCACCGGCAGCGGCTCCGCCGCGAGGGCGCGCACCACCGGAGCATACTCGGCGGAAAGGTGTTCGACCACAGCCTCCACCCGGCGGGTGGCGGACGGCTGCACACCGGCGGCCACAATCGCCGCCAGGATGGTCGCAAGCGTTTCATTCGTCAGCGCGATCGACTCGGCGCGGGAGCGCAGGCCAGCATCCACCGCTTCCGGGCACTGCAGCAGCACCTCGATGAGCTGGCGTTCCTGGCGCGTCACCACGTCCCCGGGGAGGGTCACCGCCGCAGGTGCCGCGGGCTGTGTTTCGCGTCGCGGTGCTGCCTCCGGTTCGCTCCTGCGGGTCGACCGGGACTGTCCTGTGGCGCGGCGCCGCACCTCCGCCTCCACCTCGGCCACATCCACACCCAGCCATCCGGCCAGCAGGCGAACGTACCCGGGGCGTGCGGCCGGGTCCTTCACCTCCGCCACCATCGGCGCGGTGGCGTGCAATGCGGCGGCTCGACCCGCCACCGTATTCATGTCGAAGCCACTGAGGGTCTGCTTCATCGCGAACTCCACGAGGGGCTGCTTGGCGTGCACGAGGGCGCGCACAGCCTGATCCCCGCGCTCGATCCGCAGATCACACGGGTCCAGGCCCCCCGGAGACACCGCAACATAGGTTTGTGCGACGAAGCGGCGCTCCTCCGCGAACGCACGCAGAGCCGCCTTCTTCCCCGCGTTGTCCGGGTCGAAGGTGAAGATCACGTCCGTTGCCTGGCCCTGTTGGTCCGAGATGATGCGGCGCAAAACGGCGATATGCTCCGGGCCGAAAGCCGTGCCACAGGTGGCCACGGCGGTGGTAACACCGGCCAGGTGGCAGGCCATCACATCCGTGTACCCCTCGACGATCACCACCTGACGCTTCGCGGCGATATCCTTCTTCGCCAAATCCAGCCCATACAGCACCTGGGATTTGCGGTACAGGGCCGTCTCCGGGGTGTTCAAGTACTTCGGGCCGTTGTCGTCATCGAAAAGCTTGCGCGCGCCAAACCCGATCGTCTGACCGGTGACATCCCGGATGGGCCACACCACGCGCCCTCGGAACCGGTCGTACGTGCCACGAGACCCCTGAGTGACCAGGCCCGCCGCGATGAGTTCGTCATCGCTGAACCCCTTCGCGTGCAGTGCGTCGCGCAACCCCGACCATCCCTGTGGTGCATACCCCACCCCGAAGTGGCGCGCCGCGTTCTGATCGAAGTGTCTGCCCAGGAGCATCTCGCGTGCAGGCCGAGCCTCCGGCCGGTCCAGGCTGGCCTGGAAGAAGTCGCTCGCGGCCTGATTCGCCTGCAGGAGCCGGGCCCGGTGCTGGTAGTTCTCCCCCGGGTTCCCCGGACCGTCCTCATAGTGCAGCTCGACACCCACCCGGCGGGCGAGCAGTTCGACCGCATCCGTGAACGACATGTGGTCCACCTTCTGCAAGAAGGTGAAGACGTCGCCGCCCTCGCCGCAGCCGAAACAGTGGTAGAAACCCGCCTGCGGGCGGACATTGAACGAGGGGGACCTCTCCTCGTGGAACGGGCACAGCCCCTTCAGAGAGCCCACCCCGGCCGGCTTCAACGTGACGTACTGCCCGATCACCTCGGCGATATTCACGCGCTCGCGCACCGCATCAATATCCGCGCGAACTATTCGACCAGGCATATCACGAGTCTAGTTGTCCCGCTGAATCTGCTACGCATCCAGTCCCCCCAGAATCGGCCGGGTAAGACGCTCATGCCACGCCGTCGCCGACTGGTCCGTCAACGAGGCGACCTGGTCGACGACCACCCGTTTGCGGGCGTCGTCATCCTCTGCGGCCGCCCAGTCATCCGCGAACGGCCGCTCGAGATCCGCCGGCCCATTGATCCAGAGCACCTCTGCGAGCTCGAGCATGATCTCGCGCTGGCGTGCGTAGTAGCTCCTGCGGGCATCGCTGGCCATGACGAGGGAGCCCACCGTTCCCTTGAGCACCACGATCTCTGCTTGGGTGTGCTTCGGAACGACCACCGACGCCTGATACCGCGATATATGCCCAGTCGGGAATGCTTCGCGGGTGGCCTCTTGTACGGACACGCAGAAACGGCCAATGAGTTGGCTGGTTAGGTTCTTCAACGCCGCGAGGGCCCGACGAGACCCGTCGAAATTCTTCACCCAGGAGCTCATCCGGGTCAGACGCAGAATCGCGGCGTCCAGCTCAGCCGGGCTGAACCGCGTCTTCGTCCAGTCCCGGATTCCCTGGATCAGCGCGTCCCGGGACACCGGGTCAGACAACAGGTGAACCCCCAAGTAGCCGGCGACCACCGCGTCCTCAAAGTCGTGCACCGAGTACGCCACGTCGTCGGCAAAGTCCATGGTCTGTGCCTCCACAGAGGGCCGGCCTTCGGGGGACCCCTCGCGCATCCACTCGAACACGGGCAGGTCGTCGGCGTACACGCCCCACTTCACCGCGCTGGCGAGGCCCTCCTTGACCCGGAAGATCCCGACCGGGCGCATCCACGGGTACTTCACGCTCGCGTCCAGACTCGCCCGGGTGAGATTCAACCCGAAGCTGTGCCCGGAGTCGTCCAGCACCTTGGGTTCGAGCCGTGCCAGCAGGCGCAGCGACTGGGCGTTGCCCTCAAAGCCCCCGATATCCTGCGCCCACTCATTCAGCGCCACCTCCCCGTTGTGGCCGAACGGCGGATGCCCCAGGTCGTGGGCCAGGCAGGCGGTCTCCACCACATCCGGGTCGAGCCCCAGCCGCATCCCCAACTCGCGCCCCACCTGGGCCACCTCCAAGGTGTGCGTCAAACGGTTCCGGGCAAAATCCAGCCCGGCTAAAGGAGAGTGCACCGCCGTCTTCGAGGAGAGCCTGCGCAGAGCCGACGAGTGGATGAGGCGGCCGCGGTCGCGCTCGAAATCCGTGCGCGCCACATTGTGCACCTCCGGGAAAAACCGCTCCCTATCGCGTGCCGTGTATCCCGCGGTCATCCTCCCGACACCCCCAATTCGGCCAAGTGCAGCTCGCCGCGTGACGCGGGGTCCAGCTCCTGCGAGTCCAGCCACCCCTCGGGCAGGTGCGGAGTCTTCGGGGCCCCCGCGCGTCCGCGCGGCCCCTCCGCATCCTCCCCCGGGTAGGGCAGGCCGTCATCGAGCTGCGACACCCAGAAGTCGATGTCCGCGAGACTACTGACGGTGGCCAGGCCACGCCGGACATCCCCGCCCACCGGATACCCCTTGAAATACCAGGCCACATGTTTGCGGATATCCCGGCACGCGCGCTCCTCACTATCGAACGAGGAGATCAGGAGTTCCGCGTGACGCCGGAACGCCCGGCCCACCTGACCGAGAGTGGGGTGCACCGGCTGAAAGTCCATCGCGTCCGCTGACAACTCGGGATGCGCCCGGAACTGCGCGAATGCCTGCTCCAACTCCGCGAACAACCACGGGCGCCCCAAGCAACCGCGGCCGACGACGACGCCGTCCACCCCCGTGGCGCGCACCATGCGCACGGCGTCCGCCGCGCTCCAGATGTCCCCATTCCCCAGCACCGGGATGTCCGGGAGTGCCTCCCGCAGCCGCGCGATCGCCGCCCAGTCTGCGTGCCCCGAATAGTACTCGGCCGCGGTGCGCCCGTGCAGGGCCACCGCCGAGACCCCCGCGTCGCGGGCGATTCGCCCCGCATCCAGGTATGTGAGGTGGTCGGCGTCGATCCCGGTGCGCATTTTCACCGTCACCGGGATGCGCCCGGCCTCGCGCACCGCGGCCCGGACGATACCCTCGAACAGGTCGCGCTTCCACGGCAACGCCGCCCCGCCCCCCTTGCGCGTCACCTTCGGAACCGGGCAGCCGAAGTTGAGGTCGATGTGGTCGGCCCGGTCCTCGTCCACGAGCATGCGCACCGCCTGCCCCACCACGACCGGGTCCACGCCGTAGAGCTGAATGGAGCGAATCTGCTCGTCCGGGTCGTGCCGGATCAGCCGCAACGACTCGGGGGTGCGCTCCACGAGGGCCCGGGTGGTGACCATCTCGCAGACGAACAGCCCCCCGCCGTACTCCCGGCACAGGCGCCGGAACGCAGAGTTCGTGATCCCGGCCATGGGTGCGAGCACCACCGGGGACGACACCTCCAGCGGACCAATCTTTAGGGCAGACACGTCACCCATTCTCTCAGACCCCGGTCACTACAGGGGGAACGTGCACGCGTCGTCAGTGCACACCATCTGCGCATCCCCCCACAGTGTCAGCACGGGAGTGTTGCCGACTCGACCGATACCCACGGAACTCGAATCGAGGAGGGATTCGTTCACCCCGACTGCGCCCGCCAGATTCCTCACTGCTGCCCCGCTGGCGAGTTCCACACCTGGTCGAGTACCTGCGTAAAGGCCTCCAC
>DGEZ01000051.1 GCA_002391425.1 Micrococcales bacterium UBA3913 | reverse complement strand
CTTGCCCGCACCGTTCGGCCCGATCAGGGCGGTGATGGCGTGGCGGGGGATCTCCAGGTGACCCACATCGACGGCCGTCATCCCCCCGAAGCGGCGGGTGACGTCGTCGGCGATGATGATCGGGTCGACCTTCTTGCAGCCGGGGACGGCCTCGCCAATGTTGAGCGCTTGCGATGTTGTCGTCTGGTCAGACATTGAATCGAGCCTCCGCCTTCTTGCCAAAGATACCCTGCGGTCTGAAGATCACGATCAGCATGAGCGCGACGCCCACCAGCATGTACCGAATCTGCCCGGACTGCACCGTGGTGATCGGAAGCACCCCGTACTTGACGCCGAGGGAGACAAACCCCTCGGTCAGGGCGATCGTGGCCCAGAAGATCATAGATCCGACGATGGGACCGAAGATCGTTGCGGCGCCGCCGAGAAGCATGATTGCCCATATGAAGAATGTGGTCTGCGTGCCGTAGTTGTCCGGTTGCAGCGACGAGGGCATGATCGCGAAGATGACACCCAAGCCAGCGAGAACGCCACCGATGATGAGGGCCTGCATCTTGTACGAGAAGGCGTTCTTGCCGAGGGCGCGCACAGCGTCCTCATCCTCGCGGATGCCCTTGATGACGCGGCCCCAGGGACTGCGGATGAGCATCCAGATGAACAAGGCTGCCACGGCAACCGTGCACCAGCCCACCAAGCGGATCCACACCTGGTCGCTGCTGTAGGTGATGCTGCCAAGGCTGAGCCGGAAGGACTCCGGTAGCGGGTTGAGGGCGAAGAACGCACGGCCTGCCCCGTTCAGCCCGTCAGACCCGCCGGTGATGTCGTGGAGCTCCGGGGTTCGCACGGTGAGACGGATGATCTCGGCCGAACCGATGGTCACGATCGACAGGTAGTCGGCGCGCAGGCGCAGGGTAGGCACGCCCAGGAGCAGAGCGAACAGTACGGCTCCGAGGATGGCCATCAGGACAGCCGGGAAGAACCCCCACCCGAGCTTCGTGACGGTGACGGCGAAGAAGTACCCGCCGATGGACATGAAGCCCGCCTGGCCAAAGTTGAGCAGTCCGGTGAAGCCAAAGTGGACGGTCAGGCCGAGCGCGGCCAACGCGTATGCGATGGTGAGGGGGTCGAACAGAGCACCCAGCGCCACCCAGACAAATGTGAAATCTGAACTCATTGTGTCCTCCTGGCTATCCGACTCGCTGCTTCTTGCCCAACAGGCCTTGCGGTCTCACGAGCAGGATCAGAATCATCATGAGCATCGCGACCACGTACTTGAGGCTGGTCGGGATGACAAAGGTTGAGAACTCGATGAACAAGCTCAGGATGATCGACCCGAACAGAGCTCCGTAGGTGGTTCCCAAACCGCCGAGCGTCACCGCTGCGAAGATGAGCAGCAGGATCTGCGCGCCGCTGAGGTAGCTGACCGTCTGGTAGTAGGCGACGAGCACGCCGGAGACGGCGGCGAGGGCGCCGCTGCCGATCCAGACGATGCGGATGACGCGGTCGACATTGATGCCGCTGGCCGCGGCCAGGGGCTTATTGTCTGCGACCGCCCGCGTCGCCTTACCCAGCTTCGTGTAGGTCAGTGCGTATGCGACGGCCAGGATGAGCACGATCGAGATGAGAGCACTCCAGACGCTCCAGGCGGTCAGGCCGACACCGAAGATCGTCACCATCGCGTCGTACGACTGGTTGAGCATGAGACGGCTCGGACCCCAGAGGAAGGCGAACAAGTAGCGCATGAACAGGGAGAAGCCGATGCTGACGATCATCAGCGGGATCAGTCCGACTCCCTTGCGCCGCAGCGGCTTCCAAATGGAGAGGTCTTGCAGCCAGCCAAACAGGGCACCGAAGATCAGCGCGAAGATGACGCCGAGCCAGTCGCTGAGCATCCACACGGAGGTTGCGGTGTAGGCGACAAGTCCGCCGAAGCTCACCATCTCGCCGTGAGCGAAGTTGTTAAGCCCCGTGGTGCCGTAGATGAGCGACACCCCGATCGAGGCGAGAGCGAGGATGAGGCCGAAGAGCAGGCCGCTGATCACCTTTTGCATGATCTGCGACCCCAAGCTCGTTCCGGCGGAGACGCCGCCTTCGGACTCCTCTGAGTCTGTGGTGGTCGCCGTGCCGTCGGTCGAATCACTGGAGGCTGCAGACTCGCTGGCGCTCGCGCTTTCCGTGGCGGCCTGGGGCTCTCCGATGTCGAACCGGACGGTGGTGGGGATGCCCTCCACGTCCAGGGTCATTGGGTTCGTCACGAAGCCCGGGGCACCGTCGGGCAGGGTGGCTTCGTCTGCTGTCAGCGTGTAGCTACCGGCCGGCAGGTTGACGCTAGCCATTCCGGAATCATCGGTGACCACTGTCTGGTCTTCGGTATCACCCCCGCTGACGGTGATACTGATGTCGGGAACCCGTGATTTCGACTCATCCATCACGATGATGGTGACTTTCGTGCCATCGTCATCGGCAAGTGCGGGATGCGCCGACAGGGAGAACATCGCGCACAGTGCCACGAAGAATGCGAACACCAGAGCGACTATTCGTGATGCAGAGCGAGCCATCAAAGCTGTACCTCCGGTCGAACAATCCTGTGGTCGAGCGTGATCACGACCACAGTGGCCAGACTCTACCGACGGAATGTATCGACCGTGTTACGCGCTGAAGAAACACAGAGGGCTGGGAGTGCAGCCCGCAGTGCGGTTTAATAGACGAGTGGCGACGCGCGCCGCTGCAGTGACAGACAAGGAATATTGTGGCGAACGATCCTTTTGGATACACAGGTCTTACCTATGACGACGTGCTGCTCCTTCCCGGGCATACGAACGTCATCCCCAGCGAATGCGATACCTCCACACGGCTGACGCGGAACATCCGGATATCCATCCCGTTGATCTCCTCGGCCATGGATACGGTTACGGAATCGCGTCTCGCGATTGCGCTGGCCCGACAGGGCGGCCTGGGCATCCTGCACCGCAATATGTCAATTCAGGATCAGGCGACCCAGGTCGATCTGGTGAAGCGATCTGAGGCCGGAATGGTGTCCCATCCGGTCACCACGACGCCCGAGTCCACTGTTGCCGAGGTGGATGCGCTGTGTGGGAAATACCTGTCTCTTATA
>DGEZ01000033.1:650-7885 GCA_002391425.1 Micrococcales bacterium UBA3913 | reverse complement strand
TTCCACTGACCTCGTCCGGGCTGCGCTGGCGGAAATCCACAAGCTCACGGAAACGAGACGCCATCGAATTGTTGAACACCGCGGATGCTTTTCCGGTGCTCTGCCGCGGTGCCCTACGCTGACCACGTGCTGACGATTGAGGACGCGATGAACGTGCAGGCGGATGCCGCCGTGCACAAAGTCGAGGGAACCCGTCGCCCGGTGCGATTCACCGTGGCCGGGATGCTCGCCGGGGCGTTCATCGGCGTTGCCGTCGTGCTCATGGTCTCCACCGCGGGACCCCTTATCGCCGCGGACTCGGGACTGGTCAAGCTCGTCAGCGGATTGGTGTTCGGCGTCGCGCTCACCCTCGTGGTGTTCGCCGGAGGGGAGCTGGCCACCTCCAGCATGATGACCCTCACCCAGGGGGCCCTGATGCGGGCGGTCTCCGTCTGGCCCGCGGTCGGAGCCCTCGTGTTCACGTTCGTGGCGAACCTGCTGGGTGCGATCGTCTTCGGCGCCCTCGTGGCGGCTTCCGGCGTTCTCACCAGCAATGCCGCAGCAGGCGGGATGCTCGAGTCGATGCTCCAGGCGAAAGCCGAGGAGCCGATCGTGCAGCTCTTCTTCCGGGCGGTGCTGTGTAACTTCCTGGTCTGTCTGTCCATCTGGATGTGCGCACGGCTGACGCAGGACGGCCCCAAACTGGTCGTCATCTTCTGGGCATTGCTCGCGTTCATCGCATCCGGCTTCGAACACGTCATCGCGAATATGACGACCTTCTCCATCGGTTTATTCCTGGGGCTGGAAGGTGCCAGTGTGGGCTCCTTCGCACGCAACATGCTCTGGGTCGGGCTCGGCAACCTGGTAGGCGGCGCTTTTCTCGTCGGCGTCGCCTACTGGGTTGTCGCAGGTTCTCCACGCCACACCCCAGCAGCCGAGGTCACCGTCGACCCTGCGCTGCTGGGGGAGGTGGCCTGAGGCGCCACGGGCGCCCACGCTGCGCGAGCTATCGGAGACTCCGCGCGGTCCGCGCGAGTGTTTCCGCTCACGGGTGTAGCGCGGTATGATCACTCGTGCAACGATCCGGCCATCACCGGGGAGCATCCGGAAGAACGACAGCATCGCGCTGTCCAGTAGAACCGGACGGGTCCGGCCCGTTATAGCCGATGTGGAGCGGTCTGGGGTTTCTCAGGCAAGCGAGGTGGTACCGCGCGCAAGCGTCCTCGTAGCTGTATCAGCCGTATCGAGGAAGTCGCAGATGTCATATCCGAAGTCCAGCCCGCTGGGAAACCACGATTCTGTCCAGCCCAGTCCGTCCTTCCCGAGCATCGAGCAGGATGTGCTCGCGTTCTGGGAGAAGGATCACACCTTCCAGGCGTCAATCGACCAGCGCCGGGAGCAGGGCGCCCCCGAGTGGGTGTTCTACGACGGACCCCCCTTCGCCAACGGCCTGCCGCACTACGGGCACCTGCTCACCGGGTACGCGAAGGACACCTTCCCCCGGTTCCAGACCATGCGCGGCAAGCGCGTAGAGCGTCGCTTCGGGTGGGACACGCATGGCCTGCCCGCCGAGCTGGAGGCCATGAAGCAACTGGGGATGACGGAGAAGAGCCAGATCCTCGAGATGGGGATCGAGAAGTTCAACGCGGCCTGCCGCGAGTCCGTGCTCAAGTACACCCGGGAGTGGCGCGAGTACGTGACGCGTCAAGGCCGCTGGGTGGACTTCGACAACGACTACAAGACCCTCAACCCCACCTTCATGGAGAGCGTGCTGTGGGCCTTCAAACAGCTGTACGACAAGGACCTCGCCTACGAGGGGTTCCGCGTGCTGCCGTACTGCTGGAAAGACCAGACCCCGCTGTCGAACCACGAGCTGCGCATGGACGACGACGTGTACAAGGAGCGCACCGACCAGACGGTTACCGTCAGCTTCCCGCTGGTGGGGGAGAAAGCCGAACAGCTCGGCATCGCCGGGGTGAAAGCGCTCGCCTGGACGACCACGCCCTGGACCCTGCCCACGAATGAGGCGCTCGCCGTCGGCCCGGACTTCGAGTACGTGGTCATTCCGGCCGGTCCCACCGCCGCGATGGAGGGGGAGTTCCTGCTGGTGGCGGACCGCGTCGCCGCGTATGCCGAGCCCCTCGGGTACGCCAGTGCAGACGAGGCGCTCGCCGCATCCACCCAGACCTTGCGCGGCGCGCAGCTGGCGGATGTCACTTACCAGCGGCTATTCGACTACTTTGCCGATACGGCCAAGTTCGGCACCGAGCGTGCCTGGCGCATCCTGGTCACAGACTTCGTCACCACGGATGATGGCACCGGCATCGTGCACATGTCCCCGGCCTATGGCGAGGTCGACCAGGCGGCGTGCCAGGCGGCTGGAATCCCGGTGATCGTCAGCGTGGATGAGGGCGCCGTGTTCCTGCCCACGGTCACCGATTTCGTCGGTTTGCAGGTGTTCGAGGCGAACAGCCCGATCATCCGCACCATTCGGGAGCGCGGGCGCCTGTTCCAGCAGAAGAGCTATGCACACAGCTACCCGCACTGCTGGCGGTGCCGCACGCCGTTGATCTACAAGGCGGTGTCCAGCTGGTTCGTCAAGGTGACGGATTTCAAGGACGAGATGGGCCGGCTCAACCAGCAGATCAACTGGGTGCCGGAGAACGTCAAGGACGGTCAATTCGGCAAGTGGCTGTCGAACGCCCGCGACTGGTCGATCAGCCGGAACCGGTTCTGGGGTTCGCCGATCCCCGTGTGGAAATCGGACGACCCGAACTATCCGCGCGTGGACGTGTACGGGTCGCTGGCCGAACTGGAGCGCGACTTCGGCGAACTCCCGCGCGACGAGCACGGCGAGGTGAACTTGCACCGCCCGTACATCGACGAGCTGACCCGGCCGAACCCGGATGACCCCACCGGCGCATCCCGGATGCGGCGCATCCCTGACGTGTTCGATGTGTGGTTCGACTCTGGATCCATGCCCTACGCGCAGATGCACTACCCGTTCGAGAACCGCGAGTGGTTCGACACCCACAACCCGGCCGACTTCATCGTCGAGTACATCGGGCAAACCCGCGGATGGTTCTACGTCATGCACGTGCTGGGCACCGCACTGTTCGACCGGATCGTGTTCCGCAACTGCGTCAGCCACGGCATTGTGCTGGGCAACGACGGCAGGAAGATGTCGAAGAGTTTGCGCAACTACCCGGATGTGAACGAGGTGTTCGACCGCGACGGCTCGGATGCGATGCGGTGGTTCCTGCTGTCCAGCCCGGTGTTGCGCGGAGGGAACCTCATCGTCACCGAGGAGGGGATTCGCGAGGGCGTGCGCCAGCTTCTGCTGCCGCTGTGGAGCACGTGGTATTTCTTCTCCATCTACGCGAACTCGGCGCAGCCCGGCGGCTATGAGGCACAGTGGCGCACCGACTCGGCTGACCCGCTGGACCGCTACCTCATGGCCAAGACCGGTGAACTGGTCAGCGGCGTGCAGGACGCGTTCGAGGCGTTCGACGCCGGGGCGGCGTCGGCCGCGTTACGCGACTACGCGGACATCCTGACGAACTGGTACGTGCGGCGCAGCCGGGACAGGTTCTGGGCTGGCAACGACACGGACGCGTTCGACACGCTCTACACCGCGCTGGAGACGCTGTGTCGGGTGGCTGCTCCGATCCTCCCGTTCGTGACGGAGGAGATCTGGCAGGGGCTCACCGGCGGGCGCAGCGTGCACCTGACCGACTGGCCGGATGCGTCCGCATTCCCCACGGATGTGCCCCTGGTGACGGGCATGGACCGCGCCCGCGAGATTGTGGGTGCGGTGCTGCCGCTGCGCAAGGCGCTCCGGCTGCGTGTTCGCCTGCCCCTGGCCAAGCTCACCGTGGTGACCCGATACGCCTCGGCTCTGCAGCCCTACGCGTCGATCATCGCCGACGAACTGAACGTGAAGACGGTCGAGTTCAGCGAGCTGGAGCCGGATTCCGCGGAGGCCTACGGCGTGGTGCGCCGGTTGAGCGTGAATGCTCGCGTGGCCGGACCCCGGCTGGGTCGCCGGGTGCAGGCGGCGATCGCCGGGGCTCGTGCCGGCGACTGGGAGGTGCGCTCGCCGAATGTGATCGCCGGTGGCGTCGAATTGCTGCCTGGCGAGTTCGAGCTGGTGCTCGAAACCGGGTCGGAGCACGACGGTGAGATCGCCGTGGCGGTTCTGCCTCGCAACGGTTTCGTGCTGCTGGATACCCGGGTGACCCCGGAGCTGGCCGCCGAAGGGCTTGCCCGGGATGCGATCCGACTCATCGGGGAGGCCCGCAAGGCCGCAGGGCTGGAGATCTCTGACCGGATCCGGTTGCACCTGCGCGCCGACTCAGCCGAGACGCTGGCCGCGCTGGAGGCGCACCGCGACCTGATCGCCGGGGAAACCCTCTCCCGAGAGTTCGACGCGCGGATCGGTAGCGTGCCCCGTAACGAGCAGACAAAAGTCGGTGACGGCGGCGCGGTCGCGGTCACCGTGGAACGGGTGAGTGGACAGGAATGACGAGTTCTGAGCAGGGCGGGATTCTCGACGGCGAGCCGGTCGGCGATGAGGACGCACAGGCGCGACAGCGTGCCGACGCGGTGATCGCCGAACTATACGCACGGCAGCCCGAGAACGCCGTGGAGCGGCGACTGGATGCGGTGGAGCGCGTCCTGGACATCCTGGGCAGCCCGGAGAAGGCGTACCCGGTCATCCACATCACCGGAACGAACGGGAAGTCGTCGACGGCGCGCATCATCGCGGCGATTCTGCGCGCCCACGGCCTGAAGGTGGGGATCTTCACGAGCCCGCACATGGTGCGCCTGAACGAGCGCATCGACGTGGACGGCCCGATCAGCGACACGATGCTCGTCGAGACCTGGGAGGATATTGCCCCCTATGTGGCGATGGTGGATGCGCAACTCGCCGAGGAGGGTCGTGCCCCGCTGACCTTCTTCGAGGCCGTCACAGTGCTCGCGTTTGCCGCCTATGCGGAGGCCGCCTGTGATGTGGTCGTTCTCGAGGTCGGCATGGGTGGCGAGTGGGATGCGACGAATGTGGCCACCGGACAGGTCGCCGTGTTCACCCCGATCGACATGGATCACGCCGCGTTCCTCGGGGACACGATCGCGCAGATCGCCCGCACGAAGGCCGGAATTATCAAACCGGGCGCGATCGTGGTCACCGCGGCACAAGACCCGGCTGCTCTGACCGAGATTGTGGATCGTGCCGAGCGGGAAGACGCCGAGGTCAAGCAGTTCGGTGTCGATTTCGCTCTGGAGTCCGCGCACTTAGGGGTCGGCGGTCAGGAGCTCACCGTGCGCGGCCTGGCCGGGCGCTACACCGGCCTCCTGCTGCCGCTTTTGGGTGCACACCAGGCGAGCAACGCCACCCTCGCGGTGGCCGCTGTCGAGGCCTTCCTCGGCGGGGGAACGAAGCCGCTCACCGCTGACGTGCTCGGGGAGGGGCTGCTGCGGGCGGTGTCCCCGGGACGGTTGCAACTCGTGCACACGGACCCGTCGATCGTGCTGGATGCGGCCCACAACCCGCACGGGGCACGCGCGCTCGCGCAGGGGCTTCGTGACTCGTTCGCGTTCCCCAAGACGATCGGTGTCGTGGGCATCCTGGCGGACAAGGATGCCCGCGGGGTGCTCACCGCGCTCGAACCGGTGCTCGACGAGGTCATCGTGACCGCATCCGCCTCCCCACGCGCGATTCCGGTAGAGGAGCTTGCCACCCTTGTCGGTGAGGTGTTTGGACCCGAACGCGTGACCATTGGCGGGGATGTGCCGCAGGCTATCGCGCTGGCGAAGAGCCGCGCGGTCGATGGTGCCGGGGTGGTCGTAACCGGGTCGATTACCGTGATCGGCGAGGCGGCCGCACTGATTGCTCGGGAACGCGCCCAGGAGGCGGGGGGCTCGGCGTGAGCGTGGAGCGTAGGGCAGCCGCGATCGTGCTCGTGCTGGAGGCGATCGTGGTTTTCTTCTTCGTCCTGGCGGTGTTCGGTCTGCGTCTGGTGGATCGCCAGTGGGCCCTGGGCTGCGGCTTCGGCATGATCGTGGTTCTGCTGGCGGCCGCTGGGAGTGCCCGAACGCGCGTCGGCTATGCTCTCGGGTGGGTAGCCCAGCTGGCATTGGTCGCGCTGGGTGTACTGCACCCGGCGATGTTCGCCATCGGCGCGCTATTCGCTGCGATGTGGGTGTACGCCGTGGTGTCGGGCCGGCGGGCGGACCGCCAGCGCGACGCGAGTGGGCCGATAAGGCAGGAAGGATGACAGGCATGACCGCTATCGAGGAGACTCTTGTTCTCATCAAGCCCGACGGGGTGGCGCGTGGGCTGACCGGGGAGATCCTGGCCCGTCTGGAACGCAAGGGGTTCGTGCTGGCAGACATCCGGCTCGTGCATCCCACCCGGGAGCTGCTCGAACAGCACTACGCGGAGCATCAGGGCAAGCCTTTCTTCCCGGCGTTGGTCGACTTCATGGCCAGCGGGCCGATTGTGGCGATTCGCCTGCAGGGTCAGCGCGTGATCGAGGGCGTGCGCATCCTGACCGGCTCGACGAACCCGGCCACCGCCGCAGCGGGGACCATTCGCGGGGATCTCGGCCGCGACTGGGGGACCGATGTGCAGCAGAACCTGGTGCACGCATCGGACTCTCCGGAGTCAGCGGCGCGCGAACTCGCGTTGTGGTTCGCCGCCTGAGCATCCCTGTTTCCCCGCGTGGCCGCGCCACAGCCGGCCGCAGTATTTCTCGGTGTTTCGCCGCCTCGGCGCGGATTTCGGGCCGTTCAGCCCGGGATGTGCGATAATTGAGCCCGGTGTCGGGTCGCCCCGGCCCCTGATTGAGACTTCCGTCGACTGGTCGCGCACGCACATGTGAGTGCCCGCGACCATCGACAGTGCGATAACAGCGACTGAGAACAGTTGCCTAAACAGTAGAGTTCGGCGGGTGACCCCCGCCGCCTGGCGTATCCAGGCTCCGTGGCGACGCGGATGGCTGGTGGATATGGAGTGCACCCCTCGTGGTGAGTGAAAACAATAATGAGGGTGGTCTTTTCGGCCGCCTCATCGGAAAAAGTCGATCGAAGAAGAAGACAGAGCAGCCCGAACAGACTCAGGCGTCGGTGACGGAAACACCGGCAGCTTCCCCGGAGGCCCCCGCATCGTCGTCGCAGGCCACACAGTCCTCGGCCGAGACTCCCCGGCAGACGCAGCCGAAGAAGCAGGCACAGCCGAAGAAGCAGGCACAGCC
>DGEZ01000033.1:0-503 GCA_002391425.1 Micrococcales bacterium UBA3913 | reverse complement strand
AGAAGCAGGCACAGCCGAAGAAGAAGGATGCTCCTGCGGAGTCGGCAGCGCCGGCTACACCGGACGCCGGAGCGCTGTCTCCCGTTTTCCAGGCCCCTCTGTTCATGGCTCCGAAGCTCCCGCGTTCCGCGGAGCCTGCGGAGGCAGGGTCAGGAAGCTCCCATCGGCGTCGCGCCCGGCGCAAGGAGGGTGAGGAGTCCGCAGTCGAGGCTGATTCGCGCACGGTCGTCAAGGTTCGCCCGAAGCGGCAGACGCCGGTCACGAACGAGCCCACCCCGGTGAAGGGGTCGACACGTCTGGAGGCGAAGCGCCAACGGCGCAGCTCGGGTCGCGAGGCGGGTCGACGCCGCACTGTGATCACGGATGTGGAGTTTCAGGCGCGGCGCGAGGCCGTGGACCGCGAGATGATCGTCCGGTCGACGCCGGAGCGCATCCAGATCGGGGTCATTGAGGACAGGGTTCTCGTCGGGCACTATGTGGCGAAGTCGCAGGACGAGTCGCTG
>DGEZ01000075.1 GCA_002391425.1 Micrococcales bacterium UBA3913 | reverse complement strand
CGCCGACAGGATGGCCGGGTTGACGTCCGTCACAGATGCCGGGAACATCGGCTCGTAGCCGAGGTTCATCAGCGCCTTGTTCGCGTTGTAGTGCAGGAACTTCTTAACGTCCTCGGTCAGCCCCGACGCGTCGTAGAGGTCCTGGGTGTACTCCACCTCGTTGTCATACAACTCGTACAGCAGCGAGAACGTGTAGTCCTTAAGGTCGTCCCGCTTCGTCTGGTCAACGAGCTCCAGCCCCTTCTGGAACTTGTACCCGATGTAATACCCGTGCACGGCCTCGTCGCGGATGATCAGCCGGATCAGGTCCGCCGTGTTGGTGAGCTTCGCGTGGCTGGACCAGTACATCGGCAGGTAGAAGCCGGAGTAGAACAGGAACGACTCGAGCAGCGTCGAGGCGACCTTGCGCTTGAGCGGCTCATCCCCGCGGTAGTACTCGAGCACGATCTCGGCCTTGCGCTGCAGGTTCGGGTTCTCCTCGGACCAGCGGAATGCGTCGTCGATCTCGCGCGTGGATGCGAGCGTCGAGAAAATCGACGAGTAGCTCTTCGCGTGCACCGACTCCATGAACGCGATGTTCGTGTACACGGCCTCCTCATGATCGGTGAGTGAATCAGGGATGAGCGAGACCGCCCCGACCGTACCCTGAATCGTATCGAGCAGGGTCAACCCGGTGAACACGCGCATGGTGAGCTGCTTCTCCGCGTCCGTCAGCGTCGCCCACGACTGCACGTCGTTGGACAGCGGCACCTTCTCGGGGAGCCAGAAGTTCCCGGTGAGGCGGTTCCACACCTCCAGGTCTTTCTCGTCATCCAGCCGGTTCCAGTTGATCGCGTTGACGCGGTCAATGAGCTTGAGCTTCGGTAGTGGTGTCATGGGCGATGCCTCTCAATATGAACAGTGCCTGAACAGTGTCACTCTGGATGGATGCTCGGGTTTTTCTCCCCCGATAAGCGCGTGCTCAATACTACATGTGGCTTGCGACACCGAACGTGACCACAACATGGTGTGTTGTGGTGCGTGCTCGCTCCGGCAGGCGTCGACGACTCGCCCGCATCCAGAGCCGTGGGGATGCGCGGCGCGACCCCGTCACGGCGCTATCGCGAAGCTATGATCCAGCCAAGCATTATCTACGTAACAGTTGTATGGGTGCACTAAGGTCGTTTGGAAGATGTACCGAAACGCACAAGGGGGCGCATTCATGGACCCGCAATCGCGAGCTACTCAGTTGTACCAGTACTACGCTGACTACTTCGCATCGCAAGCACACCAGGCAGGCACCGCGGTCGATGCGGGCCAGCAGCACCAGTACGCACTGTATTACACGAACCAGCAGCTTCAGGCAGAGGGGCTTCCCCCGATCACGGAGGCGCCGTCGGCTGGCGACGCGAACGGCCCGGCACAGGCCGCCGCCGACTCCAGCCCTGCCCCCACGGACGCTGCCCCCGCAGCACAACAGCAGCCGGATGCCCAGCAGTTTGCACAGCCCGGTGCACAGCAGTTTGCCCAGCTCGGCATCCAGCAACCGGGCCCACAGCAGCAAGCAGGACACGCAGCAGCAGGACACGCAGCAGTACGCACAACCCGCAGCACAACAGCAGCCCTACGCACAACCCGCCGCACAGCAGCAGCCCCGGTCTCGCTGGTCCACCCGACGGAAGGTGTTCACCTTCGGCGGTATCGGCCTGGGTGTTATCGCTCTGGCCGTGGTGGCGATCCTCGTCATCCCCCTGTTCTTCCGCGGCAGCTCGTCTGGCTCCACGCTCGTGCCACTACGCACCTACGCCTCCGCCGTCGAGGAGGGCTGGTCCTACGACTTTGATACGCCCGACTACGTCACGCAGTCTTCGCTGTACAACGTGGGGGATGCGCAGCTACTCACCTTCCAGAACTTCGACTACTCGACCTGGGCCTCCGACAACATGTCCAGCTCCTCGTTCACCTGGTACGACGGTTTCGCCGACGACTACGAGGCTGGGTACACCGCAGGTGAGTCGTACAACGACGCCTACGATCAGTGGCTGGATGACTTCGACGCCGACTACCCAGATCCTGAGGACTACTGGCCGAGCGAAGCAGGAGATTACTACTCTGCGGACTACGACTCCGGATACATGGCTGGCTGGTATGACTCGCAGTACGGCACCTACGGGGACAATCTTGCCGAGGAACCGCCGACGATAGACACCGCCTTGACCGCCACGTTGATCGACGCGAACGCCTCCAGCGCGGATAGCGGGGTCGTGTGGACGGTGACCTTGACGGACATCCTCTCGGACTTCGACTACTCGACGACGTCCTTCTACCCGGTCTCGATTGATTCGACATACGTGGTGATCGAGGCGATCTCCGCCACCTACGATGACGACTACAACGTCTCGTACGCCACGACATTCGTGGTCGTCCCCAAGTCTGACGCGTCCGCAGCCAAGACGATCACGATGGAGGACGGTCAGGGAGTGTCCGCAGCCACGGCAGTCGGCTCTCGCCTTGTCGTCCACAACGCTGACGAGGACAACCCCGAGCTCGTGGCATACGATCTCGACTCCGCCTCCAGCACACCCGTGTGGACGGTAGAGGCTGCCTACGATTACTCGGTGCTGACCGGCCCGAACGACACGATCGTGTTTGCGAACACGAACGGGGATGCGACGGCGGTCGCACTGTCCGACGGCAGTGAGACGAGCTGGGCATCCGCTCTTCCCGATTCCGTATCGGTCATCTCTGAGGTGGCCAGTGGCGTGATCGCCGCGTACTCGTCCGACGACGACGAGACGGTCGCCTTCTCGGCGGACGGGTCTGAGCTGTGGACGGCGGACGGATACGCGTTGTACTCGGACGGGACACGGCTGTACAGCGCCGAAGAGTCCGGCTCCGCGTACACGCTGTCGGCACTGAACCCGAGTTCGGGCGAGGAGCTGTGGACGTCCACGGAGGACTTCAGCTCGTTCCTGGGCGCGATCGGCAACCGCATTGTGGTCTCGAATGAGGACGACGAGCTGGTGGTGCTCAACGCCTCCAACGGTGAGGTGCAGGAGAATCAGCTTCCCAGCGTCTCCGTGGACGATGCGGTGAACTCCTTCCTGGGCACCTCCCAGGTGATCATCGAGACGGATGGCGAGCTCGAGGCCTACGCCTTTGGGGACACGAAGCAGCAGTGGTCGTCCTCCCTGGATGACGACTGGGATGTCTCTCAGGTGGGCGACCGCCTGGTGGCGACGGTGACGGACAGCTCGACCTACTCTGTGGAGAGCTTCGTAGCGCTGGACAGCAAGTAGCCCGCAACGCAACGGGGGTGGATGCACGCGCATCCACCCCCGTTCGCTACTCAGCCCCGGGCTACAGCATGCAGCTGACGCAGCCCTGCACCTCAGTCCCTTCGAGGGCGAGCTGGCGTAACCGGATGTAGTAGACGGTCTTGATGCCCTTGCGCCACGCGTAGATCTGCGCCCTGTTGATGTCGCGCGTGGTGGCGGTGTCCATGAAGAACAGGGTCAGTGATAGCCCCTGGTCGACGTGCTGGGTGGCTTCCGCGTAGGTGTCGATGATCTTCTCGGGACCGATCTCGTACGCGTCCTGGAAGTACTCGAGGTTCTCGTTGGTCAGGAACGGCGCCGGGTAGTACACGCGGCCGATCTTCCCCTCCTTGCGAATCTCGATCTTCGAGGCCACCGGGTGGATCGAGGAGGTCGAGTTGTTGATGTACGAGATCGACCCGGTCGGGGGCACCGCCTGCAGGTTCTGGTTGTAGATGCCGTACTTCTGGATGAGCTCCTTGAGCGCAACCCAATCCTCCTGCGTGGGGATGTGGATGCCGCTGCGGTCGAACAGTCCCTGAACTTTCTGGGTCTTCGGCTTCCACTCCTTCTCGATGTACTTCGTGAAGAACTCCCCGCTGGCGTACTTCGAGTCCTCGAAGCCGGCGAAGGTCTCGCCCCGCTCCTGCGCGATCAGGTTGGATGCGCGCAGGCAGTGGTAGAGCACCGTGTAGAAGTAGATGTTCGTGAAGTCGAGGCCTTCCTCGGAACCGTAGTAGATGTGCTCACGCGCGAGGAAGCCGTGCAGGTTCATCTGCCCGAGCCCGATCGCGTGGCTCATATCGTTGCCCCGCTCGATGGAGGGCACCGAGTGGATGTGGCTCATATTCGATACCGCCGTCAGCCCGCGAATGGCAGTCTCGACAGTGGACCCGAAGTCCGGGGAGTCCATGGTCAGCGCGATATTCAGCGAACCCAGGTTGCAGGAGATGTCCTTGCCGACCCTCTCGTAGCTGAGGTCGTCGTTGTAGATGGACGGCTCACTGACCTGCAGGATCTCGGAGCACAGGTTCGACATCGTGATCTTGCCCTTGATCGGGTTGGCCCGATTCACGGTGTCCTCGAACACGAGGTACGGGTACCCGGACTCGAACTGGATCTCGGCGATTGTCTGGAAGAACTCGCGGGCGCTGATCTTGGTCTTCTTGATCCGCGCGTCGTCGACCATCTCGTAGTACTTCTCGGACACGTTGATGTCGCTGAACGGAACGCCGTATACCCGCTGCACGTCGTAGGGGCTGAACAGGTACATGTCCTCGTTGCGCTTGGCCAGGTCGAAGGTGATATCGGGGATGACCACGCCGAGCGACAGCGTCTTGATGCGGATCTTCTCGTCCGCGTTCTCCCGCTTGGTGTCGAGGAACCGGTAGATGTCGGGATGGTGTGCGTGCAGGTACACCGCGCCGGCCCCCTGCCGGGCACCCAGCTGGTTCGCGTAGCTGAAGGAGTCTTCCAGTAGCTTCATCACGGGGATGACCCCGGAGGACTGGTTCTCGATCTTCTTGATCGGGGCCCCGTACTCGCGCAGGTTCGTCAGGTTGAGGGCGACGCCGCCACCACGCTTGGACAGCTGCAGCGAGGAGTTGATGCCCCGGGCGATGGACTCCATATTGTCTTCGATGCGCAGCAGGAAGCAGGACACGAGTTCGCCACGCTGGGCTTTGCCCGCGTTGAGGAAGGTCGGGGTCGCGGGCTGGAAGCGCCCGTTCACGATCTCGTTGACCAGCTCGGTCGCGAGAGCCTCGTCGCCGTCGGCCAGGGTGAGCGCGACCATCACGACGCGGTCTTCGTACCGCTCCAGGTAACGCTGCCCGTCGAAGGTTTTCAGCGCGTAGGACGTGTAGAACTTGAACGCGCCCAGGAAGGTCTGGAACCGGAACTTGTAGCCGTAGGCCTGGTTGATGAGTCGCTGGATGAAGTCGCGCGAGTACTTGTCTATGACCTCGGGCTCGTAGTAGTCGTTCTCGATGAGGAAGCGCAGCCGCTCATCCAGGTCGTGGAAGAACACCGTGTTCTGGTTAACGTGCTGCAGGAAGAACTGCCGGGCGGCTTCCTTGTCTTTGTCGAACTGGATTTTGCCGTTCTCGTCATACAGGTTGAGCATCGCGTTGAGGGCGTGATAATCCTCCCCGACGACACTGCTCTCGAGCCGATTCGGTTCTGCCGTTGCCAATCCCACCTGTATTCCCCTTTACCTTTTGGGACGCCTCGAGGGTGTCGTCCATCTCGTCGTGTGTGCGGAGTGAACCCGCGAATGCTGTTGTGTTCTGGTCTCTGCAGGGGACCAGCGGACTGCTCTGTCGGGGACTAGCCGACGGTCACGCGAGAGACCTGCGCAGCCAGCTCGGTGATCTTGTCGGGGCGAAACCCGGACCAGTGGCTGTCATCGGTGACGACAACCGGAGCCTGCATGTATCCGAGGCTCTTGACGGTCTCCAGCGCCTGGGCGTCCTCAGTGACATCGACAACGGTGTACTCCACCCCAAGCTTGTCGAGTGCGCGATACGTCGCATTGCACTGAACGCATGCTGGCTTCGAATACACCGTGATTGTCATTGCTGTGACCTTCCTTCTTGTGACGTGCAGTAGATATTACATCGCCCACAACATCTAGTGGGCCATTTCGACACGGGACACTAGATGATGTGTTACACGTGTGTAATTTTCAACACTGTGGAGAACTCAAAAATGCCTGATGTGACGCGGATTCCCCGAGTTTTCCACAGCGAAAAATTCCTTCGATGTGAACAGAGGGTTTACGCACGACACGCCGCACACGGGCGTGTCGCACCCCGCGCATCCCCGCCGTGAGTTCTGCCAGCCCTGAGGCTAACGCGAGCCACCGACACCGCACGCGCATCCCCAGATATGCTCGGTTACGCCACACGGTCCTCCAGAAAGGAGCCAGGTGTCCGGTACCTTCCCCCTGCGCCCACGGCGAACCATCGCCCTGCTCGGCGGTACCGCCAGCACGACGGTCATCGCCGCGTGCAGCTACGTCCTCGCGCCGTTGGGAAGCGCTGCCGCGCTGTGGCAAACCGGCTGGTTCCCCGCCCTGCGGCAGAGCCAGAGCGCCGCGGTCTGGGCCACGATACTGCTCACCGTGTCCGTGTTCGCGCTCCTGGGATGCTGGCTGCTGCTCGCCCGTAGTGGCGGGCGCCCCCTGCAGCTGCGCACCGTGGCGACGGCCGCAGCGGCCTGGGCTGCCCCCCTGCTCATCGCGTTACCGCTGACCAGCCGGGACGTGTACTCGTACATCGCCCTCGGCGAGCTCGTGCGGGGCGGGTACAACCCGTACACGAGCGCCGTGAGCATCCTGCCCCAGTGGCAGAGCCTCGGGGTCGACCCGGTGTGGGCCGACACGGTCACCCCCTACGGGCCCACGCTCATCGCGCTGAGCTGGCTAGTGGTCACCGTCACACAGCCGCTGGGTCTGCTTGGCGCCATCGCAGGGTTCCGCATCCTCATGGCTGCCGCTCTGGTTGCCGCCGCCTGGCTGACGGTGCGCATCTGTCGCGCGTCCGGGACGGATCCGGCTCACGCCCTGTGGCTCGCCTACGCGAACCCGCTGACGCTCATCTCGTGCGTGCTGGCCATGCACAACGACGCGGTGATCATGGTCGCTGTCGTGGCGGCGCTCGCCGCGTCCCAGAGCGGACACCGCCTGGTCGCCTGGGTAGGGGCCACGATCGCCATCGGTGCCAAGCCGACATCCGCGATCATCCTTCCCGCCCTGGCACGCGGGGTGTCAGGAGCACGTCAGGTGTCGGCGCCCGGGGCATCAGCAGCGCACAAGGCATCAGCAGCGCACGGGGTGTCGCCAACACGGGCGTCGGCCACGCCCGGGGCACTGGCCCGCCCGGGCGCAACCACCCCGGGTCAGGCGCCACGCGGATACCTGCGGTTTCTGACGCGGTGCGCGGTCGTCGCGGCAGCCAGCGGGGTAGCCGTGATAGCCGGGGCGATCGCCTGGGGAGCACAGCCCGCATCCTGGCTGTCGGCCATGCTCTCGACGCCACAGCAGTCGCGACCCCTGTGGTTCGTCCCCGCGCAACTTGTGACCGGGTTCTCCCTCGCGGGGGCGGAGGCCGCCACACCGGCGTGGGCGAGCGCACTCGGTCTCGTGTTCACCGTCGTGGGGCTGGCTGGCGCTGCCTGGTTCACGCTGAGACCATCGGGGTCGCCTCGGCAGGGGGCTGCCCTCGGCTATGCGGCGTTCCTGATCGGCAGCACGATCATCTGGCCCTGGTACATGATGCTGCTGTTCGCCCTGGCGGCCGTCTCGGAGCGTGCCGGACGGTGGATGCTCCCGGTCACCCTGCTCTCCGTGTTCCTCACCGGGCAGTCCCTGGCCGCGAACTTCTTCGACACGAGCGCGATGCCGGACGCCTTCCGCGCGGTTTTCAATGTGCTGCCCGGGGTGCTGGGCACCGTTAGCGCGCTCGCACTGGGCGCCGGAGCCTGCCGTGCACGCCAACGGGGAGTGGGCTCGCTACCGTCGTAACGTGCCCACGCCGGCGTGATAGTGTTTCGACTGTCGTCTGCGCCACAGGTATGCCGGACGTGATCAGATTCTTCGGGTTCCGTGCATGAGCTGGTTCGCATTTTCAGTGCCAATGATGTTGGCCCTCGCTGTCGTTGTGGTGCCTGGGCTCATCGTTCTGTGTCCTTTGCGCATGCGCCTTCTTCCCCGTCTGGCCATGGCCGGGCCACTATCTGTGGGGTGCATTGGGGTTGCCGGGTTGGTCAGTGGGTTCACGCAAGGTGGCTTTTCCTTCTGGATGGTGTTAGTCGTCGCTCTGGCGGCAAGTGCAGGAATGTGGGGGTGCCAGGGCAGGCCTGCGTTTTGGCGCTCCCCCTTTTCGAATCCACACAATCTCAGACAGCTTTTGCGTGGCACGTGGCGGCACAACTGGCAGTCAGGGGCATCCTGGCTTGCCGCGAGCGCATTCCTTGGCGTTATTACGTTCTGCGCGGTCGATTCACCGGCGCGCTTCCCACAGACCTACGACAATATCTTCCATATCAATGGCGTGCTGTGGATACTGAACACCGGAGATGCCTCGCCCCTGGATTTCCGGCAGCTCATTGAGCCGGACCGTGCCTCTTTCTACCCGGCTGGGTGGCATTCCTTGGCGGCTCTCGTTACGCAACTCACGCAATTGACCACGGTAGCCAGTCCGAACGACTACAGCGTGCTGGTCCCAGCCGCCATGAACGCAACCTGGCTGGCCGTGGCCTGCGCAATGTGGCTACCCGGAGTCGCCTGGATGACCGAGGTAATCCTTGCGATACCAGCGGATCCATCGCGGCGGCGGATCGTCCCGCTTGCGCTCGTGCTGGGGGCAAGCTTACCCGCGATGCCCTACGCGATGCTCTCTTACGGGTCTCTATCCCCCATGTTTCTTGCCTATGCGACAATACCCTGCCTGATAGCGCTGGGAGTTCTCATCGCACGACGCCGCTGGCCACGCTTCGCGCCTGGAGCGCGTAGCAACTGTGCTTCGTCGGCCGCCACTGACGGGGGGGCATCCGAAAACGGCAAGCCCACGGCGTTACCACAATGGTTCCTCGCCTGCATTTTTTTGTTCGGATTATGGGCCCTCGTGTGTGCCCAACCTCGTGCTTTGCCAAGCCTGGCGCTCGTTATTGCGCCTTTCGTGATCACGATAGGGGTACGAGCATTCCGGTACTTCTGGCGAGTGGGAGGTCATGAACGAAAACGTGCCGTTGTGTGGGTTTCCTGCATCGCGGTCGCATGCATCCTCATGGCTGCGGTTTCCTGGCTCGCGATCTACATTCTCTTTGATGTCGCTAACCGACCTATCAGTGATCACCTGAACGGGCCGCAGGCGACTGCCTCGACCGATCTTCTCGGTGCCATAACGCAACTTCTCACACAGTTCCCCCTTCTTGGGGCGAGCAGCGGCCCCCTTCCCGTACTGGGGACGAGCATCCTGTTGATAGTCGGAACCGTTGCCGTACTGCGACGTACTGTTCTTCGGTGGATAGGGATCTCAGCGATAGCGAGCATCCTCCTCTACACTTTGGCGGCTGGGTCCAACTCCGTGCTTGCTAAGCTCGCCACCGGGCTGTGGTACAAGGATGCATATCGCCTGAGTTCTCTGGTCGCAATCGTTGCGGTCCCTGTCTGCACCTGGGGTTTTGTCTCCCTACTGAGACTGGGGGCACGGCTGAATCGCCCGCGAGTACAGCGGGCACTGGCAGTCGTGACTCCGGTCGCGCTCCTGGGCTCGTCCTGGGCGGTGCTCATTCTGAGTGTGCCTCCTGCCATGGCAAACGTGTTCTCCACCACTTTGGGTTCGAAGGAGCAGGGAACCCTCCTGCTAGACGATCAGCAGATACGGTTCCTGTCTCAGATCGACGAAATTGTCCCCGAGGGCGAACTGGTTCTTGGAGACCCGTGGGATGGATCAGCCCTCTC
>DGEZ01000046.1:2490-7101 GCA_002391425.1 Micrococcales bacterium UBA3913 | reverse complement strand
CAGATCGTGATGGAGGGTTTCATCAGGATGCGCATCCCGCTGTGGCTGCGGCGAGTCGTCACCCGGATCATCTCGATCATCCCGGTGCTCGCCTGCACCTTCGCCTTTGGCGGGCGCGAGTCGGCTCTCGACCAGTTGCTCGTCTACTCCCAGGTGTTCCTGTGTATCGCGCTGCCGGTGTCCATGATCCCGTTGGTGTGGTTCACGTCCTCGCGCGCCATCATGGGCAGGTTCCGCAACCCGCTGTGGGCGACCATCCTCGGATGGGCGGCAGCTACCGTCCTGACCGTACTCAACATCCAGCTCATCGTGCAGATCGTGGGCGAACTGTTCGGGCTGTAGCTGTAGCCGACCGCGGCCTGTTCGCGCTGTAGCCGACCGGCGAACAGTCAGTCCTGCTCCGACCTCACCTGTGGCGTGGGCAGCAGCGGCTTCGCGCGCTGGTCAAGCATGATCAGTCCCAGCTGCGCGGGTTCGCGCGCTGTCACGGCGTGCGGGGCACGGGTCTCCAAATAGAGGAGACCACCGGGGACGAGGGTGTGGCTGTCCCCGTCCGCCACGACCGTGAAGCTTCCCGACAGCGCGATGAGCAGCACCGGCATCGCTGCCGTATGCTCGGTGAGTTGTTGCCCCTCGTCGAATGAGAACGCGACAACCCGCAGCCCAGGCTTGCGCAACACCGTGCGAGATAGCGTCGACTCCGGTTGCACGGGAACGAGCGCGCGCACATCCTCGAGGAACTCTGCCAGGGGGAGACCCACCGTTACACCGGCCCCGTCGTGCCCATGAGAGTGTCCACTAGAGCCGGGATGCTCGTGCTCGTGATGCCCGTGCTCGTGGTGCCCATCGTGACCCTCGGGCCCGTGCCCGTGCCCATGATCGTGGTGCCCGTCACAACTGTGGTGCTCATCATGCTCGTGCTGCTCATCATGCTGGTGGTGGCATTCGCACGACATTATTCGCCTTTCCTTGTACTGAGCCGGGGGTCGACCTCCGTGGTCTCCTCCCGCACCGCGATAATACCGACCCCAGACATGTGTTCGCGGTACGTGACGAAGACACGGCGCATGCCGAGCACCCGCCGCCGCGCCGCGGGGTCACGCAACACCCGCCAGGCGATGCGCAGGACGCGCAGGAGCCCTTCGTCGGCGAGATTGCGTCGCAGCTCCAGCAGCGCCATCGGGGCGCGATAGGTCGATTCGACACGGAAACCGGATTCGGCAAGCAGCGCCGTCCACTCTGCGATCGTCAGCGGGCGAGCATTCACTTTGATGGCACGGGCCAGGTCCTTGCGGATGCTCTCGGCCAACTGTGGGTCAATACCTTCCGGCTCCAACCCCAGCTCGTGGATCGCGTAGCGTCCGCCCGGACGTAGCACGCGAGCGGCCTCCGAGATAATCGCCGCCTTGCCGCGATTCGTCTGCATGGTGAGCATTGCTTCCCCCACGATGACGTCGGCACTCGCATCCGCCAACTCCGTCTGCTGGGCGCGCGCCTGGATGCACCGGCCACCGGCCGGGGACACGACGCGTGTCACCAGTGCGGCCGCTTTCGGCTCCTCGTCGACGCCGATATAGCTGCGTGGGGACCGGGAGACGATCTCGGATGCGGTCCGCCCCAAGCCCGGGGCGAGCTCGACAACATCAGCATCCTCGATGTGGACGTGATCGAGTAGCCATCGCGTGGTCTGCTTGCCCCCGGGGCGCAGTACACGCTTGCCCAGACGGGCGAGCAGCCAGTGTCCCGGGAGGTCTTCCGTCCGGCGTTGTGACAGGGGTAGGTCGTCGGCAGAGAGCGTCAGAGTCTTCATATTAGGTAAGCCTAAGCTACTCTCCGCTCGGGCAACACCCTCAGCTGTGCTCCTGCGGGCCTACAAGGTCCAACCACGCCTCGAACACCCTTCCCGCCTGGCGCGCGAGCCGCGGTCCCAGAACGCGTGCATCCTCACGGATGCGCGCGACATCGAGCCCAGCGGTGGCGAGCTCGTGCGCGTGCCCGATAAGCCAACGCTCGATGAAGGTCGGATCAGCCTCAATGTGGAACTGCAGACCGAGCACCGCATCCCCGAGACGGAATGCCTGGTTCGGGAACCCCGGGGTCTGTGCGAGACGCTCTGCGCCCTCCGGTATCGCGAATTCATCCCCGTGCCAGTGCAACACAGGCACACCATCGAGGGGGGCCAGCACGCTGTCGCGACCCGCTGCGGTCAGCTCCAGCGGGGCATAACCGATCTCCTTGCGCCCGGTCGATCGCACCTGGGCGCCCAGAGCAGAGGCGATCAGTTGTGCACCCAGGCAGATGCCCAGCAGCGGGCGCCCCGACTGAAGGCGGCTCGCGATCACTGCTCGTTCCTGAGCGAGGAACGGGTAGACATCCTCCTCGTAGACCCCGATCGGGCCGCCGAGCACGACCGCAAGCTCGGCATCCACAAAATCCCCATCTGGCACACCCGCTGCGCCCACCTCATAGGTGTGTATCTCGAAACCACGGTGTTCCAGGATCGCCTTCAGCACACCCAGGTCTTCGAATGCCAGGTGCTGGATGACCACTGCGCGCTTACTCATCTGCCCTCCTCGTCCCCCACCAGGCTATCGTCATCCGCCAGGATATCCTCTGCCGCCGACGTCACTCCTCGGGACTTTCCGCACAGCCCAGTTCGGTCAGGAGGGCGAGCACGCCTAGCATGACAGCATGAGTCATCAGCACGGCCGGGTCCGCACTGCCCCCGCTCCGCGGGTCAGCACCGCGGCGCGGGCCACGATCGTCACCACCGTCATCCTGGCAACCCTCGCAGCACTTTTCGGGGTCGTGCACTGGTGGCCCAATGAGGAGAACCTGGACAGCGTCAGCGGGCTCATCCCCCTGGCCGTCGACGGCATGGAAATTGTGCACGGCGAACTCGTGCGAGTGCAACCGGCCTGCACCGGCACCGAGGAGGACGAAACCTCGTGCGGGGACTCCTCCGTGCGCATCCTGGACGGAACCAACGCCGGGCGCGTGCTCCCGGTCTCCCTGGCCGTGAACGTCGTGGACACCGGGCTGCAGTCCGGAGACACCGTGCTGCTGTGGGACTCCAGCGGAACCGACAACCTGAACACGAGCACAGACAGCTCCACCGACGACTCCACCCTCACCGCGAGTACCTCCCCGGTCACCTTCTACGGGTACGACCGGGGCTCGGCGATGATCTGGCTGGCCATCCTGTTCGCCCTCGCCGTCATCCTGGTGGCCTGGCGCAGGGGGCTCATGGCGCTGATCAGCCTCGGGTTCGCCGGGGTCGTCGTCGTGTTCTTCCTGCTGCCCTCGCTCGTGAGCGGGCAGCCCGCTATACCGGTCACCCTGGCCGCATCCACCCTCATCCTCGTCGTTATCCTTTACCTCACGCACGGGTTTTCGATGCGCACCTCCGTGGCCCTCGTCGGCGCGCTCATCGGGCTGGCCCTATCCACGGGGATCTCCTGGCTGTCGGTGATCGGCACCCGCATCGGCGGGCTCGGAGAGGAAGCCGCCGGGCTGCTCAGTTTCAACGTGTCGTGGGTGAGCGTGCAACACCTCGTGATCGCCTCCGTCATCCTTGCCGGAATCGGCACCCTCAACGACGTGACCGTCACCCAGGCCTCCGCCTTGTGGGAGCTGCGCGCGGCGTCCCCCCAGCTGACACGCTGGGAGTTGTTTCGCTCGGGGATGCGCATCGGCCGCGACCACGTCGCCTCCACCGTGTACACGCTGCTATTCGCGTACCTGGGTACCGCGCTCGTCCTGCTCGTGGCCGTGCAACTGTACGGAAGCACCTTCGAGAACTTCATCACCGCCGATGACGTCGCCGAGGAAGTCGTCCGCGCTCTCGCCGGTGGCATCGCTCTGGCCCTGGCCATGCCGGTGACCACGGCGATCGGTGCCGTCATCGTGGCCGAGCGCGGGCACGACGAGTACACGCCTGCCCACATCGCCAACGACCCGTGGCAGGACGACCCGTGGCAGAAGGACGACTAATCCGCCGCGTCCGTCTTCCGCGCCAGCCTCGCCACGCCCGCGGCGTGCAGCCTGTCCGCGATCAGGATGCCCACAAAGGTCCCGGCCAGGCAGCTGCCCAGAGTCAGCGCGAAGAAACTGAGCTGCGCCCATACCGGCTGGGTCCACAGGTTGTACGAGGATGCGGCGAGGATCGGGTACAGGATGCCCACCACGGCCGCACCCAGGTAGTGCAGCCAGGTGTCCCAGCGCCGGTACAACAGCAGCACGAACGGCAGTTCCGCGAAGAACGCCCACCACACGTTCGTCACCAGGTAGGGCAGAACCACCACGCCGGAGACGAGCCCGACGAGCAGACCCGCCAGCGGCCGGTGCAACAGGCGCAGCCCCACCACCGCGGGTAACAACCACACGCCCGCTAACGCCACCGAGATGAACGGGATGGTCACGTACAGCACGGTAGCCAACGCCGTTGCACCCCAGAGCAGTATCCCGCCGGAGACCCCGATCGCCGCACAGGTCAACAGGTATACGGTGCTCACTCGATTGCCCACGGGAGCCCCGGAGCGTTCCTTCTTCTGCATCATGCCCTCACTTGTCTCCATATTCCACGTCTTCGCCGCCGTATCCCGAGTCCTC
>DGEZ01000046.1:0-2273 GCA_002391425.1 Micrococcales bacterium UBA3913 | reverse complement strand
CCACATCCCGAGTCCTCGCCGTCGTGTTTCACGCACTCCGCCTCGGACGAATCTCCTGGCCGACTCACCCGCGCTCCCGCGCCAGCCGCCAGTAGCCACAGAAACTGACCGCGTCCTTCGCAACGCCGCGCTCGGTCACGAGCAGGCGGCGGCCCTGCGTGGGCAACGACTGCTCCCCCACCAGGTACGCGTGGATGCTCGCGACATCCTCGATCTCATGGTCACGCAACGCCTGCAGGGCGAGGCTGCCCGGCCTCTGCCCGGCCGTGCGCGGCAACCAGACCACCCGCACCCCCGGCGGCATCGGAAAATCTTGAACATCGGCCGCGTCCGGGAGTTCCACGTACGCAGTGCCGCGAGCGCCCTCCGGCAGGCTCGCGCACACCCCCGCCACCGCGGGCAACCCCGTCTCGTCGGCGGCGAGCAGGACGTTCTCCACACCCCGCTCCGGGTTGAACGCAATCCCCTCGTCGAGGATCACCACGTTTTCCCCCGGTTCACACGTGCGCGCCCACTGCGCGGCCGGGCCGTCCCCGTGCAGCACGAAGTCCACGTCAATCTCGGCCGACGACTGCCCGGGCTGTGTGGCCACCACCGGCGACGACTCGGCCGCGGAAGACCCGGCCCGCACGGATCCGGGCACCCCACCGGCGACGGCCGGGGCCGGGCGCCACTGCCGCACCGTGTAGTTGCGCAACACCGGGCGCTGGCCCTCCGGGATGTGCAGGTACGCGAGGTACCCCAAAATCGTGTTCGCCTTCTCGGGGATGCGGGCGAGACCGCTCTCGCCGCCCACGGGCAGGAACAGCCGGAACCACTGGTCGAACCCCATCGGGTGGAAGGCCGCGACATCCCCGCGACCGAGCGTCACCCGCATCCAGTGCGGGCTCAGCTGCTCGCGCCGCAGCACCTCCAGTCGGATGAGCTCCTGGCGCTCCGGCTTCACCAGTCTGCTGGCTCGTGCCACGGGTTCCTCCTCTATACGTTTTCCGCTATATGTGGTCCGTGCGGTCCCGCCACCTCGGCGGCACCGCCTGGTCAGGCGATGATCGTTCCCACGATCGCGACGCCGGCGAGCATCCCGAGAACGACACTCACGGTGTCGACGCCGCGCCACGCCACCCGGTAGCGCTCCGTGCGCTGCGGGTACGCGCCGAATTCTCGCGAGTCCGCCGCGATCGCCACCTTCTCGGCGTGGCGAATGCTCCCGGCCAGCAGGGGTATCACCGCGCTGAGCCCCATCCGCAGTCCGCGCACTCGGCGGGCCGCGCGGATCGTGTCGAACTCGCGCACCGACCGGGCCGGGAAGCGCAACGCGATGATCATCGTGTACGTCACCCGGTAGGGCAGCCGCAGCTGCTGGTTCAGTGCCCGCGCCATATCCGCGCTGTCGGTAGTGAGAACGGGGATCAGCCACAGCACGGCGATCGCGCACACGCGCAGGGCGGTCGCCACCCCGATCTGCACGGCACCGAGATGCACCTGCCAGGCGCCCAGCTGCACGAGAACCGGCGTGTCGGCAACCCCGGACGCGTCCGTCCACAGCGTGAAGCTCACCGCGGTGACCAACAGGAGCACGGGGATGCTCAGCAACACCGCCCGGGCACGCAGCGGCGTCCACCGCGCCCCGGCTACGAGCACGAGCATCGCCACCGCAGCAACAATCGCCGGGGTGGTGATGTCCCTCACCCCGATCAGAGCCACGGATGCGGGAAGAACCGCAGCCACCTTGGCCAACGGGTTGAGCCACTCCAGCATGCCCCCGCTGGGACGTGTCCTGTCGCGCTCGGGCGCGACCGCTGTCCTCGTCATGCGCGCACCGCCTCGTCGGCACCGGCAGAACTCACGAAGCGCACCCGAGAGAGGTCCGCGAAGCGCACCACAGGTTCCTCCGTCATCCCCTGGAACGCGCGCGCGAGGGCGGGCGCCGCGAGCCCAGCCGAGGCCAGACGGGGGACGTCGGTGAGGATGCTGCGCGCATCCCCCGCCGCGGCGACCCGGCCCTGGTCGAGCACGAGCACATCGGTGGCGTGCTCGGCCACGAGCTCCATATCGTGACTGACCACGATGATGGTGGTGCCCATGCGGCGCTGCTCTTCGAGGATCGCCAGCAACTCAGTCGCGCACGCCTGATCCTGACCGAAGGTGGGCTCGTCGAGCACGAGCACGCGGGCCCCGGTCGCGAGGGCGGCGGCGACACTGAGACGGCGCTTCTGCCCACCCGAGAGCGTGAACGGGTTCACGTCCGCCTTCTCCTCCAGGCGAAGCCGGGC
>DGEZ01000066.1 GCA_002391425.1 Micrococcales bacterium UBA3913 | reverse complement strand
GCGGCGGCCGGGCCCGCCGAGACTTCAAGAACCCGGAGACGAGCTCCGTGCGGGTGAAGGTCGGCGTGCGCGTGCGTGCTGCCACGGTTCAGCTCAGTGCGGTGACGATTGCACCCGCGAATGCGGGGATGTCGTCGGGTGTGCGTGAGGTGATAACCGTGTAGTCGTCTGCTGTATCGACGACGACCTCACTGTCGACCCAACGCGCTCCGGCGTTGGTCAGATCCGTGCGGATCGAGGAGTAGGAGGTGAGGGTGCGTCCGGAGCTGAGTGCTGTTTCAGCGAGCAACCAGGGTCCGTGGCAGATGGCCGCGATGACCTTCCCAGATTCCGCGAACTCGCGAGCGATCCGCTGTGCGTCTGAATTGACACGCAGAGCATCCGCATTGAGGGTTCCGCCGGGGATCACGAGCGCGTCATATGAGGCCGCAGACTCGGCAGCGAGCTCGGTGTCCGGGGTGACCTCGGGGCCGGGCTGCGCATCAAGAACGAGGGTGCGGATGGGGGCCTGCTCGGGTGCCGACACGGTGACGCTGATGCCAGCGTCCGTCAAACGCGAGACGGTGCCCACGAGTTCTTCGGTCTCGGTGCCGTAGTTCGTGGAGATGACCAGGGCGGTGGGGGAGGTGTGTGTCACGTTGCTTCCTTTGTTGTCCATGATAGGCCGGTGGGGCCCATGGCTAGTCTGTCGTGACAGCCGCCTGGGCTGCCTGGCCCTGACGTGGCCAGGCAGGGAATCCGGGGTGTGTGAGCACTCTCCAGCTCTCTGTGCTCCCGAAGTCCTCGGGGACCAGAGAAGGAGCAGACTCGCACGGTGACGCACTCCGATAGGCTGTCGGTGCAGCGACCGATGGTCCGGACGGATCCGGGATGGTGGTGTGTCTGCAGCCCATGGTGTTTGCGGTGAAGTGACAGGTGGTGACCTCACGTGGCGGAGTTCCTGGCACATGGTCCCTTCGCGCTCGTGTTCGCGTTCCTCACGATCGTCGTTTTTCTGCGCGCTCAGGCGACGTTCGCCCTGGGATGGTGGAGCGCGGAATTGACCGCTCGACACGCGCATCCGCGTACCACCTGGGGGAGCCGGGTCGTAGCCTGGCTCCGTTCGCCGGCGACCGAGCCGGGAATTCGTGCCCTGCACAAATGGGGCCTACCAGTCATCCCGCTGTCGTTTCTCACTATCGGGTTTCAGACCCTTGCCAACGCGGGCGCGGGCCTGATCCGGATGCCGTGGTGGAAATACACTCTCGCGATGATCCCCGGGTGCTTAGCGTGGGCCCTCATCTACTCGACCATTGGTTTTGCGGTCTGGGAAGCGGCGCTCGGCGCGGCTGCCGGATCGCCTTGGGGGATCACGGTCCTGTGTGTCTCAGGTGCCGCGCTGGCGGCAGCGTTTGTCGTGAAGCGTCGGAGACGCCTGGTGGGTTCTGGCCGTTAACCTGTAACGCGTGGATGGCCGTACTGAGGGTACCGCCCCAGCATCCCCAGCGCTACAAACCCATCCAGTTCAGGAAAATCTGCGACACGACGGCGACGACGAGCACGTTCGTCGCAGCGAGCACCCACGCCCAGTCGTACAACCATGACCCGGCGGATGTGGTGCGCTGTCCGCGACCCCAGATGCCAGCCTTGATCGTCCACGCCAGCGTGTACCAGAACATGGGGATGACCGCCAGCCAGGTGACCTCGCAGATGGGGCACAAGCTGCGCCTGCCCCACACGGAGAACCACTGGAACCAGAGGCACAGCATCCACGCCGCCGCGATCGTCGCCGAGAAGATTCGCCAGTACCACACCGGGAAATGGGTCCGGGCGAGCGTGCTCACCCCGACGATTACGGGTGCGGGGAAGAGCGCCACACCGATGAGGCTGTTCGGGAACCCGAGCAGGTTACCCGCGGGTGCGAAAAAGTTGGGGGAACACGACAGCACGCTGTTGACATCGCACTGGACGATGAGGTCCTGGCCCTGGGCGGCGAGCAAGACCTCGTTGATGAGCAGGAATGCGGTGCCAAACCCGACCAGCCCGGTGACGATCCAGAGCACGCCGACGCCGAGAGGGGCACGGATACCGGTGGTGTGCGCACTGGGTGCCGACGGGCTTGGCGGCTCCGTGCCGGGGGCAGCGGAGTCGTCCGTGTGAATCAGGGATGCGTGTGTCCCCGGTGAAACAGGCGCGGTCATATTTGCTCGCTTTCCCCGTGGTATCAGTTGTGTAGCGGATGTGTGGGTCCCCGAGCGAGGAGCCACCTATTGAGCATCCGCTGTGCGTGGGGATGAGCAGGAATAGATCGTAGATCCGGTACAACGCGGCCGTGGTCGAGGTACGAAATATAGCGGCCACAGCGCCATGGACGCCAGCCCTGGACAAATGAGGTGAGGCGCGGGCCTCCCGATAGCGCCGTCGGTGCGGACGGGGGGCCAACGCTTCACGCGCGTCCGCGAGGAGGTGACGTAACACACGTACATGAGGCCCATTGGCTGCGGGTGTGCCGTGCATCGGGCGGGCACCTGCGGGGGTAATGTCACAGTGTGTGGTCTCAGCGGCCGTACATATTTCATCAGGCTGATGTGCAGAAACGAAAGGATATTGCATTGAGTGCTGACCAGGTTATTTCTCGTGATTCTGGACCAGCGCCGGGGGAGTCTGATTTGGGGTATCGGCTGATTGCCGAGGCCCTGGGGACGTTCCTTCTCGTCGCAGGCGGAATTGGTACCGCCATCTTTAACGCCACGTTTCCCAGTTCGACGGACAACATTGTGGGAGTGGGGCACCTGGGGGTGGCCTTAGCCTTCGGATTGACTGTGGTCGTTGGCGCATACACTTTTGGCCCCATCTCAGGAGGCCACTTCAACCCCGCGATCACCCTGGGCCTGGCCGCAGCTGGCAGGTTTCCATGGCGCGAGACTGTCGGCTACATTGCTGCACAGGTGGTCGGAGGCATCCTCGGTTCGTCGCTCATTGCACTGATTGCCGCGTCGAATAGTGACTTCTTCTCGAGCGCTGCGGAGGGTGGATTCGCATCCAACGGCTTCGGCGAGCACTCCCCGGGTGGGTTCGGCATCGGAGGGGCGATCGTGGTGGAGATCGTGTTCACGGCGCTCTTCGTATATGTGGTTCTCGGGACGACCGCGCGTATTGGTGCTGTCGGGTTTGCCCCACTGGCCATTGGCCTGAGCCTCACGCTCATCCACCTGGTGACGATTCCCGTGGATAACACCTCGGTGAACCCGGCGCGCTCTCTGGCCGCTGCAGTGTACGGCGGTAGCTGGGCGTGGGCACAGCTGTGGGTGTTCATCGTCTTTCCGATCCTCGGTGGCCTGATCGCTGGGTTCAGCTACAAGTCACTGTTCGGGAAAAAGTTGACGCTGGCCTGAAGCAGCTGTGTTGGATGACGCTCGTGGTGGTGGCCGTCCGCGTGGAGCGGGCGGTCACTCACAGAGCGGCGATGGCGTCCTCATAACCGGTGAGGCTGCGCGCCTGGCTTGCCGGGTTGACAACGGCCCAGCGTAGGACCCGATCCGCGTCGACAAGGAAGCTGCCCCGAATCGCGTGTCCGCCTTTTTCGTCGAACACGCCGTACGCACGGCTGACCTCACCGTGTGGCCAGAAGTCCGAAAGCAGGTCGAACTCATATCCTTCTGTGCTCTTGAACTGCTTGAGGGTGAACGCGGGGTCGGTGGAGATCCCCAGCAACCGGATGCCGGCGCGTGTGAAAATCGCGAGGTTGTCTCTGAGCTCACACAGCTCGCCGGTGCAGATTCCGGAGAAGGCGAAGGGGAAGAACACAAGCACGGTGGGCGTTGCGATCGTGCTGAGGGTGACCGGCTCTGCGGACGTACCGGGCAGCGTGAAGTCCGGGACGACGGAGCCGATGGGGAGGGTGTGGTTTTCGCTGGTGGTCATAGTGCTCGTCTCTTTTCCTCGGGCCCGTGTGGGCGCCTGAACCTTCAGGCTAATGTTATCCGGCGGGGAGCAGGATGCACGTGTCACACGAGACGATCTACAAGTCGTTGTTTATACAGTCGCGTGGTGTGCTCGCGAAGGAACTGCAGAAGCATCTGCGATCCGGGCGGCCGATCCGCCGCAACGTTCACAACAACGTCACCGGTCAATGGCGTTCACAGATCAAGGACGCGGTCTCGATCTCCGAACGCCCCGCTGAAGCTGAAGATCGCGTGATCCCAGGTCATTGGGAGGGAGATCTCCTCCTCGGCCGGGGTGTCACTCAGATCGCGACTGTCGTTGAGCGTGCGACACGGTTCACCGTCCTTGTTCAGATCGATGGGCGCGACATGAAGTCTGTCACCGCCGGGCTCTCACGCGAGATGAACCTACTTCCGGGGCAGTTGCGTCGTTCACTGACCTGGGACCGTGGGATGGAGCTTGCAGATCACAAGACCGTCGCGCGTAACACTGGTCTCGACGTCTACTTCGCGGATCCGCGAAGCCCGTGGCAGCGTGGCACGAACGAGACTCCCCCATCGGGAACCGCCGATGGGGGCACCCCCACGAACAGGTTGCTGCGTCAATACTTCCCCAAGGGCGTCAGCATGAAAGACCTCACCCAAGCCGATCTTGATGTCATCGCCGCACGGCTGAACTCCAGGCCCAGGAAAACGCTCGACTTCGATACCCCAGCCGATAAACTCCGAGCACTGTTGCGCTGACGGGTTGAGTCCGCCCGAGTCGCCGTGAGTAATTCCGCTGTGGCCGGGTGCGAATAGTGGGAGTCTTGATTGGTGTACCCGTGGCGCTGTGATGAGAGTAGGGAGGTCCACCTGATGCCAATGAATGAGTTCGGGCAGCCGATCGGGCCTGCGGTCTCCGATTGGACTCGGCGCGAGCATCCTTCGCACCGCGTCATCGTGGGGCGCTACTGCAGTCTCGATCCCCTGGATGTTGGTGCCCACGCCGCCGGGCTGTGGCAGTCGCTTTCTCCCGCAGGCCCATCGCTGTGGACGTATATGGGTGTCGGACCGTTTGATCGGCTGGAGGACTTCCGGGAATATCTGTCAGGGATCGAGGAGTCTCGAGACCCGCTCTACTTCGCGGTGGTCGATCATCTGACGCGCCGCGCCGTCGGTTTTCTCTCGTTGATGCGCATCGACAGAGACAACGGCGTTATCGAGATCGGGTGGGTGACGTTCTCGCCCCGAATGCAACGCACGCGAATGTCGACGGAGGCGCATGCGTTGCTGCTTTCGCATGTCTTCGACGAGCTTCACTATCGGCGCTGCGAGTGGAAATGCGACAGCCTGAATGCACCCTCGCAGGCGGCAGCACGGCGTCTGGGTTTCGAGTTCGAGGGAGTGTTCAGCCATGCGGTCGTCTACAAGGGAAGAAACCGGGACACCGCCTGGTTCTCGCTCACAGAAGACCGCTGGCCGGCGCGAAAGCGTGCGATTGACGCATGGCTGTCGCCACAGAATTTCGACACGCTCGGGCTCCAGAAGCGTCCACTGGGTTCATACTGAACTTGCCGTGTCGGCTAGAGCACGACGAGGAATCCCAGGACCGCGCTGACCAATGCGACAAGGGCGAGCACAAGCGCGGGCGTTGCGGGTTCGTGACGGCGAATGTGAACCACGACTGCGCCCAACATCAGTACGGTGAGGCAGCCCGCAGCGATCGGCGTCAGGATGCTCGCAATCCCGGTTGCCAGCGGCAGGATCAGTCCGAGTGCGCCGAGCGCCTCGGCGAGGCCGATCAGCTTGACCGACGTGCTCGAGAAGTCGTTCGCCCATCCCATCCCGGAGGAGATGATCGCGTCGCGCTTTCGCGACAGCTTCATCACGCCCGCGCCGAAGAAAGACAGGGCGAGCAGGGCGTTGATGATCCAGAGAATGACTGTCATAGTGAGTACTCCAAAGGGTGCTGTGTGGAGCGAGGCTGATGCCCCGCATAAATTACTTGCACTTTCACGTAAGCGTTTCTGTGCAGTAAGTATTCCGCCGGAGCGATATCGATCGAGGAGGATCTCATGCCGGAGTCGACAGACGGGCTGTCACAGCAGGAGCGAGAGGCCGTTCGCCAGCGCGCCGCCGAGCTCCGTTCAAACGCTGGAGTCAAAGGCGCAGCCAAGCGAGAGCGTGAACGACAGGCATGTCAGGATGCGATCGCCGCGCTCACCGGCACGGATCGCGCCATAGCCGAGATGCTGCACGAGGTCATCGACGCCGCCGCCCCAGACCTGAACCCGAAGACCTGGTACGGCTTTCCCTCCTACGCTCGGGAAGGTCAGGTGGTCGTGTTCTTCCAGCCCGCATCCAAATTCGACACACGATACGGAACGGTCGGCTTCAGTGAACACGCACGCCTGGATGAGGGGCAGATGTGGCCGACATCGTTCGCCGTTATCGAG
>DGEZ01000048.1:9398-35130 GCA_002391425.1 Micrococcales bacterium UBA3913 | reverse complement strand
TTCATCTTCGCCGGCCCCACCGGTGTGGGCAAGACGGAGCTGGCGAAGGCGCTCGCGGAATTCCTGTTCGACGACGAGGGCGCCCTGATCTCCCTGGATATGTCGGAGTACGGCGAGAAGCACACGGTCTCCCGCCTGTTCGGTGCTCCTCCCGGGTTTGTCGGCTTCGAGGAGGGCGGCCAGCTGACCGAGAAGGTGCGGCGTCGGCCGTTCTCGGTGGTGCTGTTCGATGAGATCGAGAAGGCCCATCCGGATATCTTCAACTCGCTGTTGCAGATCCTCGAGGAGGGGCGTCTCACGGACGGCCAGGGCCGGGTCGTGGACTTCAAGAACACGATCATCATCATGACGACGAACCTGGGCACCCGGGAGATCGCGAGTGGTCCGATCGGTTTCCAGGCCGACGGCGATACGCAGACGAGCTACGACCGGATGCGCGCGAAGGTATTCGAGGAGCTGAAGAAGCACTTCAAGCCGGAGTTCCTGAACCGCGTGGACGACATCATCGTGTTCCCGCAGCTGAGCCAGCCGGAGCTCATGCAGATCGTCGACTTGTTCATCGGGCGCCTGAATGACCGGCTGATGGACCGCGACCTGGCCATCGAGGTGACGGACCCCGCGAAGCACCGTCTCATCGAGGTCGGCTTCGACCCGACGCTGGGGGCTCGGCCGCTGCGCCGCGCAATTCAGCAACTGGTCGAGGACCAGCTCTCGGAGCGCATCCTGCGCGGCGAGGTTCACGCGGGCCAGCGGATCGTTGTTGGGCTGGATGCGAACGGTCGTGATCTGACCTTCGATGCGTTGGACCGGATCCCCGCGATCGAGCCGGCGCCGGCGGCCGCCATCGCGGCGGGTTCGGACGCCTCGGGTGATGCTCCAACTCCTGGAGCTGAGTAGTGGCGGAGAAGTCCTCCGCCTCGTCGCTGGGCGACGGGGCGGAGGTTTCGTCTGTGGTGAGCATTCGTCCGGCCCGCACCAGCGATGTCGCGGCGATGGTCGACCTGATCGCCCCTCTGGTAGACCGGCGGGTCCTTCTGGGCAAGGAGCGGGTGACCCTGTTCGAGTCCATCCAGGAGTTCGTGGTGGCCGAGGCGCGTGACACCGGTGAGGTGGTCGGCTGCGGCGCACTGCATGTCATGTGGGAGGACCTGGCGGAGGTGCGCACCCTGGCGGTGCGCGAGGACTGGCTGCATCGCGGGGTGGGGAGCCTGCTGCTGACGACGCTGCTCGGGCGTGCTGCCGACCTTGGGGTGCATCGCGTGTTCTGCCTCACTTTTGAGACCGAGTTCTTCACGAAGCACGGCTTCACGGTGGTGCGGGAGCCCCCCGTTGACCCGGTGGTCTACGCCGAGCTGTTGCGCTCGCAGGATGAGGGCGTGGCGGAGTTCCTGGAGCTTGCCCGGGTGAAACAGAACACCTTGGGCAACACTCGGATGATCATCCATTTCTAGTCGTGTCGTGTTGTCGTTTCGGTGGCGGCGCGTGCTCTCGGTAGCCTGGGTGCATGAGCCAGTCTGAATCGCGGGCCCGGGCGCGTGTCTTCCGCCGTCGCCGTGCTGTGCTGGCGTTCGCCTTTCTTGGCGTGGTGGCCGTGGGGCTGTCGCTGTGGACGCGTGTGACGCTCGCCCAGTCGGAGGTGTCTGAGTCTTCGTCGCCGCTACCGAGTTCGGCGGCCTCCTCCTCTGCGCCGGTTTCTGCGGAGCCGTCAGCGTCGTCAGCTTCCGACTCGGCCTCGGCCTCGACGAGCGGGGATGGCATCCCGAGCTGCGAGAGTGACGCGTTGACGGTGGTGGCGGTGACGGACAAGTCCACCTACTCGGAGGGCGAGTTTCCGGTGTTCACCATTCAGTTGACGAATTCGGGGGATGTCGCGTGCTCGGTGAATGTGGGTACGTCTCAGCTGTCCCTGACGGTGACCAGCGGGGATACGACGATTTGGCGTTCGGCGGACTGTGCGACGGGTTCGGCGGATTCTGACGAGTACTGGGACTACGTGAAGGTCGTGGAGCCGGGGGAGACGCTGGAGTCTGTGGGGGTGACCTGGGACCGGGTGTTCTCGGACTCGTCGTCGTGTGACGCGTCGGCGGAATCGGTGACAGCTGGTGGTGCTGCCTACTGGTTGAGCGCGTCTGTGGGCGACGTGACGTCGTCGGACGAGAACATGAAGCAGTTCTTCCTGTACTGAGGCGTCAGACGGCGGGTTTCGGGGACCGGGTACTGGGCGTGCTGTCCGGATGCTTCGGGCGGGCCGCGGGTGGTGTTGCCCGGTGTGCGGCTATGCCGCGGCGCGCAGGACGAGGCGGAGTGCCTCGGGGAGGGTTTTCTGGTTGCTGGGTGAGAGTATCTGCGTGTAGCCGAGGCGTCGGGCCTCTGCCGACCGTTTTTTCTCGTTGAGGCTGGGGCGTATCCCCCCGGCGAGGCTGAGCTCACCGTAGGCTGCGACGGTTCGCGGCACGGGCCGATCGCTCAGGGCGCTCGCGATGGCGATGGCGATAGCCAGGTCCGCGCTGGGTTCGTCCAGCCGCACCCCTCCGACGGTGGACACGTACACGTCGCGGGAGGACAGCGGGAGTCCTGCCCGGCGCTGCAGGATGGCCAGGATCATGGCGACTCGTGCGCTGTCGACGCCTTGGGTCACCCGCCGGGGCATGGGAGCGTTGGTTTCGACGACGAGGGCCTGTATCTCGACGGGGAGGACACGTTGCCCTTCGACGGCGATCGTCACGCAGGTCCCGGCGGTGGCGTCGTCGTGGCGCGTGAGGAACAGCTCCGATGGGTCGGGCACTTCCTCGATGCCCTGTTCGGCCATCTGGAAGCAGCCCACCTCGTCGGTGGGTCCGAACCGGTTTTTGATGGTGCGCAGGAACCGCAGTGAGCTTTGCTTGTCTCCCTCGAAGTGACAGACGACGTCGACGAGGTGTTCCAAAGTGCGCGGCCCTGCGATCGCGCCCTCTTTTGTGACGTGGCCGACGAGGAGGAGCGCACAGCCGCGCTGCTTTGCCATGCGCACGAGCGTGTTGGCGACATCCCGCACCTGAGCCGGTCCGCCGGCAATTCCGTCGGTGTTCTCGCTGGTGACGGTCTGCACAGAGTCCACGATGACCAGGGCGGGGCTGACCTCGTCGACTTGCCCGAGGATGGCCCCGAGCGTTGTCTCGGCGGCGAGGAACAGCTCGGGGCTAAGCGACCCGGTGCGTCGCGCGCGCAGGTGGACTTGGGAGACGGACTCCTCTGCGGTGACGTAGAGGACGGTCTGGCCCGAGGCTGCCACGCGGGAGGCGGTCTCGATTAACAGGGTCGACTTGCCGACTCCCGGCTCGCCGGAGAGCAGGATGGCCGCCCCGGGGATGATGCCACCGCCGAGCACGCGGTCGAGCTCGCCGATCGTGGTGGGCTGGTGGTGGGCACTCTCGGAGGAGATCTCTGTGATGCGCTGTGCCCGTCTCGTCGGGTCGATGCGTTCGGCAACCGTGGTGCGGGCAATCCCCTCGCGTTCTGCGGCCTCGACAACGGTGCCCCACTGTTGGCACTCGCCGCAGCGGCCCACCCACTTGCTGGTGCCCCAGCCGCACTCGGTGCAGCGGAACCGATGGGATGTGCGCTCTTTCGTGCTGCTGGCCATGGCCTCCCCTTCTGTCGCTACCCTCACGCTATCGCGAGCCCCAGACATTCGAACATATTTTCGAACCGGTGTTGAAATCTGCTGAGAATGTCGTCGCTGTGAATGCGTCTGTGTGGGCGCCAGCGAGTTCGCACTCGCCAGTCGTTTTGTATTAGGGTTGTCGGCGGTGACGTGTCCGAGCGGCCGAAGGTGCAACACTCGAAATGTTGTGTAGGTTTACGCCTACCGTGGGTTCAAATCCCACCGTCACCGCAAATTGTGATGGCCCGCTTTATGCGGGCCATCACAATTTTTGGAGGGGTCGGGTGAGTGAGCGCACTGGGCCCCTGTCGGGTTCGAGCGGCGGCGTTGCGGGCGTCGCATGAGCGACGCTGAGGCCGCTGCCGCGAGGGGCAGGGCGTCAAATCCCACCGTCACCGCAAGAAAATCCCTGTCAAATCACGCGTTTTCCCTTTGCGGAATCCGTGTGGTGTTTCTGCGTCTCACTCTGGGGGGTCGGCGGCGATCGTTCGTTCTCGACGGGAGACCCCGCGGCTGGTCAGTCGAGCTTCTTCGCGAAGTGTACGAGCCAGTAGTTTCCACCGTTGACGCGGCCGGTCTCGACGTATCCGGTGCGCTGGTACAGGCGAATGTTCGCCGTCGAGCGCTCTCCAGTGAAGAGCCGAAGTTCTCGGATATCCGGGAACGCCGACTCGGCTTCGCGCAACAGGAAACTCCCGATACCCTGGCCCTGACGATCCGGGGCGACGGTGAGCCTGCCGAGGTCGACTGCTGTGCCACAGCGGTGCAGGCGAACGGCACCGACCAGTCGGCCATTGTCGCGCACGCCGAGGGCGAGGACATTCAGATCAGCTAACTCCTGGCGCAACTCGGCGATGCTCTGCGTTAGTGGAGGGAGGCCCATGTCGTGGTAGGTCTGTGCCTCGGTCACGTACGCCGCACGTTGGAGTGTGAGAACCTCGCCGGCGTCGGTGGGTCCAAGAACGGTGGCCGTATACGCGTCGGCGTGCGGCAGGTTGGCTGCGGTGTCACTAGACATGGGGCAACTCTAGTGATCACCTGCCCGGCGGAGAAGCCGCGGGCGCGCTCGCACGCCCTGGCTAACTGCGACAAGCCACGTACTCCACGAACGGTCACCGCCGACAAATATCTCGGGGCACTCGGCGAGATTGGTTGAGGCCCGACGCCCTGCTTCCGCAGCGATGCGGTCTGTGTTAGACAGGACGTGTCGCCGGGTAATGGTGCTCTCGGTGCGGCTGGATCTACGTAGGGGAAGGATTCGCAATGCGCGCAGTCCGTTTGACCGCATGGAAGACTTTTCCGTCGCTAGAAGAAATTGACAAGCCCACACCGCAGGCCGGAGAGGTTCTCCTGAAAGTGGCTGGAGCCGGTGCCTGCCACAGCGATGTCTCGCTATTTCGCGATTTTGATGAAAACACCGGGATCACCGGCTTGCCACCTCATCCCCCTTGGGCATGCTGACCCGGTAGTCGCGGCGCCGCTGGCGGATGCTGGCCTGACCCCCTATCATGCGATCAAACTCATCCTCCCGCACCTCGCGCGTGGCGGAGCCTCAGTACTGGTGATCGGTCTCGGCGGGCTCGGCCAGATCGGGGTGCAGATTCTTCGGGCACTGACCGGGGCAACGATCTACGCCACGGACATGAAGCCCGAAGCGGTCGCACTCGCGCAGACGCGTGGCGCGATCGGGATTCCCGAAGGAGCTGACCAGGCCGAGTTCATTCGCAACGCAACGGACGGTCGAGGGGTGGATGCTGTGGTCGACTTCGTGGGCGCATCCCCCACCATCACCCTGGCAAAATCCGTGATCGCTCAGGGTGGGCGGATTCAGATCGTGGGCATTGCCGGGGGGACGGTCGAGTGGTCATTCTTTGCAACCCCGTACGAATCGGTGATGACAAACACCTATTGGGGGTCGATCGCCGATCTGCATGAGGTCGTGGCAATGTACCGCGCCGGTCAGATCACACCCGATGTGCAGACATACACCATGGATGAGGCACTGACAGCCTACGAACTGCTCCGTGACGGGAAACTGTCCGCGCGCGCAATGGTCACGCCAAACGCCTGAGCCTTATCTATGTCCGACGGGTATCCGAGGAATGATGCTGCCCACTCGGGCGTTGACTCTCCTGTGACAGCTAAGAACATCGGTTTTCTCTCGTTCGGCCACTGGATGGACCACCCGGAGTCGTCCGCCCGGTCCGCCTCCGATTCGCTCCTGCAGTCCATCGACCTGTCGGTCGCGGCGGAGGAGCTGGGCATCGACGGCGCCTACTTTCGGGTGCACCACTTCGCCCAGCAGCTGGGTACCCCGTTCCCGCTGATGGCGGCTGTTGCTGCGCGCACATCCCGCATCGAGATCGGGACCGGCGTGATCGACATGCGCTACGAGAATCCGTTCGCGTTCGCCGAGAACGCGGCGGCGACGGATCTCATCTCCGTGGGGCGGCTGCAGTTGGGGATCAGCCGTGGCTCCCCTGAGCAGGTGCTTGATGGCTGGCGGTACTTCGGCTTCCGTCCAGCTGAGGGAGAGTCGGATGCAGACATGGCACGCCGTCACGCCGTGGTCGCCCTGCAGGCGCTCTCCGGCGAGCGGTTCGCGGAACCGAACCCGAACCCGATGTTCCCGAATCCACCCGGAAAGCTGCGGATCGAGCCGTATTCGCCGGGCCTGCGCGAACGCATCTGGTGGGGTGCCGGGTCGAATGGCACCGCGCGGTGGGCTGCCGAACTGGGCATGAACCTGATGTCGTCGACCCTGAAGGACGACGAGACGGGGGAGCCGTTTCACGTTCAGCAGCGCAAGCAGATCGAAGTATTCCGCGACGAGTGGGCCACGCACGACCACGGCTTCACCCCCCGCGTGTCCGTGTCTCGGTCGATCTTCGCGATCACCAATGATCAGGATCGACGGTACTTCCTCGGCAGTGGTGAGCGTCACGACCAGGTGGGCTACATCGGTCAGACCCGATCCGTGTTCGGACGCACCTATGCCGACGAACCCGACAAGCTGGTGGAACAGTTGCGCGAAGATGAGGCCATCCAGGCCGCCGACACACTCCTGCTGACCATCCCCAGCCAGCTGGGTGTCGACTACAACGTGCACGTGCTGGAGGCGATCCTCACCGAGGTCGCGCCGGCGCTCGGCTGGCGGTAACAGAACCCGCGACCGGGCCCGCCGTGCGGATGCACGCAGCGGGTGCTCCCGGCCGGGTGCTCCGGGCTACGAGTCGAACCCCATCCCCAGCGCATCCAGGGTCTTGAGCAGGACGTTGCGCCGCCCCTTGTTGTGGTCGGCGCGGTTGAGTGCCCACCGGGTGACTTGGATGCCGCCGGTGGCGAACGGTTCGGGCGGGAACGGCACCGGCTTCTCGCGGACCATGCGCAGGCCGGTGCGCTCCGTCTGCTCCCCGTCCAGCAGGTCAAGGCAGACGTCCGCGGCGAACCGTGTGGCGGCCACACCCAGCCCGGTGAACCCGGCCGCATACGCGACCCGGCCCTCGCGCGCAGTTCCGAAGAACGCGCAGAAGCGTGAGCAGGTGTCGATCGCGCCAGCCCACTTATTCGTGAACGTCAGGCCCTCCAGTTGCGGGAAGGTGGCGAAGAAGTGTGCGGCGAGCCTCTGGTGGGATGCAGGGCGGTTCTCATGCTCCGCCCGCACTTTCCGCCCCGGGAAGTACACGGCGTCGTATCCGCCGAACAGGATCCTGTTGTCGGCGGTCAGTCTGTAGTAGTGGAACTGGTTCCCCAGATCCGACAGCCCCTGGCGGTGTGCCCAGCCGATGGAGTCGAGCTGTTCTGCACTCAGTGGTTCGGTCATAAGCACGTAGTCGTACACCGGCACGGTCATCAGCCGGTTCCGGCGTAGCAGGGAGGGGAAGACGTTCGTTGCGAGCACGGCGTGGTCGCCGGTGATCACCCCGTCATCGGTGACGACCTCGACGTGTGACCCGGCGGTGTCGATGCGCCGCACCAGGCTGTGCTCGTAGATGCTTACCCCGAGCTCGGTGGCTACCCGGGCCAGTTCGTGCGCGAGCTTGGCGGGGTTCACGAGGGCCGTCGTGTCCCTGTGCCACAGGCCGCCCAGGTAGAGGGGAGAATTCACCTCGGCGCGCACCTGCTGTGCATCCAGGTATCCTTCCTCGTCCCGGATCCAGTCCAGCTGGTATTCCTCCGTCGCAACGTCCAGGGACCCGGTTCGCTCGAAGTCCACGTTCATGTGGTATTTCGCGATGGTGTCCTCAATGCCCTGGAGGTTTTCGGCACCAAGCCGCTCCAGCGTCGGCATCTCCTCGGGCCAACGTTGCAGACCGTTGCTCTCCCCGTGGGTGAGGGACGCCTCCACAAAACCGCCATTGCGTCCGCTGGCCGCCCAGCCGACCTGGTGGGCCTCCACGACGCTGACGCTGAGCTCGGGGTGGCGCTCCTTGGCGCGGATCGCCGTCCACAGGCCATGGAACCCTCCGCCGACGATCACCAGGTCCACCCAGCTTTCGCCCTGCACAGACGGGTAGTTCGTCTGCGGTTCGTTCTCCAGCCAGTACACGGACTGGCGGGTGTTCGCGAGTGCGTGGTCGACGACACTGGGATGGGGGCAGTTGCGTTCGAATGCTGTGAGGTGAGCCATGACCGTCCTTGAACGTGTGCGTTGGTCTGTGACTCGACTCTAGTCGCACGCTTGAGACGTGGCGCCGCATTTGTGGGGGTTGGGGCACGGCGTGGTCGTAGGTGATGATGGGAGGTGAAGGAGTGGGAGTCTATGACGAGATCGGAATCACCCCTAGTGGCACGACGCCGTGAGCGCACGCGTGCAGAGATCACGCTCGCCGCGTTGGAGCTGGCTGAAGATGAGGGGTTTTCCGCCACCACGGTGGACGACATCGCCCTGCGCGCCGGCGTCTCCGTGCGCACCTTCTACCGGTACTGCTCGGACAAGGTGGATGCGCTGGCCGCGGAGATGGAGACGTTCCCCACCCTTTTCGCGCACCACCTGGCGCAGCTGCCCCCGGAGGGTTCCGTCGCGGAGGCGGTGCGGCTGAGCATCCCCGCGGCGATGGCGTCTGCGGAGGTGCTGGAGGTGCGCCGCCGGATCATCGTGGTCATGCAGTCGGAGCCCCAGCTGCGGGAGCGATGGTTTGAGGCGTGGCGTAGCACCCGCCTGACGGTGATCGAGTCCCTGTCCCGGTGGCCGAGCGTGCGCGAGCAAAACCCCCTGCTGGTGCATGCTGGCGCGGGTGCCCTCGTGGGGGTCATGAGCGCAGTCATCGAATTCTGGGTCACGCAGCAGCGGGAGGACCTGGAGTCGGAGTTGTGTGACGCGCTGGATGCGATTGGCCCGACGGTGCCGGGCTGGGCGTAACGGCGACGCACGCTCGGACGAGCCGCCGCGCGGGTCGGGCGCTGCAGAGCCCGCTACGACACGGGGCACGGCTCGCGCCGATTCCAGCCAGCGCGTATCGACATAATTTTGCGTACATGCTGGCATATTCTGCCATGATGACGTAGTCTGCCTCACACATGGTCTATCGCATGCACTGCGAAGTCGGCTCCATCACTCACACCAGGAGGGGCCGGTACGGCTCGAACGGGCGCTGATGGCTCCAGCGCTGTTCACGGAGCAGGACCACGGGGCGGCCAGGGTCACCACCCACCCACGCCTGGCCGCCCCACTTTTCTCAGCTTCTCCTCGCCGCGCTTCCAGGGATGCCAGGAACGGCGCGCTATTCTGACTCCGGTGTGGAATCGAGAAGCCCGTGGCTAGGCGGGTGAGCGGCTGGATAGCGGGCGTAATCTCCGTGGCGTGCGCAGGGTCCCTCCTGCTGCACCAGTGGCTCCCCGACGGCGTCGTGCGGCTCGTTATCGAGTCCTTCCTGCCGTGGATTGGCGTGCCCATCGCCCTGGCGGTCCTCCTGGCGGCGATTCGCAGGCGGCGATTCGCCGCGCTTCTCGCCGTAGCGGCCGCCTTCGTATGGGCTGTCGTGGTTGTTCCGCGTGCGCTACCGCTCGAGTCCGGCACGTCATCACCGGACATCACGATCGTGACGCAAAACCTCGGCAGTGACGGGACAGCGGTGGAAACGCTGATCTCGGAACTCATCGCGGAGGACCCGGACGTGATCGTGCTCCAGGAAATCACCACCGCCCAGAAGCAGGAGGTATCCGATCTGCTTGCGCAAGGCGGGTACACCTACACGGCGCAGGCCTCGACGGTGGGAATATGGAGCACCTTCCCGATGACGAACGGGGAAGCCCTGTCCCTGGGGATGGACTGGGACCGAGCGGTGCGCGCTGACATCTCGACACCCTCAGGCACGGTGCGGGTGTACGCCGTACACGCGCTATCCGCCCGGTTGGAGGGACATGAGGCCCGCAATGAGATGCTCGCGGCCCTCGGCAGTGAGCTCGCGGCCGACGACAGCACAGCGATCATCGTCGCTGGCGATTTCAATGCGACTCAGGATGACACCGGGATGAGCTCGGTGCAGTCCTCGGTCTCGGAGTCCGTGCTCTCGGGCGGGGGGTTCGGCTTCACCTGGCCATCCTCATTCCCGGTGGCCCGTCCCGATCACGTGATGTCGCGCGGTCTGACCGCCGTCGAATATCGGGTGCTGGGGACGACCGGCAGCGACCACCTCGGCCTGCTGTACAGCGCATCAGTGGATTAGCGTGCGGCCAGCGTGGCATGACGTGCGGTACCCTCCCCATCCCTAGACTCGTCACAGACACGCTGAGGGATGGAGGTGGCAGTGAGACCTGCGATAGCGCCAGCAGTCACGGTGGACAAGCTGACGAAGAAGTACGGCTCACAGGTGGTCGTCAACAAGCTGAGCTTCACCGCTCAGCCTGGACGCGTGCTCGGATTCCTCGGGCCGAACGGCTCAGGGAAGACCACGACCCTTCGCATGCTTCTGGGCCTGGCACGTCCGAGTTCGGGAGTTGCCCTGATCGGCGGGCGGCGATACACCGACTACGAGTACCCGGCGAGCGTGATTGGCGCCTCCCTGGATTCCGGAAGCTTCCACCCGGGTCGTTCCGGGAGAAACCACCTGCGCGTACTCGCCGAGGCCACGGGCACGGAGCCGTCCCGTGTCGACGAAGTGCTCGACATGGTCGGGCTCCTTCAGGACGGCAAACGCCGGGTGAAAGGCTACTCACTGGGGATGCGTCAGCGCCTCGGCCTCGCCGCGGCCCTGCTCACAGACCCGACGGTGCTTGTACTCGATGAACCCATCAACGGTCTGGACCCGGAGGGAATCCGGTGGATCCGCGAACTGCTGCGCTACCTGGCGACCGAGGGCAAGAACGTGATCGTCTCCTCCCATGTGCTCACCGAGGTGCAGCAGACGGTCGACGATGTCGTGATCATCAATGAGGGCCGCCTCGTCTTCAGCGGGAGCATGGCGGATCTCGGCCGGCGTGCTGGCACGCGCGTGATCGTCGATTCCCCGGATCGGGCTCAGCTCGCCGCAGCACTGAGCGCGGCTGGGCTCGTCTTCTCCCAGCGCGAGGGGCACTTCGTGCTGGACGAGTCGACGGCGGCGCAGGTCGGTCACATCGCCTTCAGCGCCGGCGTGGAACTATCCCACCTCTCGGAGCCCCGGATCGCGCTGGAGGACGTGTTCATGAGCATCATCGCCGAGTCCACGCAGGTGCTTCCGTTCGCCACGGCTGCGATCACCGCGGTGGATGACGACGAAGAGGATGATCCGGCGGTGGCCACCCCCGCCGAGTCTGATGACCCTGTCACTCGGTCGGAGGACGCCGGTGTCTCGGCGGAACGGAACCCCGTCCCCGCGCATCCCGCGGAGGCGGAACCTGATCCCATGGACGGGGAGCCAACCGTTGCCGCAGAACCTGCGTCGGCTGCCGCAGAACCCCCCGCGGCGCAGGTAGCTCCAGCTGCCAAGGCGCCCGAGAACGCAGCTGAGGTGAGTACCGATGAGAAGTGAACTCCTGAAAATCCGGACCACCCGCGCGTGGTGGGTCCTCGCACTCGTCATGTTCCTCTACGTAGGGTTGACCGCAGCCGTGTTCGGCTACCTCTTCGGTCAGACCGACAGCAGCGAGCTGGATGCGTACGCGGGGACGAGCTCGGTCAGCATGATCGCCTCGCTGGCGATGAGCACCGGGTACGTGTTCGCGTTGATCATCGGAAGTCTCATCGTCACGACTGAATTCCGAACCCGCACCATCATCCCCACCTACCTGTCGAATCCCGATCGCCTGGGCGTTCTGATGGCGAAAGTCGGTGCGGGCATCGTGATGGGTGTGGTGTACGCGGTGGTGGGGCTGGTGGCCGCAGTGGGCGTCGGTGGCGGTCTGCTCGAGTACTTTGCGCCAGGGTCCCTGGCGCAAGTCGACGGTCTGCTCGTCGTCCGCGTCGCTGTCGCCTTGGTGCTGTGGACGGTCATCGGAGTGACGCTGGGCTCCGTGGTGACCAGTCAGGTCGTGGCGATCGTCCTGGTGCTCGTGTTCACCCAGGTCGTCGAGCCGATCCTTCGTGTCGTCGCCCTCGGGCTGGACTGGCCGGACGAATCCACCGCCTTCCTGCCCGGCGCTGCAGCGGACAATTTCGTGGGGGTGAGCCTGCTGTCCGGGATCTCCAGCGACAGCGGGTTGCCCTGGTGGGGAAGCGGATTCGTGCTCGCCGGGTATGCCCTCGTGTTCTTCCTCATCGGCTGGATCGTGCGGGCGCGCACCGACGTCGCCTGAGGCTGCTGCGTCCGTCTGAGACCAGCGGGTGTGGTTGGATGGTGTGGTGACTCAGGCAACGGCTGACCGAACCGACTTCGGCTTCACAGTAACCACGCGCCTGGATTCCGGGCAGTGGGGTCCGCTCGGGCGCACGGGAGTGATCCAGACTCCCCACGGCGCCATACGCACCCCGGCCTTCATCCCCGTCGGAACGAAGGCGACTGTCAAGGCTGTGCTTCCGGAGACGATGACGGCACTGGGCGCGCAGGCTCTCCTGGCGAACGCGTACCACTTGTACCTGCAGCCGGGCGACGACATCGTCGAGGCCGCCGGCGGCCTCGGGGCTTTCATGAACTGGGGCGGGCCTACCTTCACGGATAGCGGGGGGTTCCAGGTGATGAGCTTGGGTGTGGGGTTCAAGAAAGTCCTGTCCCTCGATCCGGATAGTCAGGACGACGAGGTGATCGCCGAGGGCCGGGAGCGTCTGGCCCGGGTGGACGAGGACGGCGTCACGTTCCGGTCACACCTGGATGGCAGCACGCACCGGTTTACCCCGGAGGTGTCGATGGGCATCCAGCATCGGCTCGGTGCGGACATCATGTTCGCCTTCGACGAGCTCACTACGCTCAAGAACACCCGTGAGTACCAGGAGACCTCTCTGGAGCGAACCCGCCGCTGGGCGGTGCGCTGCCTGGATGAGCACGCACGCCTGACTGAGGAACGTGCCCACCGCCCGTACCAGGCACTGTTCGGGGTGCTGCAGGGGGCGAACTACGAGGACTTGCGTCAGAAAGCCGCGCGCGATCTGGGCGCCATGGAGTTCGACGGCTACGGTTTGGGCGGTGCGCTGGAGAAGCAGCGCATGGGGCAGATCGTTGCGTGGATGACCGCGTTGCTGCCCGAGGACCGGCCGCGCCACCTGCTTGGCATCAGCGAGCCGGAGGACTTCTTCGCAGCGATCGAGGCCGGAGCCGACACCTTCGACTGCGTGAACCCATCGCGTGTGGCCCGAAACGCGGCCATCTACACGGCGACGGGCCGCTACAACGTGACACGCTCCGAAAACCGACGCGCGTTCATCCCGCTGGAGCAGGGATGCGACTGCTATACGTGCACGCACTACACGCGCGCGTACCTGCACCACTTGTTCAAAGCGAAGGAGATCCTCTCGGCGACGCTCGCGACGATCCACAACGAGCGGTTCACGGTGCGTCTGGTCGACAACATCCGTGATGCGATCGACGGCGGGTACTATGCAGAGTTCAAGGCCGACTTCCTCGGCAGGTGGTCACGCTGACGCACCCTCAGCGGTCAGCGCATAGCTGGGTTCGCGCCGTTTCACCCACCGGATCACTGGATAGGTGATCGGGAGCATGGCTGCCTCGACGGCGGTCTTGTACAGGAACCCGAGGATGACGTAGTTGAGCCAGTCCGCAGCTGAGGTGAAGCCGATCACGGGGGCGGCGATGCTGCAGAAGATCACGGTGTCCGCCAGCTCGCCCACCACGGTGGACCCCATCAGGCGTGCCCACAGGTGGTGTGCGTGTGTCCGTTTCTTCATGGCGACCACAATGAGGGAGTTCAGCGTCTGCCCGACAATAAACCCGAGCACACTGGCCACGAGGATGAGCGGGACGAGACCGAGCACCGTCTCGAATGCTTCCTGGCCCTGGTAGTACTCCGCCCCAGGCAGCACGATGACGAACTGGAAGGTGACCGCACCGAGAATGGCCACGACAAACCCGAGCACGATTGCCTGGCGCATCGCCTTGAACCCGTACACCTCGCTGAGGACGTCGCCGAGCACGTAGGCCAGTGGGAATAGCAGGAATCCGCCATCCGTGTTGATCGGGAAGTCACCGACCGGGCCGAAGGTAACGCCCTTGGTGGCACTGATATTCGAGATGAGCAGCAGGGAGGCGAATAGTGCGACGATCGTCGCGTAATAGGTGCTTCCCCTCTGGGCGAAGACGGTGCCCTCATCGGCTGCGGTGTCGTGACGCATGTGTCCCTAGCTCCTTCAAATGGGTGTGAGAGTGCTGGGGCAGATATGTCACCTCTCTGCCGGGCTGGGCTCTATTCTATGCGCGGTCGGGCTCTGCGGGCTCTGCGTGCTCTGCGGCCGTCACGAGCATCCCCAGGTGCTGGGGAACCGTGCCTGCCGGCTGGTGCGCCCCCACGCGGGCCTCGCCCGGCCCGGTTGCCGCGGGTTCGGGCCTTCTGCCCCCATAATGGGAGCATGAGCTTCGTAGGCACGCCCGACCCTGACTCCGGGTGGCTGTCTGATGACGACTTCGCCATTGTTCGTCGACAGCTGCCGATCCTCTACGTCGAGGCGGTGCCCGTGCGCGTGGATGGCCGGGGGGTAGTCACCGACGTGGGGCTGCTCCTGCGCGTCTCCTCCGCCGGGGCAATGACGCGCACGCTCGTCTCCGGGAGGGTGATGCACGGCGAGCTCGTCCGGGATGCGCTGCTGCGTCACCTGGAGAAGGACCTCGGCCCGATGGCGTTCCCGCAGATTCCGCTCTCGGCCACGCCGGCGACCGTCGCGGAGTATTTCCCGCCGCCGAGCGAGTCTGGCCTGGTGGACCCCCGCCAGCATGCGGTATCGCTCGTGTACGTCGTCCCGGTGACGGGCACCTGCGACCCGCGCCAGGACGCCCTCGAGCTGTCTTGGCTCAGCCCGCCCGAGGCGCTGTCTCCGAGCGTGCTCGCGGATCTGGAGGGCGGGCGCGGCCAGGTGGTCGCTCGCGCATTGGCGGCGGTCGGCATCTCGCAGTGAGGATGCCGACAAGGGATGTGCCAAAACTATCGTGTACGCGTACACTGATTCCGTTCACCCCGTTCAGAAATTAGGAAGGTGTCCATCGTGGCTCAGGCGACCACTGCCACCCGCGGGCGCCCGCGTAGCGAAGAGGCGCGGGCTCGCATACTCAAGGCTGCCCTCGAGCTGGTCCAGGAAGGTGGCCTCGCCGCCGCAACTATGACGGCGATTGCCGCTCGCGCCAGTGTGAGCAAGGTGACGGTGTACCGCTGGTGGTCGTCTCCCGGGGCAATTGTGCTGGAGGGCCTGCTCGATCAGGCGCATGAGACGATTGAAGCCCCTCCCGGGGCCTCCGCGCGGGACGCGATGTTCCACCAGGTCGAGGCCCTCGTCGAGCTGTACCGCGAAGACGAGACCGGGGCGATTATCCGGGCGATCACCTCGCGTAGCGAGTCCGACCCCCGCCTGCGCGACGCCTTTCGCAAGTACTGGTTGCTGCCTCGGCGTGAAGTCGCAGCCGAGATCCTGCGCAACGGAATGACCACCGGGGAGGTGCGTCCGGATATCAACGTCGAGGCGAGCCTGGACGTGCTCTACGCTCCGATCTACTTCCGTCTGCTGTACGAACACCTGCCGCTGGATGATGACCTTGCCGCGCAGATCATGGACCTGTACAGCGGTTTCGTCGCCACCGAGGGGCACTGAGTCCGCCAAGACGGCGGGCGGTTCTGAGGCACCCTATCGGGCGATATCAGCGAAGACGCCATCCGTAGCGGCAAGGAGATCCTCGGGACGGATCTCGATGTCCATCCCACGGCGGCCCCCGGAGACGAAGATCGTGTCAAACACCTGGGCCGTCTCCTCGACGAAAGTCTGCAGTTTCGTCTTCTGCCCCACGGGGCTGATGCCGCCCAGAATGTACCCCGTCTTCCGCTCAGCGATATGCGGATCCGCCAGCCGTGCGTGCTTCCCGCGGGCGGCCTGCGCGATCTTCTTCGCATCCAGACGCGCGGCAACGGGGACAACCCCGACGACGAGGACGCGGTCGTCCACCGCGACAACCAGAGTCTTGAAGATGCGTTCCGGGTCCACCTGCAACTTCTCGGCCGCCTCCGGGCCGAACTCTGCGGCAGCAGGATCGTGCGTATAGCTGTGCACCGTGAACGGAATGCCAGCCCGGCTCAGACTCGTCGTCGCCGGGGTTCCTCCACGTTCGTGGGCCACTGTCCGTCACCTTCCTGCAGCAACCTCGGGGCCCGGAGGTTCGGGCAAGTGTCGAGCCCACGCCCACACGATGACGGCGAGGCATGCGCTCGCAATCACCGCCCCGGCCAGGAACATGACCGGGTAGGTGAACCAGCTGGCGGCCACCGCCAGGACGGCGGGGATGAAAAACCCGAGGTAGCTCAGACTGTAGTAGACCGCGGTCAGACCGGCCAAGTCGCTCGGTCCGGCGATGCGCTGAACCTCCTGTAACCCGGAAACGAGAAGCAGGCCGTAGGCGGTGCCCAGGATCGCTGCGGCCAGGGCCGCAAACCACGGGTTGAGCAGCACCGCCGCCAGTGCCGCGGCGAGCATCCCGACCGCGGTGACCGTGATCGACACGGCACATGCCATCGAGTTCCTCGGGGTGTCCAGGAGCTTCGCAAGCGGCTGGATCGCGACGCCGCAGCTGAGGGCCACCAGGCACATGAACGCCGAGTACGCCAGGCGCAGATCCCCGACCGCCGGGGCCATCAACGTGGGCAGAATCGCGTAGGCGCTTGCGGCCGTGCCGAACACCCACGGAGCCATCGGGACCACGACGTACATGAAGCGACGGTGCAGGGCCGAGGGTACGCGCAGATCCTGGACGAGATCGCGGACCCCGTACCGTCCGGGCTGGCCCTGGGCCGAGGGCCGGGTCTCTTCTGCGGGCAGTACCAGGACGAAGGAGCCCAGCAGCAGCACGATGTTGATCAGGTAGGGAGTCACTGTCGGCCAGGGTCCCCACTCGGCGGCGAACCCGGCCACAGCGGCGCCCAGTCCGAAGCCGATGGTCAGGAACAGGGATGCGCGCCGCGCGCCAGCACCCGCATCCCCGGCGGGAGCGAACGGCGGGCTAGACAGCTCCTTCACCCAGCTGGTGCCCACGGCCATCACGATCCCCAGGCCGACACCAGAGAGCACCCGGCCGAGGAACAGCAGCGCGACGCTGTGGGCGCCGAGGGCCAGGATCGCGCTCCCGGCTGCGGCCAGCAGCGGCGACGGCAGCAGGAGGGGGCGGCGGCCGAACCGGTCGGACAGTGGGCCTCCGACGAGCAGACCCGGGGCGATGCCGAGCACATATGCTCCGAGCAGAATGTCCACGACCGCATCCGAGTAGCCATTGAGATCCCGGTACATCAGCAACAGGGGGGTGAATTCGTTCCCGCCCCAGCCTATGGCGAATAGGGCACACCCGACGCGAGCCCACGATGGCAATCGCACGACGACTCCTCACAGATACATACGACGATAGGAATACGGCGTGGACGCCCCGCGGGATGGCCTTCCCTGCGCGGTGGGGCCTCCGCGCCCGGTACAGGGGCCAGAAGCCCCAGCGCACCACATTACTCCGATCCGTGTCCGCGCCGCACCGATGTCTGCACGCTTGCTACGGTGGTGGCGTGAGCGCACACGCGGATGCCCAGGCTCTTCGCGAAGCCGGACGGCGGTTCCGGCAGTTCAATCGCGAAACAAACCAGCTCGTCGCGGCGCGGCGGCACGTGATCGTCGGTGAGGGGCCGGTCCCAGACGCCCTGGCGCAGGTGCTGGCTGCGATGGGGGGCCGGGTGGAGCGCTGCGCGGAGCGCCCCGCGGCGGCTGACCAGCGCGTTACTGTGCACGACGGGCGGGGGTACCTTCGTGGCCAGCGACGAGCGACCGCCGCCGAGCGCGTCGACTGGGCGCGCGCACGGATGCCAGTCACCGGCGCGCTCGCAGCACAGCTGCCCTCACTGGAGGGCATGCGCGTGGGCATCAGCCTGGTGCTCGAACCCAAGACCGCCGTACTGGCTCTGGCCCTGGCGCAGCGGGGGGCGCGGGTGAGCGTGTTCTCCTGGCCGGAGGAAACGGATGCCGACATCGCGGCAGAGTTGGCGCGACGGGGCGTCGCTGTATACGCGGATGCTGCCGCCGACGCATCCCGGGCGCAACGGCTTTGCGACGCGTTCCTGGGCAGCCAGTTCCACTACCTGATTGACGACGGCAGTAAGCTGATCCGGCGCGCGCACCGGCTGGCCGGCGCCCTCGACTTCCTGTGCGGGGCTGCGGAGGAGACGACCAGCGGGTTGCGGGCTCTGCGCGCCGAACCCGGGGGTGTGCGCATCCCGGTCGTTGCCGTGAATGACGCGCATTCGAAGACGTGGTTCGACAATGCGGTCGGCACCGGACAGACTTGTGTGGCGACGATCCTGGACCTCGTGGAGAAGGTCAGGCCCTCCTGGAGCGTGGTCGGCGCCCGAGTGGCGGTCGCCGGTTTCGGCCCAGTCGGCCAGGGCGTGACCCGGCACCTGCGTGCGTTGGGGGCGGAGGTGGAGGTCGTGGACGTCGACCCCAGGGCAGCCCTACAGGCAGCCAGCTTCGGCCTCCAGGTCGCTCCAGATCTGCGCACTGCGGTCGCTTCTGGCGCCGAGGTCGTCATCTCGGCGACCGGGTACCCGGCGACGATCACCCCAGACGTGCTGCTGTCCGCCCGCGACTCCACTGTGTTCGCCGTGGCCGGGGGCGTCCCCGATGAGCTGCAGTGGCACCAGGCCTGTCAGCGTGACGAGGCTCGTATGGAAGCGGCGGCTCCGGCTGTGGACCGTCTTGTCTACCCGGATGGGCGTGCGCTGCTGATCCTGGATCGGGGTGGGTGCATCAACTGCACGGCCGGAGAGGGAAACCCGATCGAGATCATGGATCTCTCGTTCGGCGTGCAGCTCTCGGCCCTCGACTGGGTACTCGCGGAGCGGGATGGGCTAGCCGCGGGCATCCACCCTCTGCCTCCGGAAAGGGACGCGCGAGTCGCTGCCGCCGGACTCGCGGGGCTCGGCGTCCTGCCCGACCCGGGGTCGCGACCATGAGCGTGCTCGTCTACTCGGCCCGGCACATCCTGCCGATGACTGCCCCGCCGATCCTCAACGGCTCGGTGGCGATCGAGTCGGGGCGCATCCGGCACGTGGGTACGCGCGCCTGGGTGATGCGCGCCCTCGCCGAAGAGGGCGAGAACGACCCCGTGGAGGTGTACTGGCCCGGGGTGATCATGCCGGGGCTGGTCAACGCGCACACCCACTTGCAGTACACGGACATGGCCTCAGTGGGCGCAGGCGCACACGACGGGTTCGCCCAGTGGGCGCAGGCGTTCGACGAATTCTACGATGCCGGAGGCAACCACCCGGCCGCAGCGGCCGCGGCCGGGGCAGCCCAGAGCGCGAGGTTCGGGGTGACCGCACTCGCGGATGTGGTCACCGACATCGAGGCGGCCGGGGCGCTGCACGACGCCGGCCTGCGTGGGGTCGTGTACTGGGAGGTGATGAACTGGGGCAATGCCCAGTGGCGCGCTCAGGGCTGGCAGCGGGTGAGCGATCAGCTGGACGAGATCCCGGACACCCCCGGGGTGGGGGTCTCCCCGCATGCGCCGTATTCGCTGGACACGGCGCCGCTGCTGGATGTGCCGGACCTGGCCCGATCGCGTGGGCTGCGGTTGCACATCCACCTGGGCGAGTCGGAGACGGAGAAGCTGGAGAACCGGGATGAGCGCTGGCGCTCCGTCGACGCGGAGAGTTTCCAGGCGCTGCGCCGCGACGGGTACGGCGTCTCGGCCACCGAGTTCGTGGACCAGCTGGGTGTGCTCGGACCGGACTGCCACGTCGCGCACGGGGTCTACCTGAACGACACCGATCGGGCCATCCTGCGACAGCGGGGAACCTCGGTGGCGTTGTGCCCGCGATCGAATCACGTGATCGGATTGGACGAACCGCCCGTAGCGGACTACCTGCGTGAAGGTAACCCGATAGCCGTGGGCACGGATTCGCTCAGTTCGAGTCCCTCCCTGGATGTGCTCGCCGATGTGGCCGAGCTGTATCGGATAGCGCGTACCCAGGGATACCACGAGCCGGACCTGTCCGGGCGGCTCCTCGCGGCGGCCACGCTGGGCGGAGCGGCGGCGCTGGGCCTGGCCACCGGGTCGCGACGGGTGGGCCAGCTCCAGGTAGGTGCGCTTGCAGACCTCGTCGCGGTCGACGTGGCGGGTCCCACCGCCCGCGATGCGGTCGAGGAACTTGTCCGGGCAGGCACCGGGCGGCAGGCCGCCACTGTTATCGGTGGTGCCCCTCGGTGGACCTCACCGGTGTGGTCGGGGCCGCAGGCGGCTCCCGGTGCGGCGCGCACCGCCGGAGCGGGGGCGGCATCCGTGCGCCAAAACCTGGGAGAAGGAGAGGCAGGGAATGACCCCACATAGCGGTGATGAGAGTGCAGCGGTTCCAGAGACAGAACCGGCGGCGGGGGATCCGCTGCGCATCCCCCCGGTGGCCGCCAGAGACCAGCTCGAACCGCACCCTGAGGGGGGCTGGTACCGACGCACCTATACTTCGGCGGTGAACGTGAACACTCCGGGCGGCGAGCGGCCCGCGGTCACCCTGATCCAGTTTTACCTGGCCCCCGGGGAGGCCAGCGCCTGGCATCAGGTGGCCTCGGACGAGATCTGGCTGTGGCACGGGCCGACCCCGCTTCAGCTGCAATTCGGCGGTCAGGAGACTGGCCCCGTCGCGGGTCCCGTGCACGAGCTGAACCTTGCGCATCCTCGGCGGCTCGTCCCGGCGGGAACCTGGCAGCGCACCCTGCCCAGCACCGGTGAGGTGACGGTCAGCTGCATGGTCACCCCCGGGTTCAGCTTCGCCGATTGGCGGCTCGCCGACCCCGAATCGTGACCTCGTGTTGCGCCGCTGATTGCACGGCACCCGTGCGGAATCGTATCCTGCACGTGCACACAAGAAGAAGGGTCTCAACCATGTCACAGCATCCTCTCCGCCGCCTCGCCATTGTCAGCGCGGTCGCCGCGCTCGCGCTCGGGTTGGTCTCATGTTCCTCAGTGGACACGTCAGGAAGTTCCTCCGCCGCACTGTCTGATTCAGAACTCGACACGGTCACCCCGGGGGTGCTCACGATCGCGACCTCCGAGCCCGCCTACTCGCCGTACGTCGAGGACGATGACCCCACCACGGGGGAGGGCTTCGAATCTGCGGTGGCGTACGCGGTTGCCGAGAAGCTGGGGTACTCCGCCGATGAGGTGGAGTGGGTGCGCGAGGATTTCGACGCCTCGATTACCCCGGGGGCGAAGGACTGGGATCTGAACATTCAGCAGTTCTCGATCACAGACGAACGCAAGCAGGCCGTGGACTTCTCCAGCCCCTACTACACGGCCACCCAGGCCGTCGTCACCTACGCGGGGTCACCAGCTGATGGGGCAACCACCATCGCCGATCTCACCTCGGTGAAGTTCGGTGTTCAGGCGGCAACGACAAGCCTGACCACGCTCCAGGACGCGATCGCGCCCGAGCAGGAAATCAGCCAGTTCAACTCGAACGCGGACGCCATCGCCGCGCTCAAGAACAAGCAGGTGGACGCGATCGTCCTCGACCTGCCCACCGCAATCTACGAGGTGAACGTGGACCTCGACGACGGCGTCATCGTCGGGCAGCTGGAGAGCGACGGAGACAGCGACCAGTTCGGGATCGTGCTTCCGAAGGATTCCTCGCTGACCGATGCCGTCACGGAGGCGGTCGACGAGTTGCAGGCCGACGGCACACTCGACGAGCTGGCCCAGACCTGGCTGAACACGAATGGGGTGAGCATCCCGTTCCTGCAATAGCCTGTCCTCGATGGGGCGAAGGGATGCTCAGATGAGGCCAGCCGCACAGCGAGAACGCAGTGAGGCCACCGTGCCCGCCGTCAGCGCGCTCGAACTCGAGCGTCGCCGGTTCCGGCGCCGCCAGACCAGCAGGTCGATCCTGGTGAGCCTGGTCAGCACGGTGGTCTTCGCTGTGGTGATCGCGGTGGTGTTGCAGAACTCTCCGGGCTGGCAGGTCACCCAGCAGACCTTCTTCAACCCCGAGTACTTCTGGGCCTCATTCCCCGCCGTGCTGGAGGGGCTCTGGCTGAACATCCGCGTGCTCGTCGTGTCGGTGATCGGCGTGGCGGTTGTGGCGACGCTCGTGGCCAGCCTGCGTAGCCTCCGCGGTGCCGTGTTCTTCCCGGTGCGGGTGCTGGCCGCCGCATACACGGACCTGTTCCGTGGCGTGCCGTTCATCATCGTGCTCTACCTGGTGGGCTTCGGCATCCCTGCGCTCGGCTTCAACAGCCGGCCGATCGACGCGGCGGTGCTCGGCACGGTGGCCTTGGTGCTGTCGTACTCGGCGTACGTCTCGGAGGTGTTGCGCGCTGGCATCGAGGCGGTGCATCCCTCACAACGGCTGGCGGCGCGGTCGCTCGGGTTCAGCTACAACCAGACTCTCCGGCTGGTCGTCCTCCCGCAGGCCCTACGTAAGGTGGCCCCGGCGCTCATGAACGACTTTGTGTCCATGCAGAAGGACGTCGGCCTGATCTCGGTGCTCGGCGCCGTGGATGCGATTCGGTCCGCTCAGAACCTGACGGCGATCAGCTACAACTACACACCGTATGTGGTGGCTGGTCTGCTGTTCGTGCTCTTGAGCTGGCCGTTCATTCGGATAACCGATTGGATCACGGCGCGGCAGCGCCGCAGAGAGCAGCAGGGGGCGGTGGTGTGATGGCCGACACGGTGCTGGACGTTCGCGGTGTGGTGAAGTCTTTCGACCGCATCCCGGTGCTGCGCGGTATTGACCTGAGTGTGGCCGAGCACGAGATCGTGGTGTTGATCGGCGCATCCGGGTCCGGAAAATCGACGCTGCTGCGTACGATCAACCTGCTGGAGATGGTGGATGACGGGCAGATCTTCCTCGATGGTGTCGACATCACCGACCCGCGGGTGGATGCGGATGCGATCCGCGCTCGCATTGGCGTCGTCTTCCAGCACTACAACCTGTTCCCGCACCTGAGCGTGCTGGAGAATGTCACGATCGCCTTGCGTAAGATCCACCATGTTCCGGGTCCGGAGGCGCGGGAGCGGGGGCGCGCCCTGCTGGCTCGGATCGGCCTCGAGCAGAAGGCACAGGACTACCCCGACCGGCTCTCGGGCGGGCAGCAGCAGCGTGTCGCTATCGCGCGGGCGATCGCGACGAACCCGCGGCTGCTCCTGCTCGACGAGATCACGAGTGCGCTGGACCCACAGCTCGTCGGGGAGGTTCTGGATCTGGTCGCCGAGCTCAAGGCGGCCGGTTCCACCATCCTCATGGCCACCCATGAGATCGGCTTTGCCCGGCGGGCCGCCGATCGCGTCGTCTTCCTCGAGAATGGCGTGATCGTGGAGCAGGGGCCGCCAGCGCAGGTCATCGATGCGCCGCAATCAGCCCAGACCCGGGAGTTTCTGTCTCGGGTACTGCACTAGGTGGTTCGTGCAGGCGTGCCGCGTCGCCCAGCGGACGTCGATCCGTGCTAGCCTAAATCTGGTTCTCTGCTCTGGGGCTAGACAATGGCGTCTTTGTGTCCTATAGTGGTGCTTTGCGCTATTCCCTCATCTTGTGTCCGCATATGTCGGCGGACGAAAACGTGTCCAATATGGCGGGGACATCGGGAGATGGGACGAGAAGGCGACGTTCATAACACGACATAACTGGGCATATATGCCTCTGGAGGATTCCCTTGGCTGCATCGCGCAACGCATCCACCCCCCAACCCAAGAACGGCCGTCAGCACAAGCGGCTTTCGTTCGCCAAAATCTCCTCGCCGATCACGGTCCCCGATCTGCTCGCACTGCAGACCGAGAGCTTCGACTGGCTTGTCGGTAATGACGAGTGGAAGGCACGTGTGGCCGAGGCAGCAGCCTCGGGCCGTACGGACGTTCCGGAGAAGTCCGGATTGGAGGAGATCTTCGAAGAGATGTCCCCCATCGTGGACAACGCGGGAAAGATGCAATTGAGCTTCTCGAACCCGCACTTCGACATGGAGAAGCTCCTCTCGGTGGACATCTGCAAGGAACGCAGCAAGACCTATGAGGCCCCGCTCTACGTGTCCGCGGAGTTCAAGAACAACGTCACCGAGGAGCGCAAGACCCAGACGGTGTTCATGGGTAACTTCCCGCTCATGACGGAGAAGGGCACCTTCATCATCAACGGGACGGAGCGCGTCGTCGTCTCGCAGCTGGTGCGCAGCCCGGGCGTGTACTTCGAGCGCACCCCCGAGAAGCTCTCCGACAAGGAGGTCTTCTCTGCGCGGGTGATCCCGAGCCGGGGCGCCTGGCTGGAGTTCGAGATCGACAAGCGCGACCAGGTGGGCGTGCGTATCGACCGCAAGCGCAAGCAGTCGGCGATCGTCTTCCTCAAGGCCCTGGGGCTGACCCGCGAGGATATTGAGCGTGAGTTCGCCGGATACCCGTCGATCACGGATGCGGTCGCGAAGGACCCGATCAAGAGCAAGGATGACGCGCTGCGCGACATCTACAAGAAGCTGCGCCCGGGCGAGCAGGTTGCCGCCGAGGCTGCCCGCGCTCTGCTCGACAACTACTACTTCAACCCGAAGCGGTACGACCTGGCGAAGGTCGGTCGCTACAAGATCAACCGCAAGCTCGGCCTTGAGGCGCCGCTGACGGCCAGCGCACTGACCGTCGAGGATGTCATCTCGACGATCAAGTACCTGGTCGCCCTGCACGCCGGAGATCAGACGATCGCCGGGCATCGTGACGGCAAGCCGGTCGAGATTCGGCTGGATGTTGACGACATCGACCACTTCGGTAACCGGCGCATCCGCGCCGTCGGCGAGCTCATTCAGAACCAGGTGCGCACGGGGCTGTCCCGCATGGAGCGCACCGTGCGTGAGCGCATGACGACCCAGGACATCGAGGCGATCACCCCGCAGACCCTGATGAACGTCCGCCCCGTGGTGGCCGCGATCAAGGAGTTCTTCGGCACCAGCCAGCTGTCCCAGTTCATGGACCAGAACAACCCCCTGGCCGGGATCACGCACAAGCGTCGCCTCTCAGCCCTCGGCCCAGGCGGTCTGTCCCGGGAGCGTGCAGGCGTGGAAGTTCGCGACGTGCATCCCTCACACTACGGCCGGATGTGCCCGATCGAGTCTCCGGAAGGTCCGAACATCGGCCTAATCGGTTCGCTGGCGACCTTCGCCCGCATTAACTCGTTCGGCTTCATCGAGACCCCGTACCGCAAGGTCATCAACGGGCAGGTCACCGACGACGTCGAGTACCTGACCGCGTCCGACGAGACGGACATGGTTATCGCCCAGGCGAACGCGAAGCTGACCGCCGACAAGCGGTTCGCCGATGAGCGTGTTCTGGCCCGCCACGGGAAGGACGGCGAGGTCGAGCGTGTCCCGGCCGAAGAGGTCAACTATATGGACGTCTCCCCACGGCAGATGGTGTCTGTCGGTACATCGCTGATTCCGTTCCTGGAACATGACGATGCCAACCGCGCACTCATGGGCGCGAACATGCAGCGCCAGGCCGTTCCGCTGGTGAGCACGGATTCCCCCGTGGT
>DGEZ01000048.1:7338-9173 GCA_002391425.1 Micrococcales bacterium UBA3913 | reverse complement strand
GGCACCGGCATGGAAGGCTACACGGCGATCGATGCCGGCGATGTGGTCGTGAACCAGGGCGCCGGTGTCGTCAAAGAGGTGTCTGCCGACTTCGTCACGGTTGCTCAGGATGACGGCTACGAGCGCACCTACTACCTGCGCAAGTTCGAGCGTTCCAACCAGGGCACCTGCTACAACAACCGCGTTGTGGTGAAAGCCGGCGAGCGCATTGAGAAGGGCGAGGTCATCGCGGATGGCCCCTCCACGGACAACGGTGAGCTCGCTCTGGGCAAGAATCTGCTCGTGGCGTTCATGCCCTGGGAGGGCCTGAACTACGAGGACGCCATCATCCTCAACCAGAACATCGTGAAGTACGACACACTCTCCTCGATCCACATCGAGGAGTTCGACGTGGATGCGCGCGACACGAAGCTGGGCAAGGAGGAGATCACCCGCGACCTGCCGAACGTCAGCCAGGACATGCTCGCGAACCTCGATGAGCGTGGCATCATCCGGATCGGTGCGGAGGTGCGCCCCGGTGACATTCTCGTCGGGAAGGTCACCCCGAAGGGCGAGACCGAGTTGTCCGCTGAGGAACGCTTGCTGCGCGCGATCTTCAACGAGAAGAGCCGCGAGGTGCGCGACACCTCGCTGAAGGTTCCGCACGGACAGTCCGGTACGGTCATCGGCGTCAAGGTGTTCGATGCTCAGGAGGGCGAGGACGAGCTCGGCTCAGGCGTGAACCAGCGCGTCGTCGTGTACGTGGCGCAGAAGCGCAAGATCACCGAGGGCGACAAGCTCTCCGGGCGTCACGGCAACAAGGGTGTTATCTCGAAGATCCTGCCGGAGGAGGATATGCCATTCCTCGCGGATGGCACTCCGGTGGACATCATCCTGAACCCGCTGGGTGTCCCGGGCCGCATGAACTTCGGTCAGGTTCTGGAGATCCACCTCGGGTGGGCAGCTAAGCAGGGCTGGAAGATCGAGGGTGCTCCCGAGTGGGCGGCCGAGCTTTCGGATGATATCCGCGAGGTTGAGCCGGGTACCAAGGTTGCCACGCCTGTGTTCGACGGTGCTCATGAGGATGAGATCGCTGGGCTGCTGGATTCCACCCTGCCGAACCGTGATGGTGAGCGTCTGGTGGACTCCACGGGTAAGACGATCCTGTACGACGGACGCTCGGGTGAGCCGTTCCCGGATCCGGTATCCGTGGGCTACATGTACATCCTGAAGCTCCACCACCTGGTGGACGACAAGATCCACGCACGTTCGACGGGCCCCTACTCGATGATCACCCAGCAGCCGTTGGGCGGTAAGGCACAGTTCGGCGGTCAGCGCTTCGGCGAGATGGAGGTGTGGGCCCTGTACGCGTACGGTGCCGCCTACGCCCTGCAGGAGATGCTCACGATCAAGTCGGACGACGTGCTCGGCCGCGTCAAGGCGTACGAGGCGATTGTCCAGGGCAAGAACATTCAGGAGCCGGGCCTGCCCGAGTCCTTCAAGGTTCTCATGAAGGAGATGCAGTCACTGTGTCTGAACGTCGAGGTGCTGGCCGCTGATGGCACGCCGGTGAGCCTCAAGGAGAACGACGACGAGATGTCTCGTGCGGTCGACGAATTGGGCATCAACATCTCATCCCGTTTCGAGTCCGGTCCGATCGACGAGATCTAACGGCAACTCGAACCCCAGCATCACAGAGCTTCAAAGAGAAAAAGAGGAAAAGTGCTCGACGTTAACGCATTTGACCAGTTGAAGATTGGACTGGCGACGGCCGAGGATATCCGGAGCTGGTCTTACGGTGAGGTGAAGAAGCCGGAGACGATCAACTACCGCACCCTGAAGCCGGAGAAGGACGG
>DGEZ01000048.1:4773-7154 GCA_002391425.1 Micrococcales bacterium UBA3913 | reverse complement strand
GGCAAGTACAAGCGCGTCCGGTTCCGCGGAATCGTGTGTGAGCGCTGTGGCGTGGAGGTGACGAAGTCTTCTGTGCGCCGCGAGCGCATGGGGCACATCGAACTCGCCGCCCCGGTGACGCACATCTGGTACTTCAAGGGTGTGCCCAGCCGCTTGGGCTACCTGCTCGACATGGCGCCGAAGGACCTCGAGAAGGTCATCTACTTCGCCGCCTACATGATCACGCGCGTGGATGAGGAGGCGCGGCACACCGAGCGTGAGATGCTCGAGGCCGACCTCCGTCTGGAGCAGAAGGAACTCGCCCAGGCCCGCGACAGCCAGATCAATGAGCGCGCGGAAGAACTCGAACAGACCATCGCGCAGATGGAATCCGAGGGCGCCAAGGCGGATGCGATCGCCCGCGCCCGGGAGACCGCTGAGAACCAGATGGCGAACGTCCGCAAGCAGTACGACGAGCAGATCCAGCGCCTCGACGTGGTGTGGGATGACTTCCTGGCCCTGAAGGTGGGCGACCTCAAGCCCGAGGATGCGAACTACCAGGAGCTGGTCGACCGCTTCGGACTGTACTTCGAGGGTCATATGGGCGCTGAGGCTGTCAAGCAGCGCCTGCTCGACATCGACCTGGAGGCAGAGGCGGAGAGCCTGCGCCAGCAGATCATCGAGGGCAAGGGGCAGAAGAAGGACCGCGCGATCAAGCGTCTCAAGGTCGTCAGCTCGTTCCTGAAGACGGGCACCTCCCCGGCGTCGATGGTGCTCGATGTCGTGCCGGTGATTCCGCCCGAGCTGCGCCCGATGGTTCAGCTTGATGGTGGCCGGTTCGCTACCTCGGATCTCAACGATCTGTACCGTCGCGTGATCAACCGCAACAACCGTCTGCGGCGTCTGCTCGACCTGGGTGCGCCGGAGATCATCGTGAACAACGAGAAGCGGATGCTGCAGGAGGCCGTCGACGCGCTGTTCGACAACGGTCGCCGCGGACGCCCGGTTACGGGAACAGGCAACCGCGCCCTGAAGTCGCTGTCCGACATGCTCAAGGGCAAGCAGGGCCGTTTCCGGCAGAACCTGCTGGGTAAGCGCGTTGACTACTCGGGACGTTCCGTCATCGTGGTCGGCCCGCAGCTGAAGCTGCACCAGTGTGGTCTGCCCAAGCAGATGGCGCTCGAGCTGTTCAAGCCGTTCGTGATCAAGCGTTTGATGGACCTCGGGCATGCCCAGAACATCAAGGCGGCGAAGCGCAAGGTGGAGCGGTCCAGCCCCGAGGTGTGGGATGTTCTTGAAGAGATCATTCGTGACCGCCCCGTGCTGCTGAACCGTGCGCCTACCCTGCACCGTCTCGGCATCCAGGCTTTCGAGCCGCTGCTGGTCGAGGGCAAGGCCATCCAGCTTCACCCGCTCGTGTGTGCTGCGTTCAACGCAGACTTCGATGGTGACCAGATGGCTGTGCATCTTCCGCTCTCCGTCGAAGCACAGGCTGAGGCGCGCATCCTTATGCTCTCGAGCAACAACATCCTGAAGCCCTCAGATGGACGTCCGGTCACCCTGCCCAGCCAGGACATGGTCATCGGCCTGCACTACCTGACCGGGGTGCGCGAGGGCGTCGTCGGTGAAGGCCACGCATTCTCCTCGGTGAGCGAGGCGATCATGGCTCGGGATGCGGGCGATCTGGACCTGACTGCCCTGGTGAAGATCCGGATGAACGTGGTGTTTGCTCCGGGCAAGGAGCCTGAGGGGTATGAGGCGGGCAAGCCGTTCCTGTTCGAGACGACCCTCGGTCGTGCCCTGTTCAACGAGAGCCTGCCGGAGGACTACCCATTCGTCGATTACCAGTGCGGGAAGAAGGAGCTTGCTCAGATCGTCAACGACCTGGCCGAGCGCTACCCGAAGGTCATCGTCGCGGAAACCCTCGACAAGATCAAGGATGCCGGCTTCCACTGGGCGACTCGGTCCGGGGCGACCGTGGCACTGTCCGATATGGTGACGCCGCCGGAGAAGAAGGAGATCCTGGCGAAGTACCAGGAGCAGGCCAACGGCGTGCAGGACGAGTACGAGACCGGTTTGATCACCGACCAGGCGCGCCGTGCCGAGTTGGTGAAGATCTGGACGAAGGCAACCGACGAGGTCGCCGAGGCCATGCGTGCTGCGTTCCCGAAGGAGAACACGATCAACCGGATGGTGTCCTCGGGTGCTCGCGGTAACTGGCTGCAGGTGCGCAACATCGTCGGCATGCGCGGTCTGGTGTCGAACCCGAAGGGCGAGATCATCCCGACTCCGATTATCTCCTCCTACCGTGAGGGCCTGTCGGTGGCGGAATACTTCATCGCCAGCCACGGTGCCCGCAAGGGTCTGGCGGATACCGCCTTGCGTACCGCCGATTCGGGGTA
>DGEZ01000048.1:0-4567 GCA_002391425.1 Micrococcales bacterium UBA3913 | reverse complement strand
GCTAAGGAATCCGTGGTGGATGCCTCGGGGCACAAGGTATCCCGGTTCGTGCGTGATGCGAACGGGAAGCTGGTGCGCGACGAGAACGTCGAGAACTCCGTGTATGCGCGTACGCTCGCGGTGGATGTCACCGACGAGAACGGTACCGTTGTGGCGCCGGCCGGCACGGATGTGGGTGATGTGCTCATCGACAAGCTGATCGACGCGGGCATCACCACGGTGACGGTGCGCTCGGTACTCACGTGCGAGTCGCCGGTGGGCGTGTGCCAGCAGTGCTATGGGCGCTCCCTGGCGACCGGCAAGCGCGTGGACATCGGTGAGGCGGTCGGCATTATCGCCGCGCAGTCCATTGGCGAGCCGGGCACGCAGCTGACGATGCGTACGTTCCACACGGGTGGATCGGCGTCGGCAGATGACATTACCCAGGGTCTTCCGCGCGTCCAGGAGCTGTTCGAGGCGCGTACGCCGAAGAACTCCTCCCCGATTAGCGAGGTCTCTGGACGCGTCACGATCGAGGACACCGAGAAGGGCCGCAAGGTCATCGTCACCCCAGACGATGGCAGCGATGTCCATGTGTACCCCGTCCTCAAGCGTTCGACGCTCCTGGTGTCGGATGGCGAGCACATCGAGATCGGGCAGCAGCTTCAGGCCGGTTCCCTCGACCCGAAGGAGGTGCTTCGCGTCCGCGGTGTCCGCGCCGTGCAAGAGCACCTGGTGGAGGGCGTCCAGGAGGTCTACCGCTCGCAGGGTGTTCCGATCCATGACAAGCACATCGAGGTCATCGTCCGTCAGATGCTGCGCAAGGTGACGGTCGTCGAGCATGGCGACACGGATCTTCTGCCTGGCGACCTGGTTGATCGCTCCTACTACAACTCGGTGAACCGCAAGGCCCTGCTGAGCGGGCAGAAGACGGCGTCGGCGCGCGAGGAGGTCATGGGAATCACGAAGGCCTCCCTGGCAACCGAATCCTGGCTGTCGGCTGCCTCCTTCCAGGAGACCACGCGAGTGCTCACGCAGGCCGCTCTCGAGGGCAAGGCCGATCCGCTGGTCGGGCTCAAGGAGAATGTCATCATTGGCAAGCTGATTCCGGCGGGCACGGGTCTGCCGCGCTACCGAAATGTCGTTGTCGATGCCACGGAGGAGGCCAAGGCCGAGCGGTTCCCGAACCGGATCTTCGGTGCTGACTCCATTGACTTCTCCGATGGCGATCTGAGTTTCATGAACCTGGACAATTACAGTTCAGATGCGTTCGGAGACGACGGTTTCGAGCCGGGAACCTATAACTGATTCTGAGGATCCCGGATGACCGGGGGAGCCGCCCTGTGGGGTGGCTCCCCCCGTTGCATGTGTGGTGCGCTTTGGGCGCTAGCGGTCTGAGAAAGTATGGCGTGTCCGGGAACGTTCGATTTTCTCGGATGTGGGACTGGGTCCGAGCCTCCGGCTAGACTTTCCTGCTGTAGGACGACAGAGGGGAGTCAGGTTATGGAGTTCTGTACGAAATGCGGGTTCCGCATTCACGGAGCGGCTGTGTGCCCGCAGTGCGGGCACACGAGCGGCACCCAGGATCGTCCCGTCTCCGCGCTGGCCAATGGCGAGCAGCAAACCTCGCTGGACAATCACGCTCCTGAGGTTCCCCCGGCTCCTGTTCCGTCGGCGCCAGCATCCGCGTGGCCGGCGCCCCCGGCTCCTGACGCCGCGGCGTTCCCCCCACCGGCTCCTCCTCAGGGCGCTCCGATGCCTCCCATGCAGCCCGGGCTCCCCCCGCAGAACGTCGAATTCGCGAGTGCGGCCCCGTCTGCTTTTGTCGCGGCGGCTCAGCAACTGCCCGCCCAGGTGTGGGGGAAGGCGGCACTCTACGGCGTGCTCGGCTACGCGGGTACTTTCGCGGCCACCGTCGTGGTCTGTGTCATCATGCTCGCCGGTGGGGGGGCGACTTCGATCGGGACGGGTTCCGCCTTTGGCCTGTTCATCCAGATGACGAATCTCGCCTTCTTCGGCGCGATCGGCTATGGCGGGGCGTCGATGGTGTTCGTTCCCCTGATCCCGCTCGGCGCGGGCGTCGCGCTGACCTTCATTGCAGCGCGCACCTTCCTGCGCATCCCCGAGCTTGAGGCCATCGGGCTGCGCGTGCTCCTATCCACCGTGTCGGGAGCCGTCGCAGCGCTGGTGACGACACTCCTGGCGGCACTCATCCCGTACTCCTTCTATGGCGTGGAGGCTCGATCGGTGACGTTGTGGTCCTTCCTCTTCGCGTTCATCGTGATCGGGGGAACGAGCTTTGTCGCCTTGGGGAAGCCCGGTGCGCTCCGGAGGATCGGGGCCGCCCGCGGGAAGCCTGCCGTGGGCGAGCAGCTCGTTGTGGCCATATCCGCCCAGCTCGGTTACCTGACGGTTCTCGGGCTGGTCAGCGTGGTGGCCGTGATCGTCATGTGCTTCCAGGGTCTGGGGTATATGTCCGTCGGGCAGTCCCTGGCTGCCCTCCCGCTCGTGCTGCCCACGGTGATGATCTGGACCATCGACGCGATGAGCCTGGGTGCTGTGACGCTGGGCTCTTCGGGATACGCGCTCAACATCGGGCTGTTCAGTGACGTGGTGCCGGTGTGGGCCAGCATTCTCGGGATCCTATTCTTCGTGTGTGCGATCGGAGCCGCGGCGCTGGTGCTGTACACGGCACGCCGTGGGACGGTTCCCCACGGCGTGTCGTGGGCCCTGACACCGGGGGTATTTGCCGTCAGCGCACTGCTGATGCAACTTTTCGGGTGGATCTACCTGGCAGGCGGTTCTGGTCTTCTGGGCATCTCGGGGAGTCTCGCGCCTGCGGGGTGGTCTTTCCTGCTCTTCGCTGTGTGGGGACTTGTCGCGGAACTGGTCAGCCGATATTTGCTTCCCATCCTCTTCCGGAATCCGGCTGTGGGAATTACCGGATGGCTGGCTGGCTACCTCCCGGCTGCGACTGCGCAGTCCACGCTCCCGTCGGTTCGGGTGCCATCGCCCGGACATCCGATGACGCCTCCTGCTCCCGGACAGCAGCCGTATTCTGTGCAGACCCCGCCCTACGGTCCGCCGCAGGCGCAGGCGCAGGCGCAGGCACCGGTGCCACCTCAGGCGACTCCCTTTGCGCAGAATGTGCCGCCACAGCCGCCGATGCCCTCGTCTGCGCCCACCGGGTTCTCTGCGCCGCAGCCGCCAACCCCGCCGCAGCCGCCAACGGCTCCGTGAGTGGCGTGTGACATCCGGTGTGAGGCGAGGAATATGTGCATAGGGGAGTTGTGACGAGCAGAGTCGTCGCTCTCGATGGTTTGCGCGCGTGTGCTGTACTTGCCGTGATTCTGTATCATGCGGTGCCTGGTGCAGTTCCGGGCGGTTTTCTCGGGGTCGACATCTTTTTCGTCCTGAGTGGATACCTGATTACGGGTCTTCTCCTGACGGACATCATGCGGTCGGGGCGCATCCACCTGGGAGGGTTCTGGCTGAGGCGTGCACGGAGGCTGCTTCCTGCGCTGTTCCTCATGCTCATCGTCGTCTCGGCAGCGTTGCTCCTGTTGCCGGCAGACCTTCGGGTGAACCTCGGCAAGCAGGTCCTGGGCGCGGTGACATATTCGAGCAACTGGGTGTACATCGCGATGGGCAACGACTACTTCGATCGCGGAGACCGTGTCGTGCTCTCGCACCTGTGGTCGCTGGCCATTGAAGAGCAGTACTACCTGGTCTGGCCCGTGGCTGTGCTCGCCCTGGTGTGGTTGCGCAGACGCATGGGCAGTTCGCGTTGGAGTGTCATCGTGATAGCGCTCATGGCACTGGCCTCCGCGGTCTGGATGGGCATGTTGTTCGAATCGGGTACGGACGTGTCGCGGATCTACTACGGCACAGACACTCATGCCTCGGGTCTGCTCATCGGGTCAGCCCTCGCGTTCGTGATGCCCCTGGGCCGGGAGCGCCCGGCCTGGGGGAGGGGGCCAGGCTCAGGACTGGTCGGGATGCTCGGGTTTGCCCTCCTCATCGTGCTTGTGCTGTCCTTGGGTGATCAGTCCGCCGCTGCCTACCAGGGCGGGATCTTTGCCGCCTGCCTCGCGGTTGCGCTTGTGCTCGCGGTGATCAGCGACCCCGCCACGGCGATGGCGCGGATCCTCTCCCACCGGTGGCTCGTATGGGTGGGGAGGCGGTCTTATGGCATGTACCTGTGGCACTGGCCGATCATTGTCGTGCTCGCAACGCTGCTTCCTCCGGCATTTCGTGCGCCCTGGGTGCAGGCTGTCATCGTGTTCGTCGTGCTGGTCGTCAGCGGCGCCATCGCGGCGGTCAGCTACCGCTACGTCGAAGAGCCGATCCGCCGCGTCGGGTTCGCGCAGTGGCTGGCCAGCTGGGGCACCTGGCGCAGACCGGCTCGGCGGATCGTGTCTGTGGTCTGCGTCGCGGTGCTCACCTGCTCCTTCGTCGCGGTCACGACGGCGCCGCAGACGACCACGCTGGAACGGGACTTGCAGCAGCAGCAGAGGTTTGCGCAGGCTGTCTCTTATACACATCTGACGCTGCCGACGAAGGGGAGAGGGGAGATCTCGGTGGGTGC
>DGEZ01000044.1 GCA_002391425.1 Micrococcales bacterium UBA3913 | reverse complement strand
GCCGTGCTGGAGGCACAGGGGTCGGTGCACACGAACAAGTACGCCGAGGGATCCCCGGGCCGCGGGTCCTACGGCGGCTGCGAGGTCGTCGACCGCGCCGAGACGCTCGCCATTGAGCGGGCGAAGGCGCTGTTCGGGGCGAAGTTCGCGAATGTTCAGCCGCACTCGGGGGCCTCGGCGAATGCGGCGGTGCTGCACGCCCTGGCACAGCCCGGCGACACGATCCTGGGACTGTCCCTGGACCAGGGCGGTCACCTCACGCACGGCATGAAACTGAACTTCTCGGGCCGTCTCTACCATGTGGTCGCCTACGGGGTGAACCCGGAGACGAGCCTGGTCGACATGGATGAGGTGCGCCGCCTGGCCCACGAGTACAAGCCGAAGGTGATTATCGGCGGCTGGTCCGCCTACCCGCGTCACCTCGACTTCGCGGCGTTCCGGGAGATCGCCGACGAAGTGGGTGCCTACCTGTGGGTGGATATGGCGCACTTCGCGGGTCTCGTCGCCGCGGGCCTGCACCCGAGCCCCGTCCCGTACGCGCATGTGGTGTCGTCGACGGTGCACAAGACGATCGGTGGTCCGCGCTCGGGCTTCATCCTTACCAATGAGGCGGACCTCGCGAAGAAGATCAACTCGGCCGTGTTCCCCGGGCAGCAGGGCGGCCCCCTCATGCACGTGGTGGCCGCGAAGGCGATTGCGTTCAAGATCGCGGCGACCCCGGAGTTCAAGGACCGTCAGGCGCGCACCCTGCGCGGTGCGAAGATCCTGGCCGAGCGCCTCACTCAGCCGGATGTGGCTGCCGCGGGCATCACGCTGCGCTCGGGCGGCACGGATGTGCACCTGGTGCTCGTCGACCTGCGCGATGCGGCGATCGACGGCAAGCAGGCGGAGGACATCCTGCACGAGGTGGGCATCACGGTCAACCGCAACGCGGTACCGAACGATCCGCGTCCGCCGATGGTGACCTCGGGTCTGCGCATCGGCACCCCGGCGTTGGCTACCCGCGGTTTCGGGGACGAGGCGTTCACGGAGGTCGCTGACATCATCGCGCTGGCCCTGCAGCCGACGCCGGACATCCCCACCCTTCAGGCCCGGGTGAAGGCGCTGGTTGCCGAGTACCCGCTGTACCAGGGGCTGGGCCCCAGCGGGCAGCCCGCGTGAGTGCGCGCATCCTCGACGGGAGGGCGACGGCCCGGCAGATCAAGGCTGAGGTCGCCGCCCGCGTCGTCGAGTTGAAGAAGCGCGGAGTTGATCCGGGGCTGGGCACGCTCCTGGTGGGCAATGATCCGGGTTCTGAGATCTACGTCGCCGCGAAGCACCGGGATTGCGCCGAGGTGGGCATTGAGTCGGTGCGCATCGATCTGCCGGCGGATGCCACGCAGCGCCAGGTGGAGGACGCGGTGGATGCCCTCAACGCGGACTCTCGCGTGAGCGGTTACATCGTGCAGCTGCCGCTGCCTGCCGGGCTCGACCCCGTGGCGGCGCTGGCGCGCATCGATCCGAGCAAGGATGCGGATGGTCTGCACCCGATGAACCTGGGCACCCTGGTGCTGGATGCTCAGGGCGATATGCACACGCCCGAGCCGTGTACGCCCGCGGGCATCATCGAGTTGCTGAAGCGGTACGACATCGAGCTGGAGGGCGCGGCGGTGTGCATCATCGGTGCCGGTGCGACGGTGGGCCGTCCGCTGGCGATGATGATGACCCGGCGGGGCGTGGATGCCTCGGTGGCGCTGCTGCACTCGAAGTCGAAGAACATTCCGAATCGGGCACGTAAAGCGGACATCATTGTCGCTGCGGCCGGCTCCGCGCACCTGGTGAAGCCGGATTGGGTGAAACCTGGGGCAATCGTGGTGGATGTCGGCATCACGCGCGTGACGGATCCGGTGACGGGCAAATCGCGTCAGATCGGCGACGTGGATCCCGCGGTCGCTGAGGTGGCGTCGTGGCTGGCCCCGAACCCTGGCGGAATCGGCCCGATGACGCGGGCGATGTTGCTGCGGAATGTAGTGCGTTGCGCGGAGGCTCCCGCCGGGGTCTGAGTTGGTCTCATCCTGCCTAGTCGGGCGTTTCTGGCCGCGTGGGTGTCAGCAACTGCGGCCAGGCGCATGGCCTCCCCCAGCGTGGGGGTTTCTGGGCGCGTGGGCGTCCAGGTGTGCGAGTGCTTTGTGGCAAAGAACTGTTTCGGCAGCACGGCGGCCGCTCACTGTGTGTGCACTTCATCGAGAGATTGCGTGAGGGTCCACATTTGATTGGAGTTGTCCCGAAGATGTTAGCGTTCACATAGTGGTGAATGTGTGAAGGCCTTCTCTCCATAAAAGATCAAGCAGCGCAGAGAGGCGGAGTCGGAACAATGAAATATATTGCCATTACGGCATGTCCCACGGGGATTGCTCACACATATATGGCTGCAGAGAAGCTGGAGGCCGCGGCAAAGGCGGCGGGAGCAGAGATCAAGGTCGAGACACAGGGATCAATCGGCGCAGAGAACGTGCTCACCGCCGAGGACGTCGCAGCGGCGGATGCAGTGGTGATCGCAGCCGACAAAGAGGTCGATCTCGATCGTTTCATCGGCAAGCGGGTGCTCAGCCGGAGCGTTAGTGAGGGCATCGAGCATCCAGAGAAGCTGCTGGAGGAGGCGAAGAGCGCGCCCATCCTCGCGGCAAAGCGCGGCGGCGGGACAGAGGCCTCGGTGGTGGGAGCGAAGCCCCAGAACATTGTGTATACGGCGCTGATGAGTGGCGTGTCAGCCATGATCCCCTTCGTTGTCGCAGGTGGTATTTTTATCGCCCTGGCACTGGGTCTTGGCGGGACCACCTCGACCAGCGGGATCTCGGTGGAGCCGGGATCATTCTGGGACAACCTCAACCAGGTCGGCACGGCAGCGTTCGCCCTGTTCATCCCCGTACTGGCGGGCTTCATTGCGCAGGCGATCGCAGATCGTCCCGGTCTCGCGGTGGGCATGATCGCGGGTCTGTTGTGCAACAAGAATGGTGTGGTCGCCTCGATCCAGTACCTGTCCACGGGTGAGGGGGACAGCCAGACCTTCCTCAACACGGGCTTCCTGGGTGCTATCGTGGTCGGCTTCATCGCAGGCTATGGTGACGTTCTCGGCTTCACGGTAAACGTGGAAAGCGCCTCCGGAACCCCGGCGGGTACAGTCACCGCAACGCTGGGGCCGTGACGAGGGAGGTCGAACTCGTCGAGGGTTCGGCAACTTTCAGCCTCGATACCGCAGGGCTCAGCGCCATAGGTGAGCTGAGCCTGGCAGTCAGCTACAGCGGGTCGGTAGGGTACGCGGCCAGTACGAGTGCTAAGGTTCCGGTCACTATCGGGGCACGCGCGACGACAGTCAGCGTCACCTCTGCTGGGGCGGGAAGTTCCGCAAATCTCCTGGATATTACGGCGGAGGTCTCTGCGGACGGACTCACTCCGACGGGCACGGTTCGGTTCGTCCTGGATGGTGCTCAGAGCGTTGACATCCAGCTACAGGGGGGCACCGCAACCTTCTCGATCCCAGCCACAATCGCTGACGGTGATCACAGGTACACGGTCGTGTACGTGGGGTCGGGCGGTTTTGCGGCCACCCAGGAAACGAGCGGGAGCTTCACCGTTTCCCGTGCGGCCACTGCCGAGGCCAGCAGCACATTCGGGCAGCCAGAACTGTCCGACTGGACCCCCCAAGCCGGAACGCAACAGACCCTGACCCTCACGGGGTTGACCCCAGGTGAGGTTGTGTACCTCTACGTGTATTCCAGCCCGATCTACCTCACATCTGGTACGGCCAATGCCTCTGGTGTCGTGACCTTACAGTTCACGCTGCCGACTTCGCTGGAAGCGGGGAGCCACCGGCTGGAGTATCGCACTGCTGAAGGAACCTTCTCGGTACCCATCACGGTGTCGGCCGCCTCGTCTGGCAGTGGCACGGGAGGGAACGCCGGCAGCACACAGGGAGCCGGTTCGGGCTCGGTACCGGGCACTGTTCCGGGTGTGGTTACGGGGAATACGGCAACGGGGAATACCGGGACCGGTACGAAGACGCTCACCAATACGAGTGCAAGTGCTCCGGTAGCTTCGGTGCCCTTCGGCCTCGGGGTTGTGTTCATACTGGCTGGGCTCCTCGGCTTGCTGTTCTCGAAGAGAAAAGGTCGCCATAGCTTGTGATGCAGATACGCTCCTGGCGCAGTCTCGGAGTTCTGCTTGTTGTGGCCGGCATCCTTGGTGGTGTGATGGTCGGTTGTAGCAGCAGCGAGACTCAGGTCAGTATGAAGCCGTTATCGCAGACGGCAGTGATCACGGACGACAGCGGGATCAGCACGGACGGATCGGCGGCCTGGCCGACGGTCCTCGCGGCGCAGAGCGAGACCACCGATGCCTATGTTGATGCGGATGCGGGAAGCGGATACCTCATCGTCGGTGACTCTGGTCAGAACGCTGAGCAACGTGTACGTGAGGCTGTGGCAAGCAGTGGCGTGTCCACTCTGATCATCGCTTTGGGGATGCGGGACGTGGACGCCGGATACGTGGACGAAGAACAGGCTGTTTCGGCAATCACCGCGGCGCTTGCTCCGGCCGCCTCGGTGGGAGTGCGTGTGGTTGTGTTGGCACCCATTTCTGTGACCGGTGAGTGGAATAGTCTTGCCCGGCAGTGGGCCTCGTGGCTTATGGAGGCAGCCCAAAGTGTCGGTGTCGAGTACCTCAACCCTGTCGAGTCGGGATGGATTGTCGCAGATGGGCAGGTCGCAGATAGTACTGGCCTGCATTTCACCCGTGAGGGGAGTATGACGTTCGCGGAAGAGCTGTCTGAGCACCTTGGGCTGGGGGAGAGCGAGCAGTAGACGCTGCCGTTCTCATCGCGCACACTTCCCCGGTGTCTGCCCTTACAGTGCCTGCATCCCGGTGTCTGCCCTCAGCTGGCCCCATCGCTCGCGGCGGTCGCGTGCTGGAGCTCCAGCGTCTTGCGCAGCCTCTTGTGGGGGATGAACGCGACGGCAGCCACGGTGATCAGTGACACGATCGCCGTGAGCAGGAAGATGTGCCCGATGCCGTCGCCGTAGGCGGCGCGCAC
>DGEZ01000050.1 GCA_002391425.1 Micrococcales bacterium UBA3913 | reverse complement strand
AGATGTGTATAAGAGACAGAGCCAATTTTCAGCACCGGGACGTATCAGACACGTGCGTTCTGATGCGGAAGGTGCGTCCGCGAGAGGGTTTGGAGCGGGGTGCTGGTCGCGTGAAAGAGTCATGCGGAAGTCGCTCAGCGGTGCGGGCGCGGTTATTCCGGGTGTTCGAACACAGTTCTCCGCTGCTCATCGTGGCGGGATTACCCGGTTCCGGGAAGGATGTCATCCTTCGACAGTGGTTCGCACAGCTTCGTGTCGAGGACCCCACCCAGAACGCGTACCTGATTTCGTTTCCGCATCGTCGCCTGGGCAGTGGCCAGGCCCTGACTTTTGGTGTGGAGGAAGTTGCCCGGCAGCTGGGTGTCCAGTTCATTCCTCATCAGGAGATTCTTGACGGGTTTCGTCGTGGGCGAGTGGATTGTGAACGCGTGGAGGCGATGGCCGACGAGCTACTCGCGCCGCTGCGGGGTGCTCGACTGATTCTTTCCGGGTACCAGTATCAGTCGCGTGAAGAGTTCGACAGGCTGATCCTGGCGGCCGTGCGCGCAGGCGTCAATGTTGCCGTCTCGGTGGTGGACTCAATCCGGCTGTCCCGTTTGGCGGAAGCCCAGGGTGTCGCCGTCAGCGTTGTCGAGGATGCCCAGCTCGTCGTACAGGGACCAGAGATCGCTGCCATTGCGCGTTTGTTCCATGTGTCGCTGGATGCGGATGCGCTCGCGCGTGTTCAGCAGTTGACCTGCGGAAGTCCGAGAGCAGTTGGCGCGCTGCTGTTGAGGCTCGCCGGAGTCACCCGCGTGCGCGCAACTCAGGAGCATATCGAGGTGGGGATCGAGGGGGAACCAGAGGACAGGTGGGTGTCGGTAGCCAGTTTTGCAGCCTCGGGCGCTGGCCTCCGTTCGGTCTCCGCTGGTGCGATCACGAGGGAGCGGATGCGCGAGGCACTCACCATGCTGCGCAGCGATTCTGGAGGGATGCTGGAGCTTGCCCGCTGCGAGCAAGGGCAGCAGGGATTTCTGCCCTTCGTGCTGCGCCTGGCGGAGACCGGCCGCATGTCCATGGAGGCTGTTCGCGCGGTGTTCGAGCACAGTTTCGAGTACGTGGCGCGCCTCTGTGCGGCAGGATATGCGGATGTCGAGTTTTCGGGAACAGGCGGAGGCGACTTCGTATGGCGGCCTGCTGCTCGCGAGATTTTCCTGGACTGGGCTGATGTGCTGGGAGCGGATCGCGAGCTGCGCGTGCAGGAGAGGGTTGCCCGGCACGCGGTCGGCGCTCGCTTCGCTCAGTGGCATGCTCAAAACGGGGGGATCGCGGAAGCACTGGGCATTCTCCTGGAGTTGGGGGACCCAGAAATGCTGGAGGCGTTCGCCGAGCGCCGGTTCATCGACCTGCTGTGGGAGGGGCAGCTAGAGGGGTTCTCCTCCGCTTTCGTGCAGTCTGATCGGGGCAGGGAATCTCGTCTCGCCTCTGCGACGCTCGGCGTGCTCGCGTCTTTTCCGCTGTGCCGCAACGATGCGAGTGCGGCGCGTGACGCTCAGCGATTGATTGAGGTGATATCGGAACTGCGCGGGCAAGGTGATGGTCTACACCAGCTCTCTACGGACCTTCAACTGCTCGTGCTCATCGGGTGCACTCGCGCGTGGGATGCGTGCCAATTCGTCGAGGATGAGGCGGAGGCGCTTGTCGTCCAACTGCTGTCTGAGGGGAGCATTGCCGAGACGGAGGCCGCGCGCAGCCATGTGCTGATCGCGATTATCGCCTACCTCCGTGATCGCGTGTACCTGTCTGGTCAGGCCCTCGAGCGGGTGATGGCCATCGGGACGACAGACGTCGCGCATTCCATTGCGGTTGTCGTCCTGGCGGGAATTGAAGGGTATGTGGGGCAGGAGCTGTTGCCCGCAAGTGCCTCGGTCGAAGAAGCTGTGGAGACATTGACGCGAGAGCCACTTCCCTCCTTCACCGCGCCGGAGACCCGAAGTCTGATTGCGCTGAGCGAATTCTGGTGCCGTTTTGGGGAGGCTCGATTCAGTGATTCCCTCACAGTGATTCGCCGCGCAATTGCTGATCAGCCGGCAGCGTTGGGACAGCCGTTGGTGCTATGGGCGTACACGGTGGCTCTGCTGACCACGGGCCAGGCGCAGACGGCGAATGCCCTGTACGAGCGCATCGATGCAGACGGTGGCGTGACCGGCTCGGGGGCGGCATACAGCGTCCGCCTCTACCACCTCGGTGCGGTGCTCTCAGCCCTGTCGGCGGGGAAACTCGAGCGCGCACTTCACATTGTGCAGTCCTGCGGCCGAGAAGGCGTCACCGAAGTACTTACCCACACCGCCCTCGCCGTGTGCACGGGGCAGGAGAGCTCTGGTGTGGCCCTCATGAAGGCGGCGGCGCCGTCATCGGCGTATTCGCACCGGATTGACGAAATCATCCAGGGTATCCAGATTGCGAGCCTGGTCAGAGCCGGTGACGTCGACGCGGCGGCGGTGCTGCTGCGCACGGTCTTTGGCGCCGCGCGTGAAGCTGACTGCATGATTACGGGACGGTTCCTCAGCGTGGAAGATGTCCGTCTGCTTGCGCAACTCGCTGCCGATGCGGGGGAAGGCGAGTTGTCCCGGATTTTCGCGGCCAGTGCGCAGGGGCCCCACGTGCTTCGGACGGGTCTGATGCGTGCGGAGCTCACAGAGGTAGAACTCAAGGTCGTGCGGGGGGTGCAACGTGGTTTGACGAATGTGCAGATCGCTCACGAGTGCTTCCTCTCGGCAAATACCGTCAAGACGCACCTCTCTCGAATCTCGCGGAAGTTGGGTGCACATGGACGCGCTCAGATTGTGGCACGTGCCCAGCAATTAGGGATCCTCTGACCTGCGCATATCCCGGTCCCGGGTCATGCTAGGTGAATCCGCGGGTGAACTGATGGGTTAACCCGGGTTAATCGTCCATTTGGCGGCGATTGACGGACCTACTGTAAACGACGTCAGTGTCATTCATGACGGGTGCCGCTGTGCGGGTTGTGACTTTGTGCAGTTCGGGTGCATCCGCCTATTTATGGGGGTGTATTTCATGGCGAGGCATGCTGCAGAGGCGCGTTCTCCGCTGAGCTTCCTCTACCAACTTCTCGCGATTGTCGTGGTTTCTGCCTTGGCGCTGGGTGCTCAGCTGGTCACATCTCAGTTCGAAGCCTTTGCGCAGAACGAGGCGGTGTCGGCAACGCTCATTACCGATGGCCAGACCTTTGCCGGGGAGCCTAAGCTCACGACCGGAGACACGGTCATCTTGCGTGTCAGCTATGACAACTCCGTGACCCCGGGTTCCTCGGTCACGATCTCGGTCGGGGATGAGCTATCCCTGCCGGCGGGGACGTCGTTAACGGTTCCCGCAGGGAACACCGCCATCCAGTCCATGACCACAGATGCGAACGGCAATGTGGTGATCACCTTCGCTGATCCCTTCCCCTCAGATGTCGAGCAAGGCGCCCTGGATATCAGCCTGTCTCTTATACACATCT
>DGEZ01000099.1:1063-2516 GCA_002391425.1 Micrococcales bacterium UBA3913 | reverse complement strand
ACGTTCGGCTACGGGCGGGACACGCGGGACCTCGTCTACCTCAATGGAGTCTCCGGGATCGGCGGGGGCGTGATCTCGCACGGCAAGCCCCACTTCGGCAGTACGGGAGCTGCCGGGGAGTACGGCCACATGGTGATCCGATCCGGGGGGCGGCTATGTCACTGCGGTCGCCACGGGTGCTTCGAGACGGAGGTCAGCCTGGGCAGGCTCAGCGAGGTTCTCGGGCGCCAGGCAACGCTGGAGGGTCTGGACGAGGACCTTCGCGCTATGCGGGATCCGGATGCGCTCGCCGAGGTGAGCCGCCAGATCGACGCGCTCATCGTGGCGGTCGCGAATGTGTGCACGATTCACGACCCCGAACTCGTCGTGCTCGGGGGATACCTGGGTGCGCTCTACAGCCTGGATCCCGAGCGCATCCGGGGGGCGGCCCACGCCGCCATCCTCACGCCCGAGACAAGGCCGATCCGGTTCACCCGGGCGACGGATGTTGCCACCAGCGTTCTGCTCGGCGCGGCGGAGCTCGCCTATCGGCCGTTTCTGGCCGACCCGGTGGGCATGGTCAACGCGCTGAGAGAGACACCGTTCGGCCTCGCGTAGGCCCGCCCCGTGTGATCCGGTACCCGCGGCCCAGCCCCGAGATTGGCGATCTAGCCCCGATGCCCGCGATCTAGCCCCGACCCGGGTTCTAGCGTGCGTCGCGGTCGACCCGCTGATACGCGAGAACGCCGTCGACCCAAACCCGGTCGACGCTGAGGTCCTTGCGCAGCAGCACGGCATCCGCCGCCTTGCCCGGTTCGAGGGTGCCGAAACGGTCGTCGATGCCGATCGCGCGGGCCGGAAACAGGGTGGCGGCCTGGACGGCCTCCGCCAGGGAGACCCCCACCTGACTGACCGATACCTGCACGGCGCGGCCGAGGGTGAGTGTCGATCCCGCAATCTGGCCGGAGTCGAGGCGGGCGACACCGTCGACAACGTACACGGGCAGGGTTCCCAGCACGTAGTCGCCGTCGGCGGCCCCGGCCGCGGCCATCGCGTCGGTGACGAGCGCGATCCGCTCGGGCGCGCACTCGAACAGCACGCGCAGCACGCTCGGATGCACGTGCACGCCGTCCGCGATCGCCTCAATCGTGACACTCGGGGTGTCCAGGGCGGCGACGACCGGGCCCGGAGCGCGGTGGAGCAGCGGGGGCATCGCGTTGAACGCGTGGGTCAGGATGCTCGCGCCGCGGCGGAACGCCTCCAGTGCTGTCGCGTAGTCGACGTTCGTGTGGCCGACTGCGACGGGGATGCCGCCGCGCACGAACGCCTCCACCGCATCCAGCCCGCCGGGGAGTTCGGGCGCAAGCGTGATCTGCCGGGCAACGCCCTGCCCCGCATCCACCAGTGCGCGCACCTTCTCGGGGGTCGGGTCGCAGATGAACCGCGGCTCGTGCGCGCCCTTGTGGGCGAGGGA
>DGEZ01000099.1:479-869 GCA_002391425.1 Micrococcales bacterium UBA3913 | reverse complement strand
CGAGCTGTTCGACGAGCACATCGATGGGGTTCGCCACCAGGGAGAGCACCTGCCGGGTCGTCCCGTGGGCGAGGTGGGCGTCCATCGCGCGCAGCGCCTGGTCGACGCCCTCGTCGTAGGAGAATCCGCCGCCGCCGTGGCCGTGGATGTCGATGAAACCGGGTGCCAGGTACCGTCCGGTGCCGTCCACGACGTCTGCGTCGGCGGCGTGCGACGCCCAGGTGGCTCCGACGCCGGTGGCGCGAACGCGAGAACCAGACAGAAGCACCCAGGAGTCGGGGGTCTCGCGGCCGCCAGAGACGAGGGTGACCGAGTGGATGATGGTGTCAGTGTCTGTGTGGGGAGCCATGAGTGTTCCTTCCCGCGAGCATCCGTTCGCTACTCGAAGAT
>DGEZ01000099.1:0-311 GCA_002391425.1 Micrococcales bacterium UBA3913 | reverse complement strand
GTGCGCACTTCGATATCGCGACCGATGGTGCGCAACGCCTCCGCCGACTCGCCGTGGTTCACGCGTGTCACGTTCTGCTCGATGATCGGGCCCTCGTCGAGGTTCTCGGTGACGAAGTGCGCCGTCGCCCCGATGAGCTTGACCCCGCGTTTGTGGGCCTGCAGGTAGGGATTGGCCCCCTTGAACCCAGGCAGGAACGAGTGGTGGATGTTGATCACGCGCCCCTCCCACTCCCGGCACAGCTCGGGGCTGAGGATCTGCATGTAACGGGCCAGCACGACGAGTTCTACGCCCTGCTCCGCCATGATCGT
>DGEZ01000152.1 GCA_002391425.1 Micrococcales bacterium UBA3913 | reverse complement strand
AGATGTGTATAAGAGACAGGCTCAGGGTGGTGCAGTCAGAAACGGAGCTGCGCGACCTCATCGCCGCACGCATCTCGCAACACCCTCCCGAGTACCCGGACGTGCGCCGGACGGCGCGCAAGCGGGGGCTGGATGCCGGGCAGGAGCGCGCCGCCGCCGCGGTCGCATCGACCGACCCGCTCGTGATCGTAGAAGGCGCGGCAGGGAGCGGGAAGACGACGATGCTCGGGGTTGCAATCGCGGTCGCGGCACGACACGGGCGGGCGTCGCGGGTGGTTGCTCCGACGTTGCGCGCCGCGCAGGTCGCGCACGATGAACTCGGCGTACCCGCAACGAGTGTTGCGGCGCTCGTGCATGCACACGGGTGGCGCTGGAACAGCGATGGCGTGTGGACACGCCTCGCACCCGGCGACACCGACCCCGACACTGGACGCACCTATCACGGCCCGACAGAGGGCGCGCGGCTGGGACGGGGTGAGCGGGTGATCGTGGACGAGGCCGGGATGCTCGACCAAGACACCGCAATCGCGTTGCTCACCGTCACCGCCGAGGCGGGCGCGACCGTCGCGCTCGTCGGGGATCGTGCGCAGCTCGCCGCCGTCGGACGCGGCGGTGTGCTCGATATGGCCGCCCACCTCCGGGGGCGCACGTTCGACATGGCCGAGGTGCACCGCTTCGCCGACCCCGCCTACGCCGGCCTTACAGTGCGGATGCGCGACGGCGACAACTCCGGCGCGGTGTTCGACCAGCTCACCGCGCTCGGACTCGTGCGCCTGCACGCGAGCGACGAGGACGTGCGCGAGCACATCACCCAGCAAGGCCGGGAGGGAGAAGCGGTCACCGTCACGTCCAACGACGAGGCCCGGACTGCGAACGCCCGTATCCGGGAGGAACGAGTGGCGCGCGGCGAGGTCGACGACCAACGCACCGCGACCGGTAGTGATGGCCTCCCCATCGGTGCCGGGGACGTGATCCAGACGCGTAAGAACAACACCGGCATCGGTGTGGCGAACCGGCAGAACTGGATCGTGCAACACATCGAGCAGGACGGCACGCTCAGAGTGCGCGAGGCCGGGAATGGACGCAAGCGGCGGCGCACCGTGCGTCTGCCCGCCGAGTACGTGGCCAAGCAAACGCACCTGTCGTATGCGGCGACGGCCTACGGGGTGCAGGGCGCGACCGTCACCGGGTCGCACACGATCCTCACCGACGCGACCAGCGCCGCAGGCGTGTATGTCGGCATGACCCGGGGCCGGGAACAGAACCTGTTGCACGTCGTCGCCGAAAGCCAGGAGCAGGCGCGGGAACAGTTCGTCGCGGCGATGGAGCGCGACCGCGCCGACCGCGGCCTCACCCACGCGACCGAACGCGCAGCGGAAGCCGTGCGGGGGCTCGTGGAGGATGGTCCGGTACGTCTCGTGCAGACCGAGCGGGCACACCTCACCCAGCTCATCGAACGCGCAGAGCAGCGCGCGGCACTGTTCGAGGAGGCCGCCGCGCGATTCGCCGCACAGAAGCAGGCGCAGCACGTCGAAGCCGAGGAGCACGCCGAGCATGTGGCCCACGCGAAGGAACTTGCAGAGCACACCCGCCACACGGTCACCGCCGAAGTGGAGACGCAGGCGCGCACAGACGGGCAAGAACTCGTAGAAGCCCGCGCCCATCTTCACACTGCCCGCAATGAAGCGAGGGAGGCGAGGTTCGGACGTAAGCGCACCGCCGCCCGGAACATCAATGCCGCGGCAGAGTCGGTCGAGAAGATCGAGCGGCGCGTCACCCAGGCATGGGGCACTGCACCGTCTCTCTTGCGCCCCGTCGCCGAGTGGGCGCAGACGATCGCGACGGAATATGCCGACGCACACCCCGAGGTGCGGGCGGCTGAACGGGCCCTCAGCGACACCGAGGCCGCGAAGCAGCAGACGGCCCAGCAGCAGGCCGTCGAGCGGGATCGCCTTACCGTCGACGTGTACGGGGCGGAACAGGCACGGCAGATGCGAGGCACGTTCCGCGTTCCCAACCCCACAGCAGATGCCGAACACGCCAGGAAGCGCGCAGCCGAGGCGCGACGGGTCATCGCGGAGCTGGACGCGCGCCCCGTCGCGGAGGCCGCCGAATGGCTCACCCAGCGACGCGCGCAGCAGCGGGCCGAGCGCGAGGCGCTGCAAGCCCGTCAGGAAGTCCTCACGCGCCGCAACGTCGGGCTGACCAGGACTGGCCCGGGTCAACGGCGAGAAGGGCCTGGGCGCAGCTTGTGATCTGGCCCGGTGAGCCTACAGAGACAGCCCGCCGTGGGGCGTCGGGGGTTCCGGGCGGCGTGTCTCCGTGCCGGACGACTCCGGGGTCGGGTGAGAACGTCGGCGGCGGGCTGCGTCGAGTTCGCGATCCAGCACGTCCGGTGTCCGGGAGATGCCGCGCGCTTGGAAGCCGCGCACCTGCTCCACTGTCAATGCCGCGCTCTCGACCGTCAAAGCCGTGCCAGGTCGCTTGCCGCTGTCGAGTCGGTGGAGGTTTGGGCGGATCAGCGCGTCGATCCCTGTGTGGTTTTCCACGATGGCGAGGGTGCGGGCGTGGGCGAACACGTCGCCGGGAATCTGCGACCAGTCGATAACCCACCCGGCATCGCGGGCGAGCTGGTTGAACATGATGTGCTGGCTGCGCGTGTTCACATCGCGGAACGGATGGATCGCCGTCGTTTCACCCCATACCCACGCCAGCCCATCGGAGAACGCCTCCGCATCCAGTCCGCGGAGGTGGTCACGGGCGGCGAGTTCACCGAAGACGCGCTCGGCCTCGGGCACGATGAACGGCGGACGGCAATGCGCGATGCCGGTGCCGCCGGGGTGCGTGTCAGTGTCCCGGATGTCACCACCCCAGACATACAGATCGCCCGTCAGATGCCGGTGGATGGCCTGCAAGTGCGGGAGGTCAAAGCTACCGGGGATGGGGTGCTCGGTGAGTTCGACCTTGCGCTGATGGACCGCGGCCGTCTCGACGGTTTTCCATCGGTCGTAGTCAGTGATGCCCAGCTTGTTGATCAGAACCAGGCTGTTCGGGTAGCTGTAGCGATTGGGCACTGGTGCTCCTGCCCGGACGGGTTACTTCTCGGGGAAGCGGTCAAGCGCCGCCGCGATCGCCTCACGGACCGCTTCATCCGCAGACAACTCGCCGCGCACCTGACGTCGGGCGATCTCCCGATCCGACTCAGAGACAACTGCACCGGCCGTGACCTGCCCGGCCTCGACCTCCGCGAGCACACGCCGGACATGAGCCTCGGATACCGGAGTCTTGAGAGCCATGCAGGGGGCCTCCTTGTGGTCGGCGTTCTCAGATCAGTTTACGTCGCTCCGCCGACATTCACCGGGAAGCCTGGTACGGCGGTGCCGATTCGGCACCGCCGATGGAGCGTCAGGACTCGCCGCCGTCGACGGCGGTGTCTGCGAAGAGGGCGAGGAACTTCTCGCGCGGGATCACGATGCGCCGCCCGAGCTTCACATGCGGAATGGTGCCCTCGTTGATGCTCGTGGTGATCGTGCGGGGATCGACGCCGAGGGCTTCGGCGGCTTCTTTGCGGGTGATGACCAGGCTGCGACGCCCCCGGAGGTCGTCCATGTCGAGGGTGCTCTGCCGCATGTCGCACCATCCGTTCGTGCCAGCGCCGAGAAATATGGTTCCTCCCACCGTAGAGAATCGCACTTGCGCTGTCAAGCATTGCGTTGTAGTTTTCTACTATGGAAACCGATAGGGTGCGGGGCAACCCCGCAGGCATCACGAACACGCACGTCGCGAACAACATCCGCGCCGCCCGCCAAGCCATCGGCATGGACCTACGCACTATGTCCGACGGACTGAAAGCCGCCGGGCGCAAGCTCTCCACCTCGGGCATCAGCAAACTAGAGGCCGGGGATCGCCGCGTCGACGTGGACGACCTCACCGTGATCGCCTACCTGCTGCGCACCACTCCCGCCGCGCTCCTGACCCCACCGGACGAGCAGACGACGCTCACGGGCGTTCCCGAGGGGTATGAGCCGGAAGAGATCGACCGGTGGATGCGCGGGGAACTCGTGCTCACCGATGAGGGGCTGTTCAACTACTGGCAGCAGGAATGGGTGATCTGCACCGACCGCATCCATCACCTCGAAACTACCCTCGCGGGCATGACCGCCCCCAGCAAAGACGACCCCGAGAAGCCGAGCGCGCACCCCAAGACCATCGCCGCCTACCAAGAACGCCTGGAAACAGCGCGGGCACGCGCGCGCGTGATCCAGGAGCGGGGAGTGCAGCTCGACCCGGAGGGGCGAGTGTTCAACGCCAAGGACTACGCCGACAACTACGCCCAGACCCACCAGCCTGGCACGACGACGGCAAGGAGCACACGGTCATGACCACGAAGCAGCCCGCAGGGCAGGGCGGCGGGGGTGAGAAGCAGCAGCGGCGCTCCCGCTCCCGACAGCCCGGCTCGATCCAGGCCTACGACACCGACAAAGGCAAGCGGTGGCGGTTCCAGATCTACGTCCTGAAAGACCCCGAGTACCCCGAGATGGGGATGCGCCGCCTGACCCGTTCCGGGTTTACTAGCACCGACGAGGCCAACGATGCCCTGCAAGAGGCATTGAAGCAGCGCAAGCAGAACGAGAAGTTCGGCAATAAAGTGCCGACCGTGGGGACCTACGCGGACGAGTGGGTGGCGGGGCTCAAGCTCGCGGCGTCCACGATCACGGGGTACAAGAAGATCATCCGCAACCATATCCGCCCCCAGCTCGGCACGATCCGGCTCGACAAGCTCACCGCCACCCGCATCGCCCGCCACTACCGCGACCTCGAAAACCACGGCCGCAACGACAAATACGGCAAAGGACAGCCGCTCTCTGCCAACAGCGTCCACAAGGTGCACGTCGTGCTGGGAGCGATCCTCGACGCCGCGATCGACGACGGGCACCTCACCGTGAACCCGGCGAAGAAGAAGCGCACCGTCAAGCCCCCGAAGTCCAGCGAGGTACGGGCACAGAAACCCGAGATCGCGACCTGGACGGCCGAGCAGTTGCAGACCTTCCTCACCTGGAACCGCGACACCCTCGAAGACGAACTGTTCCCACTCTGGCGACTCATCGCCTACACCGGCATGCGCCGCTCCGAAGCCCTCGCCCTCAAGTGGTCGGACATCAACACGAAGACCATGCGAGTCAGCATCCGCCGCGCCGTCGACACCGACGACTGGACGAAGACGAAGACCACAAAGACCGGCAACGCCCGCGTCATCGACGTGGACGCCGAGACATTGAAGGTGCTCGCCTCGTACAAGGTTGCCCGAGCCGAAGTGTCGTTCGAGCTTGCGAAAGCCGACGCCTACGTCTTCGGAGACGACGACGGAGAGCTCCGCTCACCCGACGCGATGACCAGCCGCTGGGATCGCCGCCTCAAATGGGCAACCGCGAAGTTCGACTCCCTGCACCGCGTCACCATCAAGGGGCTGCGTCACACCCACGCGACCCTGCTGCTCGAACTCGGCGAACACCCCAAGGTCGTACAGGAACGGCTCGGGCATTCCACGATCACCACGACGATGAACATCTACTCCCACGTCTGTTTCTTATACACATCT
>DGEZ01000039.1 GCA_002391425.1 Micrococcales bacterium UBA3913 | reverse complement strand
GTCCAGCGGAGTCTGACCGAGGAGGACGTGGAAGAGGGTCGACTTCCCCGCCCCATTGGCCCCGAGAACGGCGATAATCTCTCCCGGTTTTACGGTCAGGAACAGGTGCTGCCACAGTACCCGACCGTCACGGGAAATGCCCCCGTCCTGGATGTCCAGCACGGGGGTCCCATTCAGGGGAGATTCAGTCACGAATTCAGCGCCTCTTCAACGGTGTCGATAGTAGTGGTCATCCAGTCGATGTAGTCAGTTACTCCATCGGGAAGCGTCTCGGCAAAACTCACGACGGGAACCCCATCGGCCGTTGCCTGGTCGAGCACGGCTTCCGTCTGGTTGGTGACGGTCTGCTCATTGTATGCGAGCAGCACGATGTTCCCGGAGTCGAGCAGACCCTTGACCTCCTCCAGCACGAGGGCAGGCACATCCGTGCCCTCCTCGACGGCCTCGCTGAATTCGTCTGGTGTCTCGTTGACGAGCCCCGCGGCCTCAAGCAGGTAAAGCGGCACGGGTTCCGTGATGAGCACGTGTGCACCCCCGTGGTCTGCCGCGATGCCGTCCAGCCGGGAGGTCAGCTGATCGAGCTCACCGCTGAACTCCTCGTAGTTGCTCTGGAAGGTGTCGGCGTTGTCGGGGTCGAGACTTGCCAGCTCGTTCGCGAGCTGCTGCGCGACCGCATCCACCGTCGGGAAGCTGTACCACACGTGTTCGTTGAACTCCCCCTCACCGCTGTCCCCGGTATCCAGGCCAGAGATATCGACCGCGTTGAGCACCACTCGGGCGCTGTTCTCCTCTGCTGCATCCAGCATCGTATCGACGAAGTCGTCGTACCCGCCGCCGTTTTCCAGAATCAGCTGCGCGTCGTTCACGGCCAGCTGGTCCCGTGCGGTTGCCTCGAACTCATGCGGATCCTGTGCACTCGAGTCGATCAGGCTCGTCACGCTGACGGCGTCACCTCCAATGGCCTGGGCAATGCTTCCCCACACATTCGTCGAGGCGACGACAGTGAGTTGTCCTGTGGATTCCCCGGATGTGGAATCCGTTCCGGCCCCTGTTGCAGCGCAGCCGGAGAGGGCGAGAGCGATTCCGGCGGCGAGCGCGGCGGGGCCAGTAAAGGTCTTTGTGAGTGTCATGATGACAGGTATATCAAAAACGATAATCTTTCTCAACTTGTGGATGGGGAGCCGCGCTTCCCCCGCGCGATCTACCGGAATCTGCGCAACCGCAAGCTGTTCCCCACCACGAAAATGGATGAGAATCCCATCGCAGCGGCTGCCACCATCGGGTTCAACACCCCCAGCATCGCCGCCGGGATGGCCACCACGTTGTAGGCGAACGCCCAGAACAGGTTGCCCCGGATCGTTGCCATCGTGCGCCGGGCCAGCCGCAGCGCATCCACCCCGGCGGCAAGCCCTCGGCGGACAAGCACGATCTCCGCGGCACTGACGGCGGCATCCGTGCCCGAACCCATGGCCATGCCCAGATCCGACGCGGCCAACGCCGCCGCGTCGTTAACCCCGTCGCCCAGCATCGCGACCTGGTGCCCCTCGTCCTGCAAACGCCGAACCACCGCCACCTTCTCGTCTGGGCGCAACGGTGCATGCACTTCGGGGATCCCGACTCGCCGGGCGACCGCCTCGGCCACTTCCAGGTGGTCCCCCGAGGCAAGCACCGGGTGCACCCCCATCTGCAGCAGCGCAGCGACGGCATCAGCGGCATCAGGTCGGGGCTCATCGGAGAGCAGAATAAGCCCACGCCACTGCCCATCCCAGGCCACGCCAACAGCTGTGGCGCCGGCCAAGGCCGCAGCAGCGCTGGACACTTCCACCGGAACCGGCCCGGCGTGCTCGGCCACCCAGTCGAGGCGCCCGACGCAGGTGGCCCGGCCATCGGCCGTGCACTGCACACCCGCGCCTGGGACAGCCGTCAGCCCGGCGACAGGAACCCCGGAATCCGGGGGAACGAGAGACCCCAACGCCCGTGCGATGGGATGCTCGGACGAACGCTCCACCGAGGCCACCACCGTCCGCAACGTCGCCTCAGACGCCCCGGGCAACGCCAACACCCGGGCCACGGACATCCGGCCAGTCGTGACCGTCCCGGTCTTGTCCAGCACCACCGCCGTCACCTTCGGCGCCCGCTCCAGCGCCTCCGGGCCACGGATGATAATCCCCAGTTGTGCACCACGCCCGGTGCCCACCAGCAGCGCGGTTGGGGTTGCCAGTCCGAGCGCACACGGACACGCGATGATCAGGGTCGCCACCGCGGCATTGATCGCCGCCGTCACGGATGCACCCGCGAGCATCCACCCAGCGAAGGTGAACACCGCGAGACCCACCACAACCGGCACGAACACGGCCGAAATACGATCGGCGAGGCGCTGATACTGCGCTTTCCCAGACTGCGCCTGCTCGACCATACGAGCCAGGCGGGCAAGCTCCGTGCCAGAACCCACCTGGGTGGCCCGCACGGTCAAGGTGCCGTAGCCATTGATTGTCGCTCCCGTGACGTCGTCCCCCGGAGCGACCGATACCGGTGCAGACTCACCCGTGATCAGGCTCGCGTCCACCTGTGAGCTGCCCTCCAGCACCTCACCGTCGGTGGCGATCTTCTCTCCCGGGCGCACCAGGAACGTGTCGCCAACGTGCAGCTGCGCAATCGGGATACTGCGGGTCCCCGCGGGGCCGACCACGGTGACGGTTTTCGCCGCGAGTTCCCCGAGCGAGGTGAGCGAACGCCGTGCGTCCGTCTTCGCCCGGTCCTCGAACCACCGCCCGAGCAGCACCAGCACGGTGACAACCGCAGCCACCTCGAAGTAGAGGTGCTGTCCCGTGCCGGAGAGGAGCATCCACGTCGACCACAGGTAGGACACGGCGATGCCCACGCTGACCAGTGTGTCCATCGTCGCTCCACCGTGCAGCAGCGCGGTCACGCTGCCGCGGTGTATCGGCCACGCCGCCCAGAACACCACGGGTGTCGCCAGAGCCAGGGACGCCCACTCCCACCCTGGGAACTGCAGTGCGGGAACCATGGACACCAGGGCCACGCACACGCTGAGCAGTGCGGACACTACTAGGCGCACGGGGATCGCCTGTGTGCGTTCGGGTTTCTGCTCGCGATGCTCAGTCGCCGTGTATCCCGCAGCAGCGATCGTCGCGACGAGCTGGTCCGTACTCACGGCAGGCGGGGCCTGCACCTGGGCACGCTCCGTGGCGAAGTTCACCGACGCCTGCACGCCGGGGAGCTTGCCAAGCTTGCGCTCAATCCGGTGCGCGCAGGAGGCGCAGGACATTCCCCCGATGTCGAATTCGATACTACGCGCTGTGCGCGTCGCCTCAGTCTGCGGCAGGCTCGTAGCCGGCGTCACGGATTGCAGCTTCAATATTTGCGCGGTCCAGCGGCTCGGTGCTGGTCACGGTCACAGCGGAGATGCCCCCAGGCTGAAGATCCACAGAAACACCGGTAACACCCGCGTATTCGCTGATCTCCTCGGTCACACTGGCAACGCAATGCTCGCACGTCATCCCGCGCACCCCGAAGGTGGCGACTGCACCGTCAGTGCTCTCCCGTGCGGCGCTGCCTCCTGCGTGGCCATGGCCGTGGTGGTGTCCACAGCCGCAACCGCCGGTGCTCTGTCCACCACAACCGCAACCCCCAGAAAGGGTCACCCCGGACATCAGGTCAATGCTCTCGCTCATCTGTGTTGCCTTTCGTCAGACCACTATTGTCTCTCACTCGGCGTCACACGCATCCTGCG
>DGEZ01000029.1 GCA_002391425.1 Micrococcales bacterium UBA3913 | reverse complement strand
AGATGTGTATAAGAGACAGATTTTGAGTAGTCGAATTCACTCACTGGGATAGCTGTGTACCAGGTGTATGTCATGGCACTAAACACACACTGTTACCAGCACATTCTGCTTTTACCATATTCGAAATAGCGAATCGATTATCGCAATAAATTCCTTCACCGGCTCAGCTCATAATTCGAGAGAATACATACAATGTTGTCGGGATCCGGCCACGGGACCACCCTCGGGTTGGGTATCCCACGCACGCGCCGGACGACGATGTTCGCGACGGATTCGCCCGCAACCAGTCGTGGCCGCAGGACAGAGGGTAAACTCGACAACGAAACCCTATTCAGGCACTAATTCTCCCCGCTCCGTCGGCGGTGAGATACGACGCAGTGCCGCATACAGAGAACCGGAGCAGCAGTGTCCGAACCGAGCATTGACAGAATCCCCGAGAAGCCCGCGCTGGAGGGCCTCGAGACGAAATGGAACGAGCTCTGGACAAAGCGGGGAACATACCGCTTCGATCGGGCCGCCGCGAAAGCCAGTGGCACCTACTCTGTGGACACTCCTCCCCCCACCGCCTCCGGGTCTCTGCACATCGGGCACGCGTTCAGCTACACGCACACTGATGTGATAGCCCGTTACAAGCGCATGAACGGGTTCGAAGTCTTCTACCCGATGGGCTGGGATGACAACGGCCTGCCCACCGAGCGCCGAGTGCAGAACTATTTCGGGGTGCGCTGCGACCCGAGCATCCCCTACGACCCCACCTTTGAGCCGCCTCAGCGTGGCGGCGACAACAAGTCGAGTAAGGCGGCCAACCAGCTTCCGATCAGCAGGCGCAACTTCATCGAGCTGTGCGAAGAACTTACCGTCGAAGACGAGAAGCAGTTCGAGGATGTCTGGCGCGCCCTCGGCCTGTCCGTGGACTGGAACCTCACCTACCGCACCATCGGGGAAGAATCGTTGTTCGTCTCCCAGCTCGCGTTCCTGCGCAATCTGGAGCGCGGCGAGGCGTACCAGGCGCTCGCACCCACCCTGTGGGATGTCACGTTCCGCACCGCCGTCGCCCAGGCGGAACTCGAGGACAGGGAACAGCCCGGCGCGTACCACGACCTCGCCTTCCATGGTGCCGACCAGGATGTGCGCATCGCCACCACCCGCCCCGAGCTGCTGCCCAGCTGTGTAGCGTTGGTGGCGCATCCCGACGATGAGCGCTACCAGCACCTGTTCGGGACCACCGTGCGCACACCGATCTTCGACGTCGAGGTGCCCGTTCTCGCCCACCGCCTCGCGGAGCGGGACAAGGGAACAGGCATCGCGATGATCTGTACCTTCGGCGACACGACGGACGTGACCTGGTGGCGGGAGCTGAGCCTGCCGAACCGGTCACTGCTCGGCTTCGACGGTCGTTTCCAGCAGGAGACGCCCGACTGGATCACCTCCGAGCGTGGAGTTGCCGCCTACGAGCAGATGGCACGCAAGACCGTATTCTCCGCCCGCCAGGTGCTCGTGGACCTGCTGCGAGACAGCGGCGAGCTGCTGTCTGAGCCGAAGAAGATCACCCACCCGGTGAAGTTCTTCGAGAAGGGCGACAAGCCGCTGGAGATCGTTTCCACCCGCCAGTGGTACATCCGCAACGGGGCGAACGACCCGGACCTCAAGGAGCACCTGCTCGAGGCTGGTCGCACCCTGCAGTGGTTCCCCGAGTTCATGCGCGTGCGCTACGAAAATTGGGTCAACGGCCTGGCCGGCGACTGGCTGATCAGCCGGCAGCGGTACTTCGGGGTTCCCATCCCGGTGTGGTATGCGATCGGTGAGGATGGCACCCCCGACTTCGACCACGTGCTGACCCCCACCCGCGATCAGCTCCCGGTCGACCCGTCCGTGGACGTGCCCCCGGGGTACACCGCCGAACAGCGCGGGGCAGCCGGTGGCTTCGTCGGCGAGGTCGACATCATGGACACCTGGGCCACCTCGTCCCTGACGCCCCAGATTGTTGGTGGATGGGAGCGCGACCCCGAACTGTGGAAGATCGTCTCCCCGTTCAGCCTGCGGCCGCAGGCCCAGGACATCATCCGCACCTGGCTGTTCTCCACCGTGCTGCGCGCACAGCTGGAGGACGGGGCACTGCCGTGGACGGCTACCACGATCTCCGGGTTCATCGTGGACCCTGACCGCAAGAAAATGTCCAAGTCCAAGGGCAATGTGGTCACGCCGCTCGGCCTGCTGCAGAAGTACAGCTCGGATGCGGTGCGCTACTGGGCTGCCTCCTCGAAGCTCGGCTCCGACGCCGCATTCGACCAGAACGACCCGAAGCAGATCAAGATCGGCCGCCGCCTGGCCATCAAGCTGCTGAACGCCGCGAAACTCGTCTACGGCTACCCGTTGCCGAGCGCAGACTCACTGATCACGCAGCCCCTGGATATCGATATGCTCGGCCGCCTCAGCACTGTCGTTGAGCAGGCCACCAGCGCATTCGAACGGTACGACTTCGCCCGGGCCCTAGAGGTGACAGAACAGTTCTTCTGGGAGTTCTGCGACGACTACCTGGAACTCGTCAAGGAACGCGCCTACGGCTCCCGCGAAATCCCCGGCGGGCAAGCCTCGGCCATTCTCGCGATGCGCCGCGCCCTGGACATCCTGCTGCGCCTGTTCGCGCCCTTCCTCGTGTACACCAGCGAAGAGGTGTGGAGCTGGACGCACGAGGACTCCGTGCACCTCTCGGAGTGGCCGACACCGGCCGAGGCCACCTTCGCGCTGCTGCCGGCGGACATCGAACGGTACACCGGGATCTTCTCCGCGCTGGGCGAGGCCCTCATCGGCCTGCGCCGAGTGAAGACGGACGCCAAGGTGCCCCAGCGCACGCCGCTGACCACCGCCAGCCTGGCCGGTCCGGCCGCGCAGATTCAGGCGATCGAGTGGGCCGCCGACGACCTCAAGGCTGTTGCCCGCATCACGGGCGCGCTGACGCTCACACCCGGGGCAGACACGGTGACGGTCACCGACGCCCAGCTCGGAGAAATCGCCTAACCAGGTGGCGGGGAATCCCGCAGCTGGCTCGCACGTTTCACCTGGTGCGAAACGCGAGAAGACAGGAGACAGAGGATGAAGATTGGTTCTCGATGGAAGGTCGGCGAGAAGCCGCCGGCGGTGTTACCCGAATCAGTGGTGAAGCTCATCTCCGATCATGAGGCGACCCTCGACGAACGTGAGCGACGGGACTACACCTGGACGCTGTCGTGGACGGAGGGACATCCCAACCTGGCTATCGACGACGGGACGGAGATCCTCTGGGACACGATCTCTGATCAGCCCTACACGCGCAGCATGTGCTGAACGCGCCGAAAACCCGAGAGGGAGGTCGTTGTGCCCGCCACACTGCACATCGATGAGGCGGCGAGCATCTGGAATGTCGCCGCCGAGTATCGCGCCCGGGAGCTTGCGGCGCGCCCACTGCTCGTGCTCATGCATGGGATGGGTTCCCACGAGTTCGACCTCAGGGGACTCTTCCCGCTCCTGCCGGACACCTTCGTGTGTGTCTCCGTGCGTGCACCACTGGTTTTTGGCCCCGGGGCCTACGCGTGGCAGCCAGACGGCGGACAGCAGCACCCCACCCCGGAGATATTTGACGCACCCGCGCAAGCGGTAGAGACGTGGCTGGATACCGTCGCGCACACGTATGGCTCCGCTGGAACATCCACCTCGCT
>DGEZ01000030.1:13820-18941 GCA_002391425.1 Micrococcales bacterium UBA3913 | reverse complement strand
AGATGTGTATAAGAGACAGGCTGGGGCGTCCCACCGGGTCCAGCGCAATCGATTGTCCGGTCATGTTCCGGTTCACCGAAGCGGGCTTCTTCGGCACCGTGTGGTGGGCAGCGGCACTGGGGTCCAACGGCTCGGTCAGCGCCTCGCGGATGATCCGCCTCGGGTCGTACTGTCTCGGATCGAGGTCATGCCAGTCGATGTCCTCGAAATCCTCGCCCATCTCCTCCTTGAGACGGGTCTTCGTATCGTTCGCGTAGACGCGAATCTTGCGCACCAGACCGGCGAGGGCCTCCGCAGCTCGCGGCAGTCGTTCAGGCCCAATCAGGAGAGCTGCGATCACCAGGATCACCAGAACCTTCTCGACGCTAAAACCCATAGCCACCAGATTAGCCGACCCTGGACGTCAGACTGCCGTAGGCTACTGGAGAGAGGGGAGCGTGAAAAATGGTCGACAAGGTGACCAGCTGGAAATTCGTCGAGGATTACACCATCGAGCCGGAGACGATCCGCTCAGCACGGCGGCGTGCAGCTGAGCTCGGCGTGAACAGCATCACTCCTGCCACGGGTGCCCTGCTCGCCGCTCTCGCGGCAGCAAGCCAGGCAGACACCATCGTCGAAATCGGAACCGGTGCAGGGGTAAGCACCCTGTGGCTGTTCCAGGGCGCTCCTCACGCCGTGGTCACATCCATCGATCCGGAGATTACCTACCAGGATGCCGCCAGAACGTCCCTCGATGAGGCAGGTATACCCTCCCGCCAGGTTCGCTTCATCGGGCGTCGCGCACTGGATGTGATCGGGAAACTCGCCGACAACAGCTACGGCCTGGTGGTCATCGACGCCGATGCCGAGAACTTGGACGAGTACCTCCAGCACAGCATCCGACTCAGTGATGCCCGGCGCGGCATGATCGTGATCCTGGGGGTACTCCACCACGACCGTACGGCCAACCCCGCGGCCCGCGACACTGCCACGCAGGCCTACCGCGGTGTCCTCAGCGAGGCCGCCCAGGCGGAGCACTTTCACGCCGCGCTCCTCGACGTTGGGGACGGCGTCCTCCTGCTGACGCGTACACAGGGGTAACCCCGGTCACATCAGCTTTTCTCAGGGAACCGTTCCCACCCGGCTCAGAGCGCCAGGTGGTCTCGGAGACCAGCGTCAGGAACCCAACACAGCGGACAGCGCATCGCGCAGTGACGTCGCCTCCTCATCATTGACGGAGATGACAAGACGTCCACCGCCTTCGGCAGGAATCCGCACGATGATGAGCTTGCCTTCTCGCACCGCCTCCATGGAACCGTCTCCGGTCCGAGGCTTCATTGCCGCCATATCTCGCCCCTTTCAGATTGCGGGAACCGTCCTCCTATTATCCCGCATTCTCCAGCCAGGTGCGGAGAACCCGTTCACACTGCTCGATCTGCACCACCGGCAGCGCCTCATCGTCAGCATGCGCCTTGAGCGCATCCCCGGGCCCGAAATTCACCGCCGGGATGCCCAGCTCGGCAAACCGCGCCACGTCCGTCCAGCCGTATTTCGGGCCGGCCGTCCCCCCGGCGGCAGCCACAAACCTCTGCGCAAGCGGTGCGTCGAGCCCGGGACGTGCACCCGCTGCGAAGTCAACGAATTCCACCTGCCACCGCCCGAACAGGCGCGCTACGACATCCCGCACCTCCTGCTCGCTCCGGTTCGGCGCGAAACGGTAGTTCACCTCGACCCAGCACTCATCCGGTATCACGTTTCCGGCGATGCCCCCGCCGATACGCACCGCGTTCAACCCCTCACGATAGGCCAGCCCCTCAACCTCGATCGTCTCCGGCGCGTATCCTGCGAGGATGTCCAACACCGGTGCCGCGTGGTGGATGGCGTTGTCCCCCACCCATGCGCGAGCGGAGTGCGCACGTACCCCCGTCGTCTTCACCAGGAAGCGACACGTGCCATTGCATCCGCCCTCAATCACCGCCGCCGTCGGTTCACCCAGGACCGCGAAGTCCGCCGCCACCAGCTCGGGATGCTCCCGGGCCAGGCGCCCGAGTCCGTTCAGCGACGCGGACACCTCCTCGTTGTCGTAGAAGATCCAGGTGACATCCACCGGAAGGTGCGTCAGCGAGGCCGCCAGGGCCAGCTGCACGGCTACCCCCGACTTCATGTCCACACTGCCCCGCCCGACGAGCCAGCGCTGACCGTCCCGCTGTTCGAACCACGAGGGAACGTTGTCCCGGATGGGAACGGTGTCCGTGTGCCCGGCGATGGCGACGCGCGTCGCGCGTCCGCCAGAGGTGGCGGCCACCAGCGCGTTCCCCGACCGGGTGATCGTCAGGTGGGCGCACGGGCGCAAAGCCTGCTCGATCGCGTCGGTGATGGAACGTTCATCTCCGGAGACAGAGGGGATGTCGCACAGCGACTTCGCCAGGTCGACAACGGATACGGATAGATCGAGGTGCGAAGTGCCCATACCTCCACCCTAAAGCCCAGGGGGCGGTGCTCCGGTGCGCCTCCACCCCCGGCAGGTAGAATGGACCGTCATGGGCACACGCAACGCTTGGGGCGTCGGACTCGCGACGCTCGCTCCTGATAACACTGTTCTGGACGTTTGGTTCCCCGAGACCCATCTCGGCTCTGCACCTGAGGACACCACCGGGCTGGGTATGCCCCTGGACGACCAGGCGGGCCCCGACCCCGTCGTCGCGACGCAGCGCACCGTCATCCTCACAGAGATCGACCTGGACAGCCCGGTCGCAGACACCGCCGACGCATACCTGCGCCTGCACCTGTTGTCTCACCTGAAGGTGCAGCCCAATACGATCAACCTGGACGGGCTCATCCCGGCCCTGCCCATCAATGCGTGGACGAACCACGGGCCGATCCAGCCCGAGGAACTCGATCGGCAGCGCGGCGCCCTGCGCAGCCGCGGTGTCGTTGTGCTCGGGCTGGACAAGTTCCCGCGGCTCCTCGATTACGTCAGCCCAGAGCGGGTTCGGATCGCGGACGGCGCGCGTGTTCGCCTGGGCGCGCACCTCGCCCCCGGAACCACCGTCATGCATGCCGGCTTCGTCAACTTCAATGCCGGTACGCTCGGCACCTCCATGGTCGAGGGCAGAATCTCCCAGGGCGTCGTCGTCGGCGACGGCTCCGATATTGGCGGCGGCGCATCCATCATGGGCACCCTCTCGGGCGGGGGCAAACAGCGGGTGAGCATCGGAAAGCGCTCCCTGCTGGGCGCCAATGCGGGACTCGGCATCGCGATCGGCGATGACTGTGTCATCGAAGCAGGATTGTACGTGACAGCGGGAACGAAACTCACCTTCCATGACGTGGAGGGGCCGAGAGTGGTCAAAGCGGTGGAGCTCAGCGGTCAGAATGGGCTCCTTTTCCGGCGCAATTCGCAAAGCGGCGCTGTGGAGGCCGTCCGACGCCGCGGCGTGGGGATTCAGCTCAACAGCGAGCTGCACGCGTAGCCCCGCGTCACGTTTCGAAACAGTTATCGACAGCGCAAGACTGCGGGCCGTAGCGTGGGAATGCCTCGACAGGCAGTGCACCACCGCGGCGCACCCACCGGAAGGGACCGGGTCTCATACGCCCGTGCATGGGGGTTCGACTCCCCCCGCCGCGTCCATATCCCCCCCCCCGTCTGTGCTGCGATCCAGGTCAGCAATCCTGACGGTTCTCCGCGACGAGGAAGCGGGGGCTGTTCAGCAGCGATCTTCGGTCCTAAGGTGGATAGAGCTATGACTGAGTCCCTGAGAGTTCCGCTGACGACCGCTGAAGTCGAACGCATCCGGAACGACTTCCCCATCCTGTCGCGCAGTGTCAATGGACACCCTCTGGTGTACCTGGACACCGGCGCAACCAGTCAGAACCCGATCAGCGTCATGGAGGCTGAGCAGGAGTACTACGAGCAGCGCAACGCGGCCGTGCACCGGGGCGCTCATACCCTCGCCGCAGAGGCGACGGACCTGTTCGAGCAGGCGCGCGACAAGGTGGCGGCGTTTATCGGCGCCGCCGACGACGAGGTGGTGTGGACCTCGAACGCCACCGAAGCTCTCAATCTCGTCGCCTATTCGATCGGAAACGCAAGTCTGGGCCGCGGCGGGACAGATGCGGCACGATTCCGGATCGGTCCCGGCGACGAGATCGTCGTCACTGAGATGGAGCACCATGCAAACCTGATCCCCTGGCAGGAGCTTGCGGCGCGAACCGGAGCCTCCTTGCGCTACATTCCGGTCACCGACGACGGCGAACTCGATATGAACGCCGCCGCCGAGATCATCGGAGAACGCACGCGTGTGCTCGCGGTCGCCCACGTCTCGAATGTGCTCGGCACGATCAACCCGGTCCCCGCGCTCGTTTCCCTGGCTCGCGCAACCGGGGCAGACACCTTCGTCGTTCTCGACGCCTGCCAGTCGGTACCGCACATGCCCATCAACGTCCACGCGCTGGACGTGGACTTTGCGGCGTTCAGCGCCCACAAGATGCTCGGGCCGACCGGCGTCGGAGCGTTGTACGGCAAGTCGGAGCTCCTCAATGCGATGCCTCCGTTCCTCACCGGCGGGTCGATGATCACCGTGGTCACCATGGACCACGCCGAATTCCTCCCCGCCCCCCAGCGCTTCGAGGCCGGGACACAGCGCGTCTCGCAGGCAATCGCGTTCGGGGCAGCAGTCGATTACCTGAGCCACATCGGGATGGACCGCATCCAGCAGTGGGAGGAACACCTGACACAGAAGGCGTTGCAGGGCTTAGCGGATATCCCCGGGATTCGCGTACTGGGCCCCGGGCGCGGTCGGCCCCGCTCTGGTCTCGTCGCCTTCGATACGGCTGGGGTGCACGCCCATGACGTGGGGCAGTTCCTGGATGACCGGGGCATCGCCGTGCGGGTGGGGCACCACTGCGCTCAGCCCGTTCACCGGCGGTTCGGAGTCACCGCGTCCACCCGTGCAAGCTTCTACCTGTATAACACGGAGGCGGAAGTCGATGACCTGCTGAACGCGGTCGCCGACGTCCGGCCGTTCTTCGGAGTGGCACAGACCACGGGTGCGGCGGGGGCACGATGATGGCCTCATCCGAGCTCGAATCTCTCTACCAGGAGATCATTCTGGAGGCCGCCAAAGAGCGCCACGGGTACAC
>DGEZ01000030.1:11081-13498 GCA_002391425.1 Micrococcales bacterium UBA3913 | reverse complement strand
TTCAACCCCACTTGCGGAGACGAGCTCACCCTCCTCGTCGAGCTCAGCGACGACCATACCCGGATCGCGACGATTGCCTGGGACGGCCAGGGGTGTTCCATTTCGCAGGCATCGGTGTCCCTGATGACGGATCTGCTCACCGGAAAAACCCTCGCTGAGGCGCACGAGATGATCGACGAGTTCCGCACCGTGATGCGCAGCCGCGGCACCCTCGAACTCGACGTGGAGAAGTTCGACGATGCCACAGCGCTGTCCGGGACGTCACGCTTCCTGGCACGCGTCAAATGCGCCATGCTCGGCTGGGTGGCCCTGGAAGAGGCCTTGCTTAAACTCTCCTGACAACGGGTGCCCCGTGGCCACAGGTACCGTGGTGGCAGGGCCCCGTAACAACGGGATGCGCGGGCGGGCCGTCAGCGGCCCCCTCCTCCGCCTCCGCCACCGCCCCCACCGGCGAACCCGCCCCCGGCGGACCCCGAGGCGCCACTGCTGCTCGGCGGGGCGCTCAGCCCATGGCTGGCCGACTCCGTCAGGGTCCTCAGCTGAGAGGCAAACACCACCGCGTCAAACCCGCGGCCTGCCGATCCCTGGTACCAGGTCGGCTCCAGGGATGCAGCAGCGAAAGCCTCGGACATCACCGGCGCCCAACTCGATTCCAGACCCACGAGTATCGCCACCGGGAGCATCCGCTCGTATAGGTGCACCCGCTGCTCGGGCCCCACGCGCTCAGCCGTGTCCACCGATTGCAAGAACGCCAATCGGTCCTGCTCCGCCCACCCGATGTACATTCGGGTGCCCTCCAGGTATTCGGACAGCAACGCGCCCGGGTAGGTGCGCCGCCTCGGCCGAATGCGCATCAGCCCGGTCAGCACGAGCACGCCGAGGAAGATCAGGCCGCCGAGGACGCCCACGACAGGGTTGAGGGTCTGGATCGTGATGATGATGCCCCACGCACACACGCCTATGGCCGCGGCACCGGAAAGGAGCGACGGCCACCAGGGGAGCGCGCGCTGTGGTTTGTGCAACAACCCCATCTTTTCGGCACGCGCCTTCTGCTGCGAGAGCAGAGCGTGTACCGCATCCCCGCGCCGCTGGTTGGTATGCGACAGATCGACGGCGTCACCAGGACGCGGCGGGTGCCCGAACACGGCCTCCAGCAGGGCCACCTCGGCCACCGTCAGTGGTGCGGCCTCGCCTGCACGCGTGGCCGGCCATCCCTGCGCCCACTGGGACTCATCCGTCGGCAGCACCGCATCCGGGGCCGGCGCGGAGGGCTCCACCCTGCACGTCACGGAGAAACGCTTCCCGTTGCGCCCCGACGACGTGATGGTCAGCACGCCGCGCACGGCAAGCGCGACGAGTTCCGCTACGGTGGCGCGCATCCCGGCATCGCCATGCACCGCCGCGCAGCCGAACAGGTCCACCCCCGCGGGTGGGGCGTATTCGGGGATCACCGTGCCACGGCCGGTGCGGTGCTGCCAGCGGCGACGGCGCACCAGCGCCAGGACGCCCATCCCTGCTACGGCGACGAGGACGAGCAAGACGACGCCCAGCCATACCCCCAGCTGCCGCAGAGGCGACGTCGGCACCACGAACGTACCAGAGTCGAATCCCAGTGCGACGGTGAGAGTCTGCTCAGCCTGCACCCCGTCGGCCCGGAAGGTCACTGTAGAGTTGTCGTCCACGATCTCGGAACACGTTGCCGCATCCCCGTAACCACCCCGATAACACGCCACCTGATCGCTGCGTGCGCTCATCAGACTCCCCTCCAGGATGAGCGTGGCAGACACCGTTCCAAAAGCTTGCGGCCAGTCCAGTCCATTCACATTCCAGTAGAGCTCCTGGATGTTCTCGTCGGCGACCTCACGGATCACATTGCCCAGCGTGTAGCTGATCACGTAGGTCTGACGCCCGTGCACATACGCGTCGGTCCCGATCGATACCTGAAGGTACCCGCTCTCGTGACTCGCGCTGAACTCGACAGCCGCCCCGCTGGCATCGGTGACCTGCTGGAGGTCCACGTGCACGTTCACCCCGTTGTACGTCTCCGGGATAGCTCGAACGATGCCCCGATTCTGGTCATACTCGGGGAACAGCGCGACGAGGGTCTCCTGCACGCTCATCTGAGACGAGCCATCGGCTGCCTGCGACAGGATGTACTCCGCGTCGAAGCTCTCGAAGGAAAAATCGTCCACGTCGGCCGGCTGGACGGCCACCGGCGCATCGGCCTGAGCATGTGCCGCAGTCGCCGCCCATCCGCTCCCACTCGGCAGGACCAGAGCGGCCACGACGAGCGCTACCACCAGACGGATACGGGCACTCGACGAGGTGAAAGGCACAGTCACCCGCTCAGCCTATCGAACGGCTGTGCGCCAGCTGAAGCACGCGAGAGCATCCACCACCCGCGCATCCACCTGGAG